>JARXAJ010000091.1 GCA_029865965.1 Aquabacterium sp.
GTGTCGATCTCCAGCAGGGCGCCGGCGGCGCGCAGCCGGCCCAGGCCCAGGTCGGGCAGGCTGCGTGAGCCCAGCACCAGCTGGCCGCGGCGCGGCAGGTGCTGGATCAGCTCACGCACCAGGCTGAGCACGGCCGGCTCGCTCAACCGCTCGAAGTCGTCGAGGAACAGCGCGAACGGTGCGCCGTGGCGCGCCAGCGCGTCCACCACTGCCAGCGGTGTGGCCGGGCCCGGGGCTGCCGGGGTGGCTGGCGCGCCGGGCTGGCCGACGATCTGTGCCACCGCCTGCTGCAGGCAGGCCAGGAAGCGCGGCGCGTCATTGTCGGTGCGTTCCAGCGTCAGCCAGGCGGTGGCCACGCCGTTGGCGGCCAGTTGCTCACGGGCCTGCACCATGGCGGTGGTCTTGCCGAAGCCTGCCGGTGCCCGCACCAGCAGCAGCTTGACGCCGCCGGCGTCGGCCATGCGGCGCACCACGGCCTGGCGCAGCACCTGGCGCGGCTGCGACTGGGGCGGGCTGAGCTTGGACGACAGGGGCCCGGCCACGGCGCCGGGTGCGGACAGAGGAGGCATCACCCAGGATTCTGGCCCAGCCCCCCGCAGGGGCCCGGCACAATCGGGACACCATGTCCGATGCTTCCCTTGCCAGCCCGTCCCCCACCGCCGACGGCAATGACGCCGCCGCCCACAGCGCCCCCGACAACGACACCCGCCAGGCCCTGCTCGACCTGGTCGACCTGCTGCGCCTGGAGCCGCTGGAGCACAACCTGTTTCGCGGCCGCAGCCGCGACCACGGCGGCCAGGCGGTGTTTGGCGGCCAGGTGCTGGGCCAGGCGCTGATGGCGGCCGGCCGCACCGTGGCCGACGGCCAGCAGGTGCACTCACTGCATGGCTACTTTCTGCGTGCCGGCGACAAGGCCAGGCCCATTGTGTACGACGTGGACCGCATCCGCGACGGCGCCAGCTTCACCACCCGGCGGGTGGTGGCCATCCAGCATGGCCAGCCCATCTTCCACATGTCGGCGTCGTTCCAGAAGCGCGAGGGCGGGCCCACTCACCAGGACGGCATGCCCGACGCGCCGCCGCCCGAAAGCCTGGAAGACGACCACCAGCGCGACCGCCGCATGGCCGACCGCATGCCCGCCTGGCGCCAGCAATACCTGCAGCAAGCCCAGCCGATGCAGAGCCGCGCCGTCAACCCGATCGACCCGTTTGCACCGGTGCCGATGCCGGCCCAGGCCCTGCACTGGATGCGCGCGCCGCACCCGCTGCCCGACGACCCGCTGCTGCACCAGGCCCTGCTGGCCTATGCCAGCGACTGGAGCCTGATGAGCGTGGCCATGCGCCCGCATGCCCTGAGCTGGCAGCAGGGCAATGTGCAGGGCGTCAGCCTGGACCATGCGATGTGGTTCCACCGCGACTTCCGCTTCGACGACTGGCTGCTCTACCAGAGCGATTCACCCAGCCTGAGCGGGGCCCGCGGCTTTTGCCGAGGCAGCCTGTGGCGGCGTGATGGCGCCCTGGTGGCCAGCGTGGCGCAGGAGGGGTTGATCCGCATCCGCCGCCCGGCGCCGGCAGCTTGAGCCCGGGCTGATCGGCCGCAGCAACTTCGTCGATTCAGACGATGGCCGCCCAACGCCTGGCTGGATAGGGTGCGGGCCTGTCCCATCCAATCGGCAAGGCTCCGCCATGAAACTCGACTCCACCATTTCCGCCGTCATCACCGGGGGCGCGTCCGGCCTGGGCGCAGCCACCGCCCGCCGCCTGGCGGCCCAGGGCGTGAAAGTGGCCCTGTTCGACCTGAACGCCACCGCCGGTGAAGCGCTGGCCGCTGAACTGGGCGGCGTGTTCTGCCTGGTCGACGTGACCAAGGAAGAGTCGGTCGATGCCGGCTTCGTCAAGTCGCGCGCGGCCATCGGGCAAGAGCGCATCCTGGTCAATTGCGCGGGCACCGGCAACGCCATCAAGACCGCCGGCCGCGACAAGGCCACCGGCGAGATCAAGGCCTTCCCCACCGCCAACTTCGAACGCATCATCCAGATCAACCTGATCGGCACCTTCCGCTGCATCGCCAAGAGCGCGGCGGGCATGCTGACCCTGCCCGTCTTGCCTGACGGCGACCGCGGTGCCATCGTCAACACCGCCAGCGTGGCCGCGCAGGATGGCCAGATGGGCCAGGCCAGCTACTCGGCCAGCAAGGCCGGCGTGGTGGGCATGACGCTGCCGATCGCCCGCGACCTGATGGCCGAGAACATCCGCGTCAACACCATCCTGCCGGGCCTGTTCAACACCCCGCTGCTGCAGGGCGCGCCCGACAAGGTGAAGGAAGCGCTGGCCGCGTCGGTGCCGTTCCCTAAGCGCCTGGGCGACCCGGCCGAATACGCCGCGCTGGCCGAGTTCATGATCACCAACGGCTACATGAATGCCGAAAGCGTGCGCATCGACGGCGCCATCCGCATGGCCCCGCGCTGACGCCCTGCGCCGCGCCGGTGCGATGATCCGGCGGTGATGCCCACCGCCACTGCCACCGCATGTTCGACCGCCGTGCGCAGGCCCTGATCGCGCCGGGCCTGTCAGCGCTGGCACGCGGCCTGGTGCGGTGCGGTGTGCGGGCCGACCAGGTCAGCTGGGCCGGCTTTGCAGTCGGTCTGGCGGGTGCGGCATGCATCGCGCTGCAGCTGCCGCTGGCCGGCCTGGCGCTGATCCTGGCCAGCCGGCTGGCCGACGGCCTCGATGGCGCGGTGGCCCGGCTCACAAAGCCCACCGACCGCGGTGCGTTTCTCGACATCACGCTCGACTTCCTGTTCTACGCCAGCATCCCGCTGGCCTTCGCGCTGGCTGATCCGCCGGCCAATGCGCTGGCCGCCGCCGTGCTGCTGGCCGCCTTCATCGGCACCGGCAGCAGCTTCCTGGCGTTTGCGGTGCTGGCCGAGCGGCGCGGGCTGAAGAGCCTGGCCTATCCGGGCAAGGGCCTGTACTACCTAGGCGGGCTGACCGAAGCTGGCGAAACCCTGGCCTGCTTCATGTTGATGTGCCTGTGGCCAGCGGCGTTTGCCCCACTGGCGCTGGGCTTTGCCGCCTTGTGCGGGTTGACGCTGGTGGCGCGGTTGCGGGCGGGCTGGCTGGCTTTTGGGGTGCAGGCATGACCCAGGCGCTGCTGCGCCGCCTGCTGGTGGGCCTGGCCTTGGGCACAGCTGCCGCCGCGCAGGCGGGCGCGCCGGTGTTGGCCCCACTGGCGGGCTCCGGTGGCGCGCCACAGCCGCCCTGGCAAGTGGTGGGCCTGCCCAGGCAGGGCCTGCCGGCCACCCGCTACAGCGTGGTCGACCTGGACGGTCAGCGGGTGTTGCGGGTAGACGCCGCTGCCAGTTACGGCAACCTGGTGCATGCCTTGCGCGACCAGCCCGGCGCGCACCTGCTGCGCTGGCGCTGGCGGCTGGACACGCCGAACCCGGCCGCCGACCTGCGCCGCAAGGACGGCGATGACAGCCCGCTGAAGGTGTGCGTGCTGTTCGACCTGCCCATCACCGCCGTGCCCTTCGTCGAGCGCCAGGTGCTGCGCATCGCCCGCCTGCGCGCCGGCGATCAACTGCCCGCTGCCAGCGTCTGTTATGTCTGGGACGCACGGCTGGCGCCGGGCACCGTGCTCGACAACGCCTACACCCGCCGTGTGCGCCTGATCGTGCTGCGCGGGCCCGAGTCACCGCTGCACACCTGGCAGACCGAGCAGCGTGATGTGCGGGCCGACTTCCTGCGCCTGTTCGGTGACGAGGCGCCCGCGCCGGTGCCGCTGGTGGGCGTGGCGATCGCCGGGGACGCCGACAACACCCAGGGCCACAGCGTGGCGCACATCGGCGCCATCAGCTTCGACTGACCGGGCGGGCGGCAACCTACTCGCGCCGGGCGCCGCGGAAGTCGTCGTGGCAGGACTTGCAGCTTTTGCCTACCACGCCCACGGCCGCCTTCAGCGTCTCGAAGTCGCCACCCTTGGCTGCTGCTTCCAGCTTGCCGACGTCGGCCACCATCTTCTCGGCAGCCGCCTTGAACTTGGCTGCCTCCTTCCAGACCTCGTCCCTGGATCGGTTGGGCGCCCCCTTGTCGGTGCCCGGCCCGAAGGCGGTGAACGGCAGGCGCGCCAGGTTGCCCACCAGTTCGGCGTTCTCGGTGGCCGACTTGGCATCGAAGGGCTGGATGCCCTGCGTCATCATCGCCAGACGGCTGAAGTGAGCGCCCATCACGCTGAAGGCGCCCTGGCGGTACTTGATCGCGGCTTCCGGGGTCTGGAACTGGGCCAGCGCCGGCAGGCACAGGCAGCCCAGAAGAACTGCGGTGGCATGACGTGGCTTCATGGAAAGTCCTGGGAATCAACGGGTGGCCCGCCTTGCCAAGCAATGGCGGGCGGTGGTGCCGGCATATCGGCCACCTGCCACCCTGGCTTGAGCACGCGCGTCCCAGATCGCCCGTTGCCTTGACATCGGACAAGTCGCAACGCGCTTGCGTGCCTGGCTGATCAAGACCATCGAGGGATCCCCACAACAGTGCGTTTCATGTCTGACCGAAGACCTGCTGTGGCCGGTCGCGTTGACCTGCCGCTGTGGGCCACTGCCGGCCCGTCCACCAGATTGACGGAGCCCCCCCGATGCACCTTGCTGACCGACGCCCCAGGTTTGACTTCCTGCTGTCCCCGCTGCTGAACCTGCGCATCCGCACACGGTTGACCCTGGCTTTCAGCGGTGTGTTCGTGCTGATGCTGGTGCTGGCCGGTTATTCGGCCTTGCGCATGGTCGACATGAAGGACCGCCTGGCGCATGTGACCCAGAGCAACAACCAGCAGATCGCCCAGGTCACCAGGATGATCTATGCGGTGAGCCAGCGTGCGATCGCGCTGCGCAACCTGGCCATGCTGAGCGACCCGGACCTGAAGAAGCAGGAACTCGACGCCATCGACAAGGCTGGCAAGGACTATGCGGATGCCTACGCCAAGCTGCTGGGCCTGATCAAGCAGTTCGATGCCTCCGAGGCCGAGAAGGCCCTGCTCGAAGCCATGGAGCGCGCCGACACCAGCACCACACCGCTGATGGCCAAGGCGGCCGAACTCGGCCAGGCTGAAGACGGTGCGGCAGCGATCGCCTTCCTGATGGAGCGGGTGCGGCCGAAGCAGGCGCGCTGGATCATCGTGCTGCAGACCATGGCCGGCCTGCAGGACAAGACCAGCCGTGAATTCGTGCAGGACGCCGAGCAGGACTTTGCCCGCGCCAAGCTGTGGATGCTGGGCCTGGTGGGCTTGTCGCTGGTGGGCGGCATCGTCGTGGCCTGGCTGGTGACGGTCTCCATCACCCGGCCTCTGGGCGTAGCGGTGGCCATGGCACGCACTGTGGCTGGCGGCGACCTGACGCGCCAGGACAGCACCCGCCGCAAGGACGAACTGGGCGATCTGCTGCATGCGCTGGACGACATGCGCCAGCGCCTGGCGTCGGTGGTGGCCGATGTGCGTGCGGGCAGCGAGAGCATCGCCACCGGCACCGGCGAGATCGCCGCCGGCAATGCCGACCTGAGCATGCGCACCGAGCGCCAGGCCGCCAGCCTGCAGCAGACGGCCGCGTCGATGGAAGAGATCCGCGTGACGGCCCGCAACAACGCCGACACCGCCGTGCAGGCCCGCAGCGTGGCCGACGGCGCCAGCGCTGCCGCCAGCAAGGGCGGTGCGGTGGTGGGCCAGGTGGTGCTGACCATGCGCGAGATCGCCGACAGCAGCAAGCGGGTGGTCGACATCATTGGCGTGATCGACAGCATCGCCTTCCAGACCAACATCCTGGCCTTGAATGCGGCGGTGGAAGCCGCCCGTGCCGGCGAGCAGGGCCGGGGCTTTGCGGTGGTGGCCAGCGAAGTGCGCAGCCTGGCCAAGCGCAGTGCCGACGCAGCACGCGAGATCAAGACCCTGATCCACGCCAGCGTGGAGCGGGTGGAGGCCGGCTCTCGCCTGGTGCAGGGCGCTGGCGTGACCATGGACGACATCGTCGGCCGGGTGCAGCGGGTCACGGCGATGATCGGCGAGATCAGCCAGTCCAGCCACCAGGAGACCTCGGGCATCGACCAGATCGGCGATGCAGTGTCCGCGCTCGATCAGGTGACGCAACAGAACGCCGCGCTGGTGGAACAGTCGGCCGCAGCGGCCGAAAGCCTGCGCCAGCAGGCCGACCGCCTGCTGCGGATGGTGGGCGCCTTCAAGCTGCAGCCGGCCTGAAGCCGGGCTGCCGGCGCATGACCAAGGCGCGCTGGGGCCAGCCTGCGGCATCTGCTGGTACGCCTGGCGTCGTTCTGGCGAGACTTTGCATGGACATGACCCGGTGTCACGCTAAGATGACACGCATTCGAACATCGGGCTGCGGTGGTCGACACGGGCCGTGCGGGGAATGGGTGCACCGGCTTGGCGTCTGGCGCGATCACCTGTCAACCCGTCAGCCTGACGGAAGACCCGCCGCATGCGCGCGTTCAACAGGGCAGTCTGCATTGGTGTGGTCGGCCTGGCGTTGCTGGTGGCAGGCTGCGAGCGCCCGCCGCTGGCCGCTGCGCAGAAGGGTTACCGCGGCACAGGCATGGCCCAGGTCGACAACCTGAAGGCCCTGGAGGCCCAAGCCGCATTGCATGCGGCCCCTGAGATCGCCCGACCCGCCCGGGTGCGTGAGAACGCCCCGCTGGCTGGCGCCACCTACAAGAACGTGCAGGTGCTGGGTGAACTGACCATCGGCGAGTTCGGCCGCACGATGAACGCCATCACCGCCTGGGTGTCGCCGCAGCAGAGTTGCGCACACTGCCATGTGGACGGCGACTTCGCCAGCGATGCCAAGTACACCAAGGTGGTGGCGCGCCGCATGATCCAGATGGTGCGCCACCTCAACACCGACTGGCAGGCGCACATCGCCAACACCGGCGTCACCTGCTACACCTGCCACCGCGGCAACCCGGTGCCCAGGTTGGTGTGGTTCAAGCCCCAGGACCGCAAGAACGCCAGCGCGGTCATGGGCGACCTGGCCGGGCAGAACGCACCTGCCCCATCGGTGGCGTACGCGTCCCTGCCGTCCGACCCGTTCACGCCTTACCTGCTGAACAACCTGGACATCCGGGTCAACGGCAGTGTGGCCATGGCCCAGAGCGGCGCGGCTGCCAACCGCCATTCGACCAAGCAGGCCGAGCACACTTTCGCGCTGATGGTGCACATCTCCAAGTCGCTGGGCGTGAACTGCACCTTCTGCCACAACACCCGGTCTTTTGACAGCTGGCCGCAAAGCCTGCCGCAGCGGGCCACCGCGTGGCACGGCATCCGCATGGTGCGCGACCTGAACATCAGTTACATCGAGCCGCTGACCCCCAACTTTCCGGCGGTGCCGGCGGGCCGGCTTGGGCCGGGCGGCGATGCAGCCAAGGTGCATTGCGCCACCTGCCACCAGGGTGCCAGCAAGCCGCTGTACGGGGCGCAGACCGCCCGCTACTACCCTGCGCTGTGGGTGGCCACGACGCCGGGCTCGGTTGCCGGGGCCGCGCTGGCGCCGTCACCGGTGCCAGCCGCTGACGTGCCTGCCTCGGCGCCGCAGCCTGGTCTGCCCGCGTCGGCGGTTGAAGGGATGGCCCGTGCTGCGGCACCAGCCATCGCTGCGCTGGCGCCGGGCGAACCCAACTGCGTGCATCTGGCAGCCAGCAACACCCGGGCTGCAACGCGCATCCCCGAGGCTTCGGTCAACCGCCAGTTGACCGGCGGCGGGCGGGTGCAGTTCCATTCGGCACCCGACGCGGGTTGCGTGATGCAAGGCATCTTTGCCTTGAGCGGGGAACCCGTGGAGGCGGCCCGCGAGATCGCCGGCTACACGCTGGTGTGGTACCGCAATCCGCGCACTGGTGGCGAGGCCAGTGGCTGGGTGCGGTCTGGCAGGTTGCAGCCCATCACTGCCGAGGCGGCCAAGGCTCTGGCCACGGTTGCCACCGGGCGGGCGCCGGCTGTGGCTGCGGCCCCCGCGCCGTCCGCGCCAGTGGTGGTGGCCGATGCCGATTGCATGCAACTGTCGCTGGCCGCACTGGAGAAGGGCACGCCGGTGCCACCTGGCAACGCGGGTCTGCGGGTGGTGGGCAGCGGGCGGCTGCAGTTCCATGCGGCGCCCGATGCCAGCTGCCGCATGCAGGGTGTGTTCATCCTGCCGGGTGAGCCGGTCGAGGCTGACCGGGCGCTGGCGGGTTACACAGCGGTGTGGTACCGCAATCCGCGCACCGGTGGCGAGGCCACCGGCTGGGTGCGCAGCAACCGCCTGGCGGCAGGCGCTGCACCGGTCACGCAGCGGCCCTGATGCAGGGCCCGGGCCGCTGCTGCGCGGTGGGTCAGGTCTTCACATACGAGCTGCACCAGCCACCAGTGGCCACCATGCGGTCAGCTGTCAGGTCGCACTCGGCCCAGGGGTCGCCGGCCTTGCCCAGCCAGGCCATGCAGTTGTTGCACTTCTCGGCGGCGGTGTGCTTGGGGAAGCGCGCCTTGTCGACTTGCGCCGAGTCATGCTTGTAGCCCAGGGAGACGGCCTTGGGCTCGCTCTCCTCGAACTTCTTGGGGGCGGCGACGGCGCGGCCACAGGCGATGGCGCCGCCAGCGGCGGCCAGGTGGATGACGAAACTGCGGCGGTTCGACGGCTTCATGGAGAGTGCTCCGACAGAGGATGGGCGGCTGGCCGCAGCTGTCGCCCAGCGGTCTGGCGCCGCGCGGTCAGGCGGTGGAACAACCCATGTTTTATCGGTAGCCTGGCACCGATCTTGAGCGGCCAATCTGCACCGGGCGTGGCGTGCTGCGCGCCCGGGCCGGATGCATGCGCACCCTGGTCAATGGCCCACCACCACCGGCACTTCCATCGCCGGCGGCGTGTTGCGGCTGCGGCCGCAGCGCACGATGCCGTCGATCATCACCATGCCCACGCCGGGGATGTCGCCGAGCTGCACGCTGTCCAGCAGGGTGCGGCCGGCGGTGTGCTGGGCGCGGTCCATGAAGACGAAGTCGGCGTCGCGCCCGGGCTCGATCTGCCCGCAGTTCAGGCTGCGCAGGCGCGCGGTGTTGCCGGTGGCAAAGCAGAACACCAGCTCGGCCGGGATGCCGCCGAGGCTGGACAGCAGGGCCACCAGGCGCAGCATGCCCAAAGGCTGCACGCCCGAGCCGGCCGGCCCGTCGGTGCCCAGGATCACCCGGTGCGGGCACTTCAGCTGCATGGCCGCTTGCGCGGCAGCGATCGCGACGCGCTCGTTGCCGTTGTGCACGATCTCGATGGCGCGGCTGCTCTTCTCGCACAGCGTGCACACATCACGCTCGGGCAGGCTGGTGTGGCCGCCATTGATGTGGCCGATGATGTCGGCGTCGGCTTCCAGCACCACGTCCTTGTCGATCAGGCCCGACCCCGGGATGCTGGGCCCGCCGGTGTGGATGGTGCTCTGGATGCCGTGCTTGCGCGCCCAGGCCACCATCTCCTTGGCCTCGTAGCCGGCCTTCACCGAGCCCAGGCCCACCTCGCCCAGGAGCTTGACGCCGGCGGCAGCCAGCTCGGCAAAGTCGCTCTCGACCATGCCCTTCTCGATGACCGGCGCGCCGGCCAGCACCTTGACGCCGCCGGGGCGGAAGTTGTCGAAGGCGCGCTGGGCGGTGATGGCCAGGGCCTTCAGGCCGACGATGTCCTTGGGCCGGCCGGGCAGGTGCACCTCGCCGGCGCTGACCATCGTGGTGACGCCGCCGTGCATCGTGCTGTCGATCCAGCCGATCTGGTTCTGCCGCGGGGTCCAGTCGCCGAAGACCGGGTGCACATGGCTGTCGATCAGGCCGGGCGCCACGCAGGTGCCGCGGGCGTCGACCAGGGTGTCGGGCGTGGCGGTGTCGCAGTCTTTTTCGCGGCCCACCTGGGTGATGATGCCGTCGACCACCACGATGGTGTCGGCGTCCAGGATCGGCATGTCGAGATCGCCCGACAGCAACAGACCAATGTTGCGGATCACCACCTTGCCCGACTTGCCACCTGCTGCCACATCTGCCATTGCCGATCTCCGTTGTTGGTGTAGCAAAGGCTACATGAAGTGCGCCGATGCCTCAAGCTGCCGGCGGGGCCACGCAGATGGCGCGGCGCACCGCGTCGATGACGAAGGCCTCCCAGTGCGCCAGCGCGGCGGGTGCTTCCAGGTTCTCGCCCAGGAACGACGACAGCGTGAAGCGGTTGCTGAGGTAGAAGTAGGCCATCGAGGCGATCATCAGGTACAGGTCGCGCGCATTCAGCGCAGGGCGGAACAGGCCTTGGGCGATGCCGGCCTGCAGCACGGTGTCGGTGATGGCCAGAGCGGGGGACGAATAGTCCTTGGCCCGCACGCTCTTGGCAATGTGCTTGCCGCGCAGCAGGTTCTCGCTGTTGAGCAGGGTGATGAACTCGGGGTTCTTCTGGTAGTAGGTCCAGACGAAGCGGATCATCGCGTCCAGCGCCAGCAGCGGCCGGTTGGTGTCGAGCACCAGGCCCTGCTCGGCCTCATTGAAGCGGCGGTAGGTGTCCTCGATCACCGCGATGAACAGGCCTTCCTTCGACCCGAAGTAGTAGTAGATCATCCGGTCGTAAGACTTCGCCGCCTTGCTGATCTGCTCGATGCGGCCGCCCGCAAAGCCGTGGCGGGCAAACACCTTGGTGGCGGCGCGCAGGATGGCTTCGCGGGTGGCCTGGGCGGCCAGGGCGCGCACGCCGGCCGGGCGGTCGCCATCGGGGCGGGCGGCTGCTGCCTTGCCCGGTCGGCTGCCGCGCTTGGCCGCGGCCTTGGTTGTCTTGATGGCCTTGCGGGTGGCGGTGGCCATGGCGTCAGGCGTTCAGCGCAGCCCGCAACCTGTCACTGCTCGACGAAGGCGCGCTCGATCACGTACTCGCCCGGCGTGGAGGTGTTGCCTTCCTTGAAATGGCGCGCTTCCAGCAGCGCCTTCAGGTCCTTCAGCAGCGCGGGGCTGCCGCAGATCATCACCCGGTCTTCGGCCGGGTTGATGTTGGGCAGGCCCAGGTCGGCAAACATCTTGCCGGAGTCCAGCAGGTCGGTGATGCGGCCGGTGTTCTTGAACGCCTGCCGTGTGACGGTGGGGTAGTACAGCAGCTGTTTGCTCACCATCTCGCCCAGGAACTCATGCTTGGGCAACTCTTGGGTGATGGTGTCGTGGTAGGCCAGCTCGGCCACCTCGCGCACGCCGTGCACCAGCACCACCTGTTCGAACTTCTCGTAGGTGTCGGGGTCGCGGATGATGCTCATGAACGGCGCCAGCCCGGTGCCGCTGCCCATCAGGTACAGGCGCTTGGCCGGCAGCAGGTAATCGATCAGCAGGGTGCCGGTGGGCTTGTTGCCGACGATCACCTTGTCGCCCGGCTGGATGTGCTGCAGCCGGCTGGTCAGCGGGCCGTCTTGCACCTTGATGCTGAGGAACTCCAGCGTGTCTTCATAGTTGGCGCTGACCACGCTGTAGGCCCGCAGCAGCGGCTTGCCGTCCACCCGCAGGCCGATCATCGTGAAGTGGCCGTTCTTGAAGCGCAGCGTGGTGCCGCGGGTGGTGGTGAAGCTGAACAGCCGGTCGGTCCAGTGGTGGACGGTGAGGACGGTTTCTTCGTTGAAGGCGCTCATGGTGGTGCGGCAAGGTTCAGAGGGAATGCAGCCCGTTCACCACCCTGGCGCGGTGCTGTGACAGCAGTACGCGCTTGCATGGCCTTGGCCCTGAATGTAGCATCGGCTACATCTTGATTTAGCAGGCGCTACATGAAACCAGGGCCCGCTTGCTTGGTGTGGATTGTGCCTCAGGCACCGGGTTGTCCCGGGGTGTGTTGACGGCGCAAGGGGCTTGTTCTGGATCAGCACAGGGGCACGGATGTCCGAGCATGAGCACACCATGACCGACGGCCTGGGCGAAGGCGCGGCGGCGGCTGCCGCACTGCCGCCGGCCGCCTGGCAGGCCGCACCGCGCAATCAGCGCATGGCCGCGCACAAGATCGAATGCAATGCCTGCCCGGTGCTGTGCCAGATCAGCGACGGCAAGGTGGGCGCCTGCGACCGCTATGCCAACCGCGCCGGCGTGCTGGTGCGGGTCGACCCGGTGCTGCTGGTGCGCCGTCGGCTGGACGCCGCCCAGGGTGATGTGGCTGGCGCTGACCTGGTGCCCTTCGTGCCCGCCGGCAGCGCGCCGCTGGTGCAGGACGCCGATGCGCCCGAGCTCTTCATCACCGCCGTCGGTGCCGGCACCACCTACCCCGACTACAAGCCCGCGCCCTTCATCGTGGCCAGCCAGGCCCAGGGCGTGGACATGGTGACGGTGGTGACCGAGGGCATCTTCAGCTACTGCAGCCTGAAGCTGAAGATCGACACCGACCGCTGGCTGGGCCCCGAGCAGGCCGATGTGCGCTGCAACGGCGAGGTGGTGGGCCATGTCAGCACGGCGGAGTACGGCAGCCAGATGCTGAGCCTGGGCGGTGTGCACCACATCACCGGCGGCAGCAAGAAGGAAGGCCGCGTCACGGTGGACATGATGGCCGCGCTGGGCAACCGGCAGGCGGTGGACCTGACCATCGACGGCGGCGCCCAGGTGCGGGTGCAGGCGGGTGCCGCGCCAGTGGTCAACGGCGTGCCCGAGCAGCGCATGCGCCTGGGCTGCGGGTCGGCCACCATCGGCATCTTCGCGCAGCAGTTTGCCGACCTGGTCGACGAGGTGGTGGTGGTCGACGACCACATCACCGGCGTGCTCACCGAGCACCAGGCCGGCCGCTGCCTGGGCCTGCGCCGGTCGGGCCTGCAGATCCGCGGCCGCAAGAGCACCCCGGGCCGCTATTTCCAGGTGGCCAACCCCGGCACCGGCTGGGGCGGCACCGACATCGCCGACCCGCTGTCCATCCTGGCGCCCTGGGATGCCGATGACGCCTGGCCCGGCCAGCGCCTGCTGATGGTCAGCACCACCGGCGAGCATGCCGCCTGGTTCACACTGGATGCCGCGCTGCAGCCGCAGCCGGGGTCGATGCCGGCGGCGGTGCAGGCCATCGTCGACCGCATCGGCGAGAACTGCGAGCCGGCGCTGTGCAGCGTGCTGTTCGTGGCCGGCGCCGGTGGCAGCCTGCGGGCCGGCGTGACGGACAACCCGGTGCGCCTGACCCAGGCCATCAAGCAGAGCCTGGTCAATGTCACCTGCGGCGGCGCGCCGGCCTATGTGTGGCCCGGTGGCGGCATCACCGTGATGGTGGACGTGCTGCGCATGCCGGCCAGCAGCTTCGGCACCGTGCCCACGCCGGCCATCGTGGCGCCCATCGAGTTCAGCATGCGTCTGGCCGATTACCAGGCGCTGGGTGGCCACATGGCCTATGTGCGGCCGCTGGCCCAGGCCCTGGCCACCGGCAGCTGGCATGCCGATGGTGCGCCGGCGGCCCGCCGCACCATCGACCCGTTGCCGGGCAATGCCTGGCCGCTGGGCCAGCCGCCCATGCTCGGCTGACGTGTCCCCCCCCCAAAGCGCCTTCGGCGCTCCCCCCCAGGGGGGCGCCGCCAGCAGCCCGGCAGAGCCGGTTCCGCGGCGTCCGCTTGCCTCCTGCTCAGGCGCCCAGCGCGGCCAGCTGTCGGGTGGGCGTTTGCACTTCCACCACGGCCCGATCGACATCGTCAGCGCCGCTGAGGGTGAAACGCAGGCGGTGGATGCCGCGCATGCCGCTGCCTGGGCGCGCTTCCAGCCTCTGCTGGCTGAACTGGTGGCTGAGTTGCCGCTGCTGCGCCAGCCTGTGGCCGCCGGTGGCGCCAACCCGCTGCAGGGCGTGGTGGCGCGCCGCATGTGGCAGGCCTGTGCGCCGCTGCGCCAAGCCGCCCAAGGCTTCATCACCCCGATGGCCGCCGTGGCCGGCGCGGTGGCGCAGGAGCTGATCGCCCACTACCAGCGGCCCGGCATCACCCGCGCCTGGGTCAACAACGGTGGCGACATCGCCCTGCATCTGGCGCCCGGGCAGTCGGCCAGGGTCGGCCTGGTGGCCGATCTGTCTCGCTTCGATGCCGACGCGCTGGCACGCACCGTGGCGGGGACATGGCGCACCGATGCGGGCTTCAGCGTGCAGCATGCCAGCCCGGTGCGCGGCGTGGCCACCAGCGGCTGGCGCGGCCGCAGCCAGTCGCTGGGCATTGCCGACAGCGTGACGGTGCTGGCCGCCACCGCCGCCCAGGCCGACGCCGCGGCCACCGCCATCGCCAATGCAGTGAATGTCGACGATGCCCGCATCGGCCGCGC
>JARXAJ010000111.1 GCA_029865965.1 Aquabacterium sp.
CGGAGGGGGGGGGGGGGGGGGGGGGGGGGGTGGGGGCCACGGTGTTGGCCAGCACGGCCTGGGGTGCGGGTTGGCGCGGGTCGTCTTCCGCGTTGCGGCCCACGCCCACGGAGGGGTCAGCGGGCACAGAGACCAGGGAGACCTCGTAGGGCTCCCAGTCGGTCACGCGGTAGGTGTCGGCCTGGCTGTCGCCCTGGTTGGGGTCGCCCTCGACCTTGACCAGCTCAGCCTCATGGATGAGGTAGCCCACCGAGACGTTGCGGCGGATGCCATCCACCACGTCCTGGAAGACTTCCTCGGCGTCGGCGCTCTTCCCAAAGCGCACCACGGCACGGCACACCCGGTCGGCGCCAATGCTCACGGACTCGACCACGCCGATCTGCTCATCGGTGTCGTGGTTCCACAGCAGGGGGGCGCCGCTCATCAGGCGCGACAGGCGCACGGCGCGGGCGCTGCAGTCCAGCACCTCGACACCCCACCAGCGTTGGTAGGGCAGCTCGCTGGCAAAGCTCAGCTCGACGGTGCGGGCCTCGGCGTTGACCGCGGCGCGCTCGACGCTCAGGAACCGCTCGACCCGGGTGCCGGGGCGCAGCGCGGTGGCCGGCGCGGAGAGGTGGGCGGGGTTGCTGCTCATGCCCGCATGGTTGCGGGCGGGGTGGTTTCAGATCAGGGGGAAAAATGCGACAGGTCAGCGGCGCCGGGTGCGCAGCGCCATGCGGCCCAGGCGCGCGTTGTCGGCCCCAGCCGGGCCGCGCAGCACGGCGCCGTAGTTGAAGCGGTCAGCGGCCACGGCCACCAGCGCATAGGCCTGCAGGTTGATGCTGGCGCTGCCGCTGATGCTGGCCAGCGCCGTGGCCTGGCCAGTGGCGTTGAACACGAAGAACGCGCTGCCCGTCAGCGTGCCCGGCGGGGCGGTGCCGGTGGCGCCGTACCACTGGCCAGCCCACTGGCCGGCGTAGCCGCCCGCCCAGGCCATGGCTGTCAGGCCCCGCCGTTCAGTGCGTCGATGGTGCGGTTGCCGGCGGCGTAGGCGCCGTCGATGCGCACCGTGCTGCCGTCCAGCCCGTAGAACTGCGGGTTGCCGCCTTCCAGGCCGGTGGCGGCGCCCGCTGCATGCGCGGCCACCAGGCGCAGGATCTGCTCGGCGCTGTAGCCGGCCTCGACCACCCTGGACCACACCGCACCGGCGATGGCGTCGGTGGTCAGCTCGGCGGCGCTGATGGTGCTGCCCTGCATGTTGCCCACGGCATACGGCACCAGCGTGCCGCTGAAGGTCATCAGCGCCGTGGCCACCAGGTCGGCCTTGGCGCCCAGGATCGGCGTGTTGGTGTTGATGCTCAGGCTGGCCGACCCCACCGCGCTCAGCGATGCCAGCAGGTTGCCGTTGCCGTTGATGGCAAACGATGCCGAGCCGGCGCCCGAGGTGATCAGCCCGCCGGTCATGTCGGCCACCGGGAACGCCATGGTGGCCGTGCCGGTGGTGGTGACACCGCGCAGGCCCGATGCGCCGGCGGTGAACGACATCACCATGTCGTTGCGGCTGCTCATCTCGCCGCTTTTCTGCGGCAGCATCCAGGTGCTGCCGGCATAGTTGCCGCTGGGGATGGCGTACAGCACCAGCGCGGTGGTGGCCCCGCTGACGTACAGGCTGTTGCGCGCCGCGCCGCTTTTCTGCCAGTTGCTGGGCACCTGCACCTCGGCGCTGGTGGTGCTGCCACCAAAGAACCGGCCCGGCCCCTTGTTCAACACCGAATAGTTGCCCAGCAGCACATCAGCCCCAGAGGAAGTCGAGGTTGCCGTAGAAGGCGCTGTTGACCGGCGTGTTGGCACCGGCGTACATCAGCCACTGCAGGTTGGCGCCGTCGAACACGCGCGGCAGGCTGGGCAGCTGGTTGAGCAGGTCGCGCTCGGCGGCCACGCCCACGGTGGTGATGGGCAGCGTCAGCAGCGGGCGGCACAACACCAGGTTCATGCAGCCGCTGGTCATGGTGGCGCTGAAGTTGACCGACTGCACCGACAGGATGCCCGCGTCGCCAGCGGCCATCGGCAGGAACGGCCCGTACTTGCCCACGCCGGTGCCGCTGTAGGGGATGGCCCCCACCGGCGACGTGGCATTGATGATGGGCAGCGACGGCGCGGCCGGTGTCAGCCGCCCCGCCACGCTGGCGGTGTTGGTGTAGCTGAGCTGCACCGTGGGCGTGCCGGCGCCCATCACCACGCTGGGCACCAGGTAGGCGCGCAGGCCCTTGCCGTCAGCGTAGCGCGGCAGTGTCTGCGTGCCCAGCAGCGTCTGCGCGCCGGTGGTCGTCACCGTGCTGATGGGGAACACGGCCACCTGGTCGATCAGCATCAGCACGGCCGGCGCGGTGGTGGCCGCGGCGCTGAACGCCGACACGTTGGCGATGTGCTTCACATCGGTGCTGACGTTGCCGCCGTGGTCGATGCCGTTGGGCGTCTGCGTGCCGGTGATGGTCTGCGCCGTCACCGTCTGGCTGATGTTGACGGTGTAGGTGCCACCGTTGTTGGCGCCGGTGCCGGTGCCCAGCGCGGTGATGTAGGTGCCTGCGGCCACGCCGGTGCCGGTCAGCAGCGTGCCCACGGTGAAGCGCCCCGAGCCATGCGTGGTGTCGGTAAACGTGGTGGTGGCGATGCTGCCACCCAGCGCGGCTGTGGCGGCGCTGATGCTGGTGGAATCACTCAGCGCCTGGAACGTCAGGTTGGTGCCAGCGCCGATCACGCTGGACTGGATGGGGTTGCCGCCGCCGGTGCTGAGGTCGTACCACTGGCCGGCGGCCTGCGCGGTGGCGGGCAAGGTGTTCTTGTTGAAGTCGCTGCGGAAGAACTTGCCGCCAGACAGTGACGCGATGATGGCGTCCATGGATTGGATGGGCATGGCGTCAGCTCCAGATGGTGGTGATCGTGCCGTGCAGCGGTGCGCCGGCCAGCGTGCCGCTGGGGCAGGCGATCAGGTTCAGGTAGGCGTCATCCTCGATGACGGGCAGGTCCAGGAAGTCGGTGAACGGGATGCGCTCGGCCGGTGCGTCGATGGTGCGGATGGCCAGGTTTTCCACCGCCTTGACCAGCACGAAGCTGATCAGCCCTACGTCGCCGGTCAGGAAGGTCACCGCGTCGATGCTGCGCACGCCACGGTCGCCAGCCTGCAGCGGCAGGAACGGCCCCGCACTGCCGGCGGTGTTGGGCGCGCTGGTGATGATGGTGCCGTTGACCACCTGGGTGTTGCACGCCACCGTGGGCGTGATGCGACCGGCCACGCCGTCGCTGTTGGTGTAGCGCACCCGGAACTGCGGGTTGCCGATGCCTGACTGGCCGGCCACCTCCACCGGCAGGATCTGGACGCCCAGGCCGGTGGTGCTGCGCGGCAGCGTGACGGTGTTGTCCATCACTTGCTCATCGGTGACCGACATGTCCACGAACGGGTAGTACAGCAGGTAGTCGCACAGGATCATCGGCAGCGGCACGGCGGCGGCCGTCACCGTCATGGCGGTGATCTGCTTCAGGTGCTTTTTGAGCGGCGCCACCGCGCCACCGTGCGGAATGCCGCCATCGGTGGACTGCCGCAGCGCAATGGCGATGTTCGGGCTGGCCGCGTAGTAGTTGGGCGTGGGGTTGCCCGGCGACATCGACAGGTCGAACCAGATGCCCGCGCCGGTGGTTTGCGTGGGCGTCTTGCGCCAGGTGCTGAACCAGAAACGGCCGTCATTCTCGGCCGCCACCAGGTCGCTGACGTTGCGCAGCGCCATGCTCAGTCAGCGGCCACCGACAGCGCGCCGGCCGAGAACTGCGGCTGGATGCCCGACGACACGTTGAGCGTGGACGACAGCGCGCCGCTGATCATCAGCGCCACGGCGCCCGATGCGGTGTCGACCACGGCGAAGTGGGTCAGCGCGTTGCTGCCGGCCGTGCACGCGCCAAACTGGATCAGCGCGGCGTTGGTGAAGGTGCTGCCGCTGTCCGTCCAGGCGCTGGCCTTGGTGAGCGCCACGCGGAGGTAGCCGGTGTAGTTGGCCTCGGCGGCCAGGCTGGCGGCCTCGCCGGGGTCGGCGGTGAACAGCGCCAGGTACTGCGTGGCGCCGGCCCGGTAGCTGGGGTCGGTGCCTTGCAGAAACATCTTCAGCGCGGCGTTTTCGGTGGTGTTGCTCAAGCTCATGGTGCGGCCTCGTCAGGTGGTGCCGGCCGCAGCTGCGGCGGGCGTGGGTCGGGCTGGTTTGGGCGCCAGGCCAGCGCGCAGGCGGGCCTGCTCGGCCTGCTTCAGCTCTTCCAGCAGGTCCTCGTAGTCGCGGCCCAGCTTGGCGGCCACGCGCTGCGGGCTTTGCAGCTCGGCGCCGATGGCAGCGATGTCGGCCTCGATGTCGCGCAGCGGGTCCACCCATTCCCACCGGCGGCCTTGCCACAGGTGCTTGGCGAACTTGTCGCGCTTGGCCAGCGGCAGGGTGCTGCCGTTGGGCAGGGTGATCTGGCCGAAGGCCAGCGCGCTGCCGATCCACTCGCGGTAGATGGGCCGCAGCACGCCGTCGATGAACGACTGCTGCAACATCATCCACTGGTCGCGCTCCTCGAGCGTGCCGCTGCGGATGCTGGAGAAGCTGACGCCCTCCAGGTCGTTGGCCAGCGCGTGGTAGGCCACGCCCAGGCCGCTGGCAATGCCGCGCAGGTTGGCCTTGCAGAACTCACCGAACATCGCCGCGGGGTAGTCGGGGTTGAACGGGGTGAAGGTGGTGCCCGGCGGCAGGCTGCCGAAGCTGCCCGCCTCGGCCTCGGTGTACAGCTCGCCGCTGCCGTCGCCCACGCTGTCGCTGTCGGCCAGGGTCGACAGGTCGGCGCCATCGGGGCCGGTGAAGAAACCCATCTTGCTGGCGCCCACGCGGCTGGCCACGATGGCGGCCTCTTCATAGCCGCCCAGGTTGTTGAGCCGCAGCATGGCCGCATGCATCCACGGCACGCCGCGGAACTGCTCGGGCCGGTCGGCCACGAAGTAGTGCACCAGGTCCTCGGCCGGCACGCGCACATGGGTGCTGCCGCGCAGGTCACCGGCGGCCTGGTACACCTCGCCCGGGTGGCGGTTCTTCAGCCACAGGGCCAGCGGGCGGCCGAAGGCTGACACCTCCACGCCCATGCGGATCTGGCCGTAGCCTAGCTCTGCCGGGCGGTTGAGTGCGGTGTCGATGCGGTCGACATCGAGCAGCTGCAGCGACAGGCCGAAGCGGTTGCCGCTGTCGGCGCCGCGCACAAAGCGGATCAGGCACTCGCCATCCCGCGCCACCGTCAGCTCGGCGGTGCGGCAGATGCCGGCAAAGGTGCTGCGGCCGGCGGCGTCGGCCACCTCGCACCAGTCGGCGTGGGCGGCCTCGATGGCGGCATTGGCCAGGGTGTCGGGCGTGCCGCTGGGGTCATAGCAGCGGGCCTGCAGCTGGAAGCCGGCTGCGCCCACCACGTTGGTGGCCACCAGGTTGCCGAACTTCTTGGCGTAGGGGTCGTCGCGGAACAGCTGGCGGCTGCGGGCGCGCAGGTTGTCCAGGCTGGCGTGGATGTCGGCATTGGCCGACAGGCTGGTGGTGGTCCAGCCCTCGGTCAGCCGGTTGACCTGGGCGGCGGCGTAGCTGCGGCGCTGCGGGCGGGCGGCAGGCGCAGGCGCGGCGCCTGCCCAGCCGGCCAGCGCCTGGCCGATGCGCTGCATCGTGCCTGCCAGGCCGGCGCGCTTGGGTGCGTTGGTGGGTTGCTGCATGCGGTGCCTCAGCGCACGAAGCGCACCAGGAGCTTGTTGCGGGGCTGCAGGCCCTGGCGCAGGCGGTCGGCGGCGTCTTCACGCGACACCTCGGCGCGCAGGCGGCTGATGAAGGCCAGGAAGTCGCCAGGGTTGGTAAAGGTCTGCTTGCGGTCGCCCATCTCGATGCCCTGCAGGTAGGCGCGGGCGCCGTGGGTGGCCAGCGCGGCCTCGGCCGCTTCCAGCGCCTTGCGGTAGTTGCTACGGGTGTCCAGCGTGCTGGCGGCGGCCAGGTCGGGCAGCACCTGCACGGCGCCGGTGGCCAGCGTGGTGCGGGCGCCGGCCAGCGTGGCGTCGACCGACCAGCTGTAGCTGCCGGCGGCCCAGGCGGCGGTGGTGGCGGCCAGCACGGTCAGCGTGTAGTCGGTGCCGCTGCCGCTGGCCGTGGCCTGGTAGCGGGCGCCGCTGTTGATCAGCGTGAGCCGCACCGCCCAGCCAGCCGCGGCCGGGTAGTCAGGCAGCGACCAGCTGGCCGTCAGCGTGTCACCGGCGCGGAGGGTGGGGGGCAGGGTCGTCATGGGCACCGGCGCGGCATCAGGGTGCCGGCTTGCGGCACAGCACCGCCGCATCGGCCAGATCGACCAGCGAAGCCACACCCAGCGGCCCATACATCGAGCTGACGATGGCGCGCTGGCCGTCTGCCGTGCAACTGACGCGGTTGGCAAAGGTCTTGGACAGTGAGCCGCAGCCGGACAGGCCGATGGCGGCGCAAAGGATCAACAGGGGTTTCATGGGGTGCACCGGCAGGGGATGGGATCAGCGGCCCAGCAGCGTCCGAAGCTGCGTGGTCGCAGATGCCGCCAGCAGGTTGTGCCCGGTTGAATTGGGGTGCGTGTCGTCTTGATTCGTGCCGGCAAGGAAGTAGTTGTTGCCAGCGTTGGCCGGGTCGTAAATCGGCGTATTCAAGTCCAACGACGCCACCAGCGGTGACATTGCGGCCACTTTGGCGTTGCTGTCCAGCCGCAGCGCCAGCGTCCGGTTCACCGGGGTTGCTTGCAGCAGGATCGGCGCCACTCGGTTGGTCTGGCATGTGTCCACGAAATCCAGCGCCCGCGACAATTGCTGGGTGATCACCAGCACATTGGTCGGGGTGTCGTTGGTCGTGTACGGCGCATAGCCGCAGACGTTGGGGCGCAGTGCCGTCATCGCCGCTTTGGTGCGGGCGAGATAGCTGGTCGATGTGTCACCCGAGATACCAAGGTTCACAAACCCGATGGGGGCCGTCTTGCTGGACAGCGCCAGGATCGACTTGGTGAACCAGCCGCCGACCATGTTGCCTGGGGATTGCAGGGTGCCGCCATTGGCACCAAACGACCCGCGCAAGATTGAATCGCCGGCAATTAGCACCGTGTCCGAAGTACCACGAATGCGGAACAGCAGGCCGAAGATTCGCATGGTCTGCGTGTTGGTGCCGGCGGCCCATGTGGCCGTGTAGTTTGCTGCCGTGGCCGGCGTGGCACCGTCTACAGTGGCTTGGGCCGTCTGGTAGAACTCATGCGGGGCCAGCAGCGTGCTAAACGTGTCCACATCGGCGCCGCTGCCGAAAGTCATCGTTGACAGCGTGCGGGCGTTGAAATACTCGCGCACCAGCACCAGCGGGAACTTGGTGGAATCATCGACTCGGGGAATGCTGCTGATAGCGGTGAAGTCCGACACAGCCCATGTGGGCGCGGTGGCCGTGCCTGCTGCGACGGTCACGCTTGCCGAGCCGCCCCAGGTCACGGCAATGAAGCCGTTTTGAGTGCCTGCCGGCGCGGCTTGGTTGTAGGTCGTCCCGCCAATGGTCGGCACCGTCTTACTGGTGTCGCTGCGCTCGCTCACTGCCACCGATGCCGCGTCAATGATCATCGTAGATGCATCGATGTTGCACGCGACCACCGCCACCGCATCAAATTCCCCCGGCGCTGTCATCATCAGGCTGTGTGTGCCGGTGAATGCGGTGGACACGCTGATGGGCATGGTCGGGATCAGCGCACAGGGACGCGACCGAGAACGATTGGTCAGCAGCGAACTCCCAGCCCCTGACACC
This sequence comes from Aquabacterium sp., assembly GCA_029865965.1. GTDB lineage: Bacteria > Pseudomonadota > Gammaproteobacteria > Burkholderiales > Burkholderiaceae_C > Pseudaquabacterium. Next base: position 7,812 of record JARXAJ010000111.1, read on the forward strand.
AAGGCCTGAGTTGCAGCAATGCCGGGCTCGGTAAACCGCTGCGGCTCCAGCATCGCGTTGTCGGTATCGGTGGCAAACTTGTTGTAAACCATCGTTCGCCCGAACAGATCGGACACCGTGTAGGTGCTGCCAGCCGCCAGCACACTGCCGGATTCACCCAGTCGGGCCTGGATCATCGTGATGCGCATGGTCATGGTGCGGGTCTTTCAGTGCAGTGGGGCCGGTCTGGCTGGCATGCTGCCGCGCCCGATGCGGCGGCATCAGGGGGAAATCTGCGACAGCAGATCAACGGGGCCGCTTCAGCGGCTTGGCCAGGATGCGGTAAGCGGTGGCGCGGTGGCACTTCTCGGCCTGCACGGCCTGGCTGATGCTGCTGCCCTGCTGCAGGGCCTGGCCCATGCGCACGCCGCGCGCCAGCGCGGGCCGCTTGGCCACATAGCCAAACTCACACCCGCCCAGCTGGCCGCGCAGGTGCACCTCGGCGGTCTGGCGCCGCTCGGGCGTCAGCTCCGGCACCACCTGCTGCATCAGTTCCAGCACTCGATCCAGCGCGTCAGCCATCCACACCTCACCACTTGGTCACCCATCCGGCCCGCTTGGGCCGGCGCATTGGCGGGCGCGGCTGCGCCCTGCTGTCTGGCTGCGGGGTGGCGGGCGGGGCCTTGTGGGTGGCCGGGTCGGCTTGGGCCTGGGTGGCTGCCGGTGGTGGTGGGTTGCCCTGCTGCTGGCGAGCGGTGGCCGGCGCGTCGGCAGACTGGTCTGCGTCAGCGTCGGCCACCTCCGATTGCGCGACGGCATCCATTGTCGCTGCTGGCGTGTCAAGGGTCAACCCCAGCAGATCGGCCTGGCGCAGGCGGTTTTCGTACCGCTGCCAGTGGGCGTCGGTGTGGCGCGGCACGCCGATGTGCCAGGCCGCGGCCATGGCGTAGACGGCGCAGTCCAGCGCCTCATTGCGCCGGCCGGCGGGCTTGACCCAATCACGCCGGGCGTGGCCCTTGATGTAGCGGGTGACCACGCGCTCGGCGGTCAGCTGCTCCCACACGTAGCTGGGCAGCGCGGCGCAGGTGTGCACGTAGCCGGGGCCGGCCTCCTGCACCTGCATGCGGCCGTACAGCAGGCCCTTGGCGGTGTCGGTGCCCACCAGCCACAGTTGGCCGCCGTTCTTGATCCTCTTGCCGTGGTGGTTGAACTCGATGGCCGTGGGCTTGGCGATGATGGCGCGGCCCGGCATGCTGCTGCCCTTGACGGCCAGCACATGCTCACCGGCGTGGCGCCTGGCGTAGCGGTACACCATGTCGGTGTGGTGGCCGCCTGAGTCCACCGCCGTGGCGGTGATGGTGATGGCCGCGCCGCTGGCGTGCTGCAGCGCCAGCCGGCGCCAGTCGGTCAGCGCGGCCCAGGGGCTGCCGGGCTCGGTCTCGGGCAGGCTTGGGTCGCCGTACAGCACCACATGGTCGACCAGCCAGGATTCTTCGCCCCGGCCCCAGGCCCAGGCATACGCCTCCAGGCGGTCGCCCTGGGTGTCGACGCCGGCGGTGACCACCAGCGCGCCGTGGGGCACCGTGCGCAGCGGGTACGCCTCGGCCCGGCGGCGCAGGGCATGCTCGTCGGCCTTGTCGCCCTGCTCCTGGAAGGTCTCGGCCAGCCGGGTGTTGATGAACACGCGCAGCAGGCTGGTGTCGCCGGTGCGGGCCTTGTCGATGGCCTTGTGCCACTCATCGGCCAGCTGCGCCCAGCTCAGCCAGCCCAGCGGGGCGTACAGGCTGCTGAGGTGGAAGCTGCGCACCCGCCCGCCCTGGGCGCCAGGCGCATCGGCCACCCAGGCGCCGGCCGGCAGCATGGTGGCCTTGTGGTGTTCGCGGATCTCGCAGCCGTTGGCGGCGCACACGTAGCGCACGCTGTCGCGGTCGGGCTGGCCATCGGGCAGGCGGTCCCACTTCACGCCGTGGGGCTTGTCGGCGCCCCACTCCAGCACCTGGCGCGTGCCGCAGTGCGGGCACGGCACCTGGTAGCGGCAGCGGTCGGCCGCGTTGAAGCTGTCTTCGATGCGGCTGGCGTCCTTGGTGGTGGGCGTGCTGGTGCGCAGGCGCTTGCGGCGGCTGAAGGTCGACTGGCGCGCCTCGGCCAGCGTGCAGGGGTCGCCCTCGCCGTCGACATCGAGCGGGTAGCCGTCCACCTCGTCCAGGAACAGGTCGCGCACCGGCATGGACCGCAGGCCCGCGGCGCTGTTGGCGCCGGCCACGGCCAGGAACCCGCCGGCAAATTCCTTCAGCAGCGTGGTGTTGGCGTCGTCGCGGCTGCGGTTCTCGCGCACCTTGCGGCGCAGCGTGGGGCTTTCCTCCAGCATGGGCGCGACGCGCTGGCGGCTGTAGCGCTTGGCCATGTCGATGGTGGGCTGCACGATCATCACCGGGCCGGGGTTGGTGTCGATCAGGTAGCCCAGCCAGTTGCTGCCCACGCGCGTCTTGCCGGTCTGCGCGCCCCACATCAGCACCACTTCCTCGACGGCGCTGTGCTGGCTGAGGCAGTCCATCGGCTCGATGGCGTAGGGCGTGCGGGCCGCCCGGTAGGGGCCGGGCTCGGCGCTGTCTTTGGCCGACAGGATGATGCTGCGCTCGGCCCAGGCGCTGACGGTCTGGATGATGGGCGGGCGGGCGAACTCGCGCAGCACCGCGGCGATGCGGGCATCGGCGTCGACAACCGGGCGCAGGTCGCGGGCGCCCATGGTCAGGTGGCCTCGGTCAACTGCAGCATGACCTGCCGCAGCTCGGCATCGAGCAGCGCGTGGATGCGGGCTTCGTCGGTCTCGGCGGCCAGCTGCGCCGACACGCGGGCGGGGATCTGCAGCAGGCCCTCGCGGAACGCCGCGGCACGGCGGGCCAGCGCGGCGGCCCACTCATCGGCGCGCACCAGCTGGCCCTGCAGCTCGGCCAGCTTCAGCTCGGCCAGCTCGGCCTCGGCCGCCTCGCGCCTGGCGCGGCTCAGCCAGTAGCCGTTCTCACCGGCCGGCTCATCGGCCACCGACGCGGGGCCGGCGGCCACGGCGCCCTCGGGGAATCCGGCGGCGCCTGCTCGAGGTGGCGGCGCAGCGCGGGGCCGGCGGTGCTGGGCGCGCCATTGCTGCGCGGCCTCCGTGCTGTGCGTGGG
>JARXAJ010000186.1 GCA_029865965.1 Aquabacterium sp.
CACGCCAACTGGTGAGCGTAGGACCCAAATTTCGCAAACCCTGAAGCGAAAACAAATCTGCGGCGAGAGGAATGACAACATGATCACTGCCGATGAGCGCCGACCGATTGATTGCTCCCAAGTTCGGACCAACGTCAGCCAAGATCAAGTCTGCCTCATGGCTGGCCGCTGCCATCTGGGCCACTTGCCAAAAGGCAGTCAGTAGCCGAAATGGCCTGAATAAATTATTCTGGGTTGAACCCATCGCCTCAGTCCATGCGCCAGACAATTGGTCTTCAAAACCCGCCAGCGCCAAATCACCGGGCACCAAATGCAGACGACCATTGATCGATTGCGTTTCCGGTGCTCGAATATCGCCCACCTTGGTCAGCGGCTGAACGCAGCCATAAATCGTGCGTCCAGCCCGTTGCACATCCGGTGAATCCCACAACTCCTCCAGCACTTCTTCCGACAGAAATGCAGAGGTGAGGTTGGCCTGGGGGTCAAGATCAATCGCCACCACCCGCTTGCCCATTTCTGAAAACATCCAGGCAAGATGAAAAACCAGGGAGGTCTTGCCTACCCCGCCTTTGTTGTTGAAGAAAGTAAGGACAGGAACGCTCATGCTGCCACGACTCCCGACGATGAGTTTCGCAAGATCGCCAAGACATTGGTCGGTTCCACTTGAAATTCCAAGGGCGGATTTCCGTTTGCCGCCAACGCGCGGCGCGCCTCCGCAATGCCGAAGCCAAATCTTTGAACAAAGCCCATATTTTTCAGCACGCCAGCCAATACTGGGTTGCGATAGTCACTTGCACCAGGTCGTCCAAAATTCTGCTGGGTCACCGAGCCGTAGGGGCCACCAGGATTGGCGATTTCTATCCGATCGTCAAACCAGTAAATTCGTACAGGGGCGTTGGTGCCCTCATAGGTTCGATGCATGACGGCATTGCGAGTCAGCTGCTGCAGCGCCGACAGTGGGTAAGAAGTCAACCGCACTTCGGTGGTCGTGCCCGAAGTGAAATCCACGGCGACCGCCGAAGTCGCCTTCAGCTTCTCCTCGAGCCGACGAAGCATCGTGTCCAGATTACCGTCGATTTCGGCCTCATCCAGAACCGGGCCGGCCCAGTCGGTACCGCGAACCCGCAAAAACTGGATGTAGGCTGCAGGCACCCAGGTTCGCGGGCTCTTGCCAAGGGTCAGAAGCCCAACAACGGTCGGCGTTGGATCGTCGATGCTCGCGATCATGCCCAAGGACGCTAGCCGCTCTTCATAGCTCCGGCCGTTCATTTCCAACACATCACGCGCAACAGCCTGAGGCAGGTACTCGTTGTCGAAATAGCTGCGGCTCAAATCATCCAGCGAGCTACCCCCAACCGGATGGGTATCAAAGCTCTGGTCGCGATATCGGCGCTTTTCACTGAGTACACGCTCATCCTGCGCCGAAGCCTGGCCCCGCCTGGGCCCGGTTCGAATCCAGATGCGGCCATCCAAGCGCACGGGCGGCGCATCAGCCGGCCACACGGTCACCACCGCCACCTCCCGACCCAGCAAGTCACGCTTCGCGACCGTCAACGTGGGAGGCGGCGTGATCTTGCCGTCCGTCTTGATGTCAGCGAGGGTCATCAACAGTTCGTCTGTCACCGCAAACTCAGGCCCCATCGGTGTACCGTCATCTTTGAGGCCGACAAAGAGCACCCCCGGCAACCGGTAGTTCGGCAAGTCGTTTGCAAAAGCGCATACGGCTTGCCGGCCTTTCTCAGGCGCGTCGCCCTTCCAAGCCTGCTTGCGTTCGGCGCGATCACTCTCCAGGTCCTGGGCCAGTACCAGCAACTCGGCATCAGTCAAAGGTTGCATGCTGATTTCCCTCGTAGAACATCAACCGACATTCACCGGAACAAGCGTCATGGTGTCGTTGCCGAAGATGTCGATCACTTTCACTGCCACCGTGTAGCGGCCTGGGCGGTCGTAGGTGTGCACGGCCGTAGTCAGGCTCAAGGTTCGGCTCTGGCGGGTGCGAAAGCTCTGCCACTCGTTCTCGAAGATGTAGCCGCCCGTCCAACGATCCTCGAACTCCGGCAGTTGCAATTCGCCCTGCGGTGGCTCGAAGCCTTCCAGGGTGGCGATGCCACCGATGGCCCCGTTGTTGGCCTTGGGCGTGGCCGAAACGTCGATCTGGATGGACAGCCGCAAGTCCTTTTGCAGCATGCGGTGGTGGATGTCCTGGATGCTCTTGAACCACGCCATGCGGGGGTCGTGGATGTGGTGGGCCTCGTCGTTGAAAACGGCCAGCTCGTCGATCTCGCGGATCAGCTCGCCCAGGTCGGTTTTGCTGCCTGTGGTCTTGCCCACGGGCGTCTCACCGAAGGGCGACAAGAAGTAGTCCCGCAGGTCGTCGTCGTCCAGTGAAGGCTCGGGCACTTCACCCAGGTAGACGCGGTGGATGTTGGTCAGGAACAGGTTGCCCGTGGGCCGAACCACCCGCACGTCGTCCTGGACGTGCAGGGCGATCTGAAAGTCATCCCGCCAGTTGCGGTCCGCGTGCCCGTTGTCAGGCAGCACGGGGTCGTTGAAGAAGATGCGAAGGCCATCGAAGTCGGCCCGCAGGCGGCCCAACACGATGATGTTCGGGGCGATCAGCAGGAAGTTGCGTGAGAGCGTGGAGTCGGGCTCGTAGAGCTTGTGGAAGTAGCTCCAAGCCATCAACATCGACAGCACCTTGGTCTTGCCCGCACCCGTGGCCATCTTGACCACGAAGCAGGGCCATTCCTCGTCGAACATGTTGCTCGACACGGCACCCGAGGCGTCGAACCGCAATAGGTCGTGCTTGTCGCGGGCCTTGCGAACGTCATGAAGCCAGATGACCGACTCCACCGCCTCACGCTGGGCAAAGTAGTAACGGAACTCGGATTGCGTACCTTCTGCCTGACCGATCAAGTGATGGGTATCGAACCACCACTGCAACAATGCCTTGGAAGTCTCTGAGGCCCCCTTGTAGCCCGATGCCCGCCAGGCCTGCACCTCTTGCCGCACCTTCGCAACCAGGGGCGGCAGCAGCTTCTCGTAGGCTGTCTCCCGCATCTCCTCAGCTGCGGGAAACCATCTGATCGCCGGATCCAGCACCTGATACGGAGACTTGGGAAAAGAAGGGTGCAATGCCACTGATGAGGCTCCGTGATGTCAATTGTTGCCATGCCCGAGCAAGAGAGCAGAGGCGCTGACGACTGATTGGCTGAATCCGCTGAAGCCAAACCGAATTGGCCTTGCCGTTGAGATTAACCTGCCTAAGCAGACTTTTCGCTCAATCGCTCGCAGGTGAGTGTCCAGCGCGATGTGTATTGCCTGGCCGCGGCCGACAAGGCAGAGACACTGGACATCCCGTTCGAAGAGATGACCGACCGCTTCGGCAAACTGCCGGCCCAGGGCCAGACGCTGTTCAACACCCACCCACCGCCTGCGGGTGCTGGCCAAGCCATACGGCGTGGCCAAGATCGACGCCAACCCGAAGTTGATGAACATCACCCTCTGCCCTAACCCGCCGATCGGTGACGCCGCCGCGCGGCTGAAGGCGCGGCCCGGCACGGGCATGGCAAGGCAAGCAGGGCCCGAGCCCTGGCCCAACCTTGTGATGAGCAGGGTCTTGCATCCAGATGGCGCGCACGGTCGGCTGCACCCAGACTGCCGGCGGTACCCATACCGCAGCAGCCAACGGTGTGCCCCCGCGGGCCCGCCAGCCTGCAACCGCCCGGAGCAAACGCTTGACGCACACACCGGACAGCGCCTCTGGGCCGGATGAATGGCCGCCAGATCTGCAGGACATCGAAGACCCGGACACCTTGTCGGCCGATAACGGGTGGCCCGACGCGCCGGACGCCGATGGCACCACCGCCGCAGGCAGGGCCGCCGGCACTGCGCGGTGGGCCAATGGCACCTGGGAGCCCGGTGAGGACGACGCTCTGGTGCTTGCAGCACTGGTGTCCCGGGTGCTGTTGCAGGACGCCGCCGCCCTGTCGGCGATGTACCAGTTGGTGTCGGGTGCGGTGTATGCGCAGTTGCTGCGGCTCACGCACCAGGTGCCGTTGGCCGAAGAACTGCTGGAGGATGTGTTCTGGCAGCTGCTGGCGCCCGGCGTGCGCTGCAGGTTGCTGCGTGATTCGGGAGGCCTGCGGGCCGAGCTGCTGCAGCTGCAGGCCGGCGCCTGGCTGTCTGCGGGCGCCCACACCCAGGCGCAGGAAGTGCTGGTGGTGCAGGGTGGGCTGCACAGCGGCTTCGGCGCAGACGCCGACGTCCTGGGCCCGCTGTCCTACCTGGTGCGCCAGGCTGACCAGCCCACCGGCGGCTAGCAGGCATCGGCACCGACCACCCTGTTTGTGCGCAGCTGGCGCAGCGGCAGCAGCCTGCCGGCGCTGGAGGCAGCCTGGTGGCAGCTGGCCTGCCGCAAGCCGCTGCAACTGGCCGCCAGCCGCCGGCCCTGGGCACCAGCCGGCCCGGGCGTGCAGATCCAGGCGCTGTGCGGTGACCGGCATGTGGTGTCGATGCTGGTGCGGTTTGAGCCTGGCGCCGCGGTGCCCGACCATGACCACGCCATCGATGAAGACTACCTGATGTTGGCGGGCGAGATGTTCCTCGGCGATGTGCTGCCGGCCCTGGGGCCGCCGATGGCGGTGGCTCCACATCAATGGCTGGGCGCCAACGGCGGTGTTGCGTTATGTTTTGTTGCAAAGCTTTCGCCACCGCACAGACGTGCGGCTGTGTCCTACGGCAAGATCGGCAACGTCCTGGCCACTGAGGCGAGACACACCCTCAGGCTCGGTCACTCGGTGCCCACCGACCGCATCGCCCGCTGGGCGGCGCCGCTTGGGCACGCCAGCGGAACGAAGCATGCGCCAAGCCCAGATCAAGAAATCTGTTCTCCGTCGGCTCTGCGCGCTGGCGCTGGCGGCTGCCGCTTCGCTGCTGGCTGCCTGCGGTGGCGGTGGCGGTGGCTCGGGTGACGGTTCGACTGCGGTGCAGGTTGGCGTGGCCCAGGTGGTGGTGCGTGACGCCTACGGCGCCCCTGTGGCTGGTGCCCACGTGAAAGTAGCCAATGCCAACGGCCCCGCCACCGAACTGACAACCGATGCCAACGGTGTGGCGTTTGTCGCTGCAGCGCCCGGTCCGGTCGAGCTGTTGGTGTCGGTGCCCACCTTCAGGCCGGCGGTCTTGCAGGCCACGCTGAGCCAGGTTGCAGTCACCGATGTGCCGGTGACGCTGCAGCGCATCAGCGCCCCCGCAGGCGGGTCGATGGCGTCGCGCAGTGGCGCGACGCCGGTGCAGTCAGCCGACGGCCGCAAGCTGGACTTCGAGGTGGAACTGGTGGTGGTGGGCACCGATGCGCAGCCGGTGGACGGCCTCACTGCGGCCGACTTCCAGTTGCTGGCCTGCCAACCCGATGCCGCCACGCCTATGGCCGACTGCCTGCGCAATGGCCTGGCCGACCATGCCTACATGGCCGGCGGCGTGGCAACCGGCCTGCAGGTGGTGGCCGCCCAGCCGGTGGTCGCCCACACCGTGGGGCTGCTGATCGACCAGAGCGGCAGCATCGCCGGCAATGACCGGCTCAACGGTCGCCTGTTTGCTGCCAAGGCCTTGCTCAGCAGCATCTCGGCAGGCGACCAAGCCCTGATCGGCGCATTTGCAGACGGCACAGGTGCGCAGCTGCCGCAGCAGCCGCTGACCGTGCTCGGCAGCGTGGCCGATGCGGCCGCGGCATCGCAGATGTTCGCGCCGCTGGATGCCCTGGCCGGCCAGAGCGGTGGGCAGACGCCGCTGCACACCGCCATCGATGCCATGCGCCTGCAGCTGGTGGCCAACCCATCGCTGCGGCCGGGCCTGCCGCGCGGGTTGGCAGTGTTCACCGATGGCGCCGACAGCTATTGCACCAGCGGGGCGGGTTGTGCGCAGCAACGCCAGCAGGTCATCGATGCGGCGCGCGCCGACGGTGTGCGCCTGTTCACCATCGGCCTGAGCGGCAGCATCGACGTGGAAGCCCTCAGCCAGCTGGCCAACGCCAGCGGCGGCGCGATGTTGTACGCCGACACAGTGGAGCAGCTGCTCCCCTTGTATGGCAGCCTGGGCAAACTGATGAGCCTGGGCTTGCCAACCTACCGTTTGCGCTTCTCGGTCGACGCTGGCGAGGCGGGCGTGTTCGCCAGCGGGCAGACGGTGCTGGCCCGGGTGCGGGTGCAGGTGCGGGGCCAGGCCGTGGACATTCCGCTGGCGGTCAACATCCCCTGATGCGCGTCTGGCTGGCCGGGCCAGGCCAGGTCAGTCCCCGGCGGGCCGGCTGTGCTGCGCATCCAGCCGGTCCATGGCCAGGGCATAGACCCAGACGATGGCGCAGAACACCAGCAAGGCGCCCTGGGCCGTGGCCCAGACGCCGAACGGCCAGCCGAAGAAGTCGAAGCCCAGGCTGGGCCCGTACAGGCACACGCCCAGCGTGACCAGCAACCACAGGCACAGCAAGCCCGCGCTCAGACGCAGGGTGCTGCGCCAGTAGGCGTTGTCGTCGCTCAGGTGGTCAACCATGGTGCGAAATGCTACCGGCGGCCATGCCGCGCGCCATCCGGGCCTGACCCAGGGGCCGCTGCCGCGCCGCACCCCCATGCGAGAATCATGTGTTCCCGACACCGCCAGAAGAACCCCCATGGACATCGAACAAGTCAACGCCATCGGCACGCTGCTCGCCGACCTGAGCGCCCGCACCGAGCAGCTCCGGGGGTATCTTTGACTACGACCGCAAATCCCTGCGGTTGAATGAAGTCATTGCAGCGCTGGAGAACCCCAGCGTCTGGAACGAACCCAAGCGCGCCCAGGAACTGGGCCGCGAGAAAAAATCGCTCGAAGACGTGGTCGGCACCATCGACCACCTGAAGAGCAACCTGTCGGACAACACCGAGCTCTACGAGATGTCCAAGGCCGACGAGGCCTTCGATGATCTCGCCGCCATCGAGGCCGAGGCAGCCGCGCTGCGCCAGATCGTCGAGCAGCTCGAGTTCCGCCGCATGTTCAGCAACCCGGCCGACCCGCTGAACTGCTTTGTCGACATCCAGGCCGGCGCCGGCGGCACCGAGGCCTGCGACTGGGCCGGCATGCTGTTGCGCCAGTACCTGAAGTACGCCGAGCGCAAGGGCTTCAAGGCCACGCTGGAAGACGAAACCCCTGGCGACGTGGCCGGCATCAAGAGCGCCACCATCAAGATCGAGGGCGACTATGCCTTCGGTCACCTGCGCACCGAGACCGGCGTGCACCGCCTGGTGCGCAAGAGCCCGTTTGATTCGGCCGGCGGGCGCCACACCAGCTTTGCCAGCCTGTTCGTCTACCCCGAGGTCGATGACTCGATCGAGATCGACATCAACCCGGCCGATGTGCGGGTCGACACCTTCCGCGCCAGCGGCGCCGGTGGCCAGCACATCAACAAGACCGACTCGGCGGTGCGGCTCACCCACCTGCCCACCGGCATCGTGGTGCAGTGCCAGGACGGCCGCAGCCAGCACAGCAACCGGGATGTCGCCTGGAAGCGCCTGCGCAGCCGCCTGTACGACCATGAAATGCGCAAGCGCATGGAAGAGCAGCAAAAGCTGGAAGACACCAAGACCGACGTCGGCTGGGGCCACCAGATCCGCAGCTATGTGCTGGACAACAGCCGCATCAAGGACCTGCGCACCAATGTCGAGATCTCGGCCACCCAGAAGGTGCTCGACGGCGACCTGGACGCCTTCATCGAGGCCAGCCTGAAGGCCGGCCTCTGACCCCGGGCCGCATGCGCCATGCGCTGCGGCCCCACACCCCTCACCCCCACCCCCTCACCCTGATTGGAACCTCCCGCCATGCGTGAAGGCCCCGCCACCGTGATCCGCCGCGACGACTATGCCGCGCCGGCCTACTGGATCCGCAGCGCCGAGCTGGCGTTCGACCTGGACCCGGCCAAGACCATCGTCGCCAGCAAGCTGGCGATCGAACGCCATGCCGATGCCGCACCCGGTGCGCCGCTGAAGCTGCATGGCGACGGCCTGGTGTTGCTGCGCTGCCTGGCCGACGGCGAGAGCGTCAGCTTCCGCCAGGAAGACGGCTTCCTGGTGATCGACAACCCGCCTGACAAGCCGGCCTTCACGCTGGAGATCCGCAACACCTGCGCACCCGACAAGAACACCCAGCTGTCGGGCCTGTACACCAGCGGCGGCGGCTTCTTCACCCAGTGCGAGGCCGAGGGCTTCCGCCGCATCACCTACTTCCTGGACCGGCCTGATGTGATGGCCATCTACACCGTGGTGCTGCGTGCCGACAAGGCGAAGTACCCGGTGCTGCTGAGCAACGGCAACCTGCTGGAGCAGGCCGATCTGCCCAACGGCCGGCACATGGCCAAGTGGCACGACCCCTTCCCCAAGCCCAGCTACCTGTTTGCGCTGGTGGCGGCCGACCTGGTGTGCCGCGAGCAGCGCATCACCGCGCGCAACGGCAAAGACCACCTGCTGCAGGTGCATGTGCGCCGCGGCGACCTCGACAAGACCGAGCATGCGATGAACTCGCTGGTGGCCAGCGTGGCCTGGGACGAAGCCCGCTTCGGCCTGCCGCTCGATCTGGAACGCTTCATGGTGGTGGCCGTGGGCGACTTCAACATGGGCGCCATGGAGAACAAGGGCCTGAACATCTTCAACACCAAGTACGTGCTGGCCAGCCCCGCCACCGCCACCGACGACGACTTTGCCGGCATCGAGAGCGTGGTGGCGCATGAGTACTTCCACAACTGGACCGGCAACCGCATCACCTGCCGCGACTGGTTCCAGCTCAGCCTGAAAGAAGGCCTGACCGTCTACCGGGATCAAGAGTTCTCGATGGACATGGCCGGCAGCGCGTCGGCCCGTGCCGTACTGCGCATCGACGCGGTGCGCAACCTGCGCGCGGTGCAGTTCCCCGAAGACGCCGGCCCGATGGCCCACCCGGTGCGGCCCGACAGCTACAGCGAGATCAACAACTTCTACACCGCCACCGTCTACGAAAAGGGTGCCGAGGTGGTGCGCATGATGGCCACGCTGGTGGGGCGCGCCGGGTTCCGCGCCGGCATGGACCTGTACTTTGCACGCCACGACGGCCAGGCCGTCACCTGCGACGACTTTGCCCAGGCCATCGCCGATGCCAACCCGGGCAGCGCGCTGGCCGGCCATCTGCCGGTGTTCCAGCAGTGGTATGCCCAGGCCGGCACGCCGCGGCTGCAGGCACGCGGCAGTTACGACGAGGCCACCCACCGCTACACCCTGACCTTGCGCCAGAGCGCTGCGCCCTCCCCCGGCCAGCCGACCAAGCAAGCCTGCCTGGTGCCGGTGCTGATGGGCCTGCTGGGCCACGACGGCCGCGCCCTGCCGCTGCACCTGGAAGGCGAAGCCCAGGCCGGCGGCACCGAGCGCGTGCTGGTGCTGACCGAGGCCGAGCAGACCTTCACCTTCGTCCATGTCGACACCGCCCCGGTGCCGTCGCTGCTGCGCGGGTTTTCGGCCCCGGTGATGCTGGACGACGGCCTGGACGATGCCGCACTGCTGGTGCTGCTGCAGCATGACGCCGACGCCTTCAACCGCTGGGAGGCCGGCCAGCGCCTGTCGCTGGGCCGGCTGATGGCCGCGCTGCCTGGCGACGATGACCTGCCCCCGCTGGACGACGCCTACCTGCAGGCCCTGCGCCGCGTGCTGCATGACCCGGCGCTGGACCCCGCCTTCAAGGACCTGGTTCTGATGCTGCCCAGCGAGGCCTATGTGGCCGAATGCGTGGGCAGCGACATCAACCCGCAGCGCATCCACCACCTGCGTGAGCAGATGCGCAGGCAGATCGCCGCCGCCTTGCGCGCCGACTGGGTCTGGGCCTTCGACACCCACCAGGTGCGCGAGGGCTACCAGCCCAGCGCCGCCCAGGCCGGCAAGCGCGCGCTGGCCAACCAGGCGCTGCGCCTGCTGGTGCTGGATGCCGTGGCCCAGGGGGATGCCGTGTGGCCCGGCCGCGCCTACCAGCGCTGCAAGGACGCCGGCAACATGACCGACCGCTTCGGTGCGCTGGTGGCGCTGGTGGACGCACAGGCCCCGCTGGCCGACGCGGCCCTGGCGCACTTCCATGCGCGGTTTGCCGGCGACGACCTGGTCATCGACAAGTGGTTCAACCTGCAGGCCACGGCCGGCGCGCCCCCGGGCGCCGTGCTGCAGCGGGTGAAGGCGCTGATGCAGCATGCCGATTTCTCATTGAAGAACCCGAACCGCGCCCGCGCCCTGCTCAGCGGCTTCTGCCGTGACAACCCGGCCGCCTTCCACCGCACCGACGCGGCCGGCTATGTGT
>JARXAJ010000210.1 GCA_029865965.1 Aquabacterium sp.
GCCCAGGGCCGGCCGGTGGTGGCGCTGGAGTCCACCATCATCAGCCATGGCATGCCCTGGCCGCAGAACGCCCAGACCGCGCTGGCGGTGGAAGCCGAGGTGCGGGCCCACGGCGCCGTGCCGGCCACCATCGCAGTGATCGGCGGCCGGCTGGTGGCCGGCCTCAGCGACGCGCAGATCGACCAGCTGGCGCGCGCCGGCACGGCCACGCCCAAGGCCAGCCGGCGCGACCTGCCGGTGCTGCTGGCCCAGGGCCGCAGCGGCACCACCACGGTGGCCGCCACGATGGTGGTGGCCGCGCTGGCCGGCATCCGCGTGTTTGCCACCGGCGGCATCGGCGGCGTGCACCGGGGAGCCGCCACCACGATGGACATCTCGGCCGACCTGCAGGAGCTTGCGCGAACGCCGGTGGCGGTGGTGTGCGCCGGTGCCAAGAGCATCCTCGACCTGGGCCTGACGCTGGAATACCTGGAGACCCACGGCGTTCCGGTGCTGGGCTACCAGACCGATGCGCTGCCGGCGTTCTTCTGCCGCGACAGCGGCTTCAAGGTGGATGCCCGGCTGGACAGCCCCGGCGCCATCGCCCGGGTGATGCAGGCGCAGTGGGGCGCGGGTCTGGGTCATGGGCTTGGCGGCGGCCTGCTGGTCTGCAACCCCATCCCCCAAGCCCATGCCCTGCCGCGCGAGGCCATCGACGCGGCCATCAACCAGGCGCTGGCCGACTGCGCCGCCCAAGGCATCACCGGCAAGGCCACCACGCCCTTCCTGCTGCAGCGGGTCAATGCGATCACCGGCGGCCAGAGCCTGGTGGCCAATGTGCAGCTGGTGCTGAACAATGCGCGGCTGGCAGCGCAGGTGGCGCTGGCCGACGCCGGCGGCTGATCCGCAAAACCGCCGCCAACCCCGCCGCCAACCCAGCCGCCAACACCTTGGGAGAGCGACAGTGAAGATCTTGCCCACGGCGTCCGGCCTGCTTGCGGCCTGGGCTGTCTGCGCCACGGCGGCGGGCCTGGCCAAGCCGCGGCCGGCCGTTGGTCACCGGCCGCGACCGCATCAAGACCCTGCCCTGGAACCACCTGCTGCTGCATGTGCCGGTGGCGGCCAAAGCGCGCGGCGGCGCCCGGGCCGACGAAGTCGTCATCGGCGAGCTGGACTTCCGCCAGCGGGAGCTGCACCAGATGGCGCCGATGTGAGCTGTACCGCTGCGGGTCTGTCTGGGTGGCGGTCACCGACCCATTTCTCTACCTCGGTGGCGCCTGGTGGGTGCAAGACGACATCAGCGCCAGCGGCAGGCGCTACAGCCTGCCGCAGATGGTGGGCAGCGTGGACAAGGACAGCGAGATGCTGCGCGCCAACTCGCCGCTGGAACAGGCCGCCCGTATCCAGCGGCCGCTGCAGCTGGTGTGGGCAGCGACGACCAGCGCGTGCCGATCACCCACGGCAGGCGCCTGCGTGACGCGATGCAGAAGGCCGGCCTGCAGCCCGAGTGGGTGGTCTACGACGGCGAGGCCCATGGCTGGCGCAAGCCCGAGAACCAGATCGACTTTGCGCGCCGGCTGGCGGCGTTTCTTGCGCAGCACCCAGCAGAAACATCGGCGCGGCTCTGAGGCCGCGCCGTGCTGATGCGCAGCGCCGGCTGCAGCCGGCGCCAGCCCGTCAGATCAGATTGCAGGCCGCGCCCTCGAAGCGCAGCACGGTGTTGCTGCAGGTGCCGGTCAGCTGGTGCTCGCTGTTGCCCTTGAAGACGCTCGGGCCGCTGGTGACCACGTTGCCGGCCAGGCCTTCGGTGATGTTGCCTTCGAAGAAGCCGCTCACATTGGCCGTCACGCTGCCGCCATCGGCTTCTTCGATGTCGCCCTTGAACGACATGCCGAAGTTGATGATCACCGCCACGTTGCCGGGGCCGGTTTCGCTGACCGAGCCTTCGAAGTTGCCGGCCAGCGCGTTGACGGTCACGCCGCCATTGCCGTTCTCGTAGACATGGCCCTTGACCACGCCGGGCGCATCGACGGTGACGTTGACCGAGCCGTCGCCAGACTCTTCCACCGCGCCGTCCAGGCTGGCGCCGCCACGCACCGACACATTGCCGACATCGGCTTCGGACACATCGCCCGAGATGCGTGCGCCACGGGCCAGCACCACGTCGCCCGGGCCGGTTTCGCTGACCGAGCCGTTGACGATGCCGGCAACCACCAGGCCGCCATCGCCGCTTTGTGTCAGGCTGCCGTTGACCGAGCCGCCGGGCCCGATGGTGCAGGTGTAGCCGATGGCCACCACGTCGTTGTTGACGAAGTTGTTGACCGTGTTGTTGGGGAAGGTGTTGCAGTTGACGGCGGCCGAGGCAGCGCCGATGGCGCCGAACGCCAGGGCGGCGCCGATGAAGGTCTTGAACATGGTGACTCCAGGTGGGGGGTGCCGGGTCGCAACATGCGGCCCTGCCCCACAGACACCCGGCGCGGCGTTGGCCTGCCTGGGGCTTACACTTTTTTACCTGCTCCGCCTGGCGCTGCCGCGCACAACAACGACAAGTCCAGCGCCAGCAAGCCCAGCGCCATCAACCCCCGGATGCCCCGCCAGCAGCCCGAGCTTCAGCGTGCCCAGCACGTCGCGCTTGTCCGCAGCGTTGCCACTTCGGTCAGAGAGCGGGCAGCCTGAGACCCAGCGCATGTGCATACGCCCGCCCAGCGTGTCCACCCTCACGGCGGTGTGCCCTCGCCAGCCACTTGGTGCAGCCGCCAGCGCCCTGCGTTTTGCTTCACCCATCGGGTGATGTGTGCCATGCCCGGCCTAACCTGCGCCAGTGCTGGCACAGCAGGCCATCAAGGGTGGGGGACTGCAGGATTCAGGTTGACTCCGATCACCATCACGACAAGGGATCGTTCGGCGGTCACGTCTTTCCGCTTTGGGCAGATGCTGCAGCGGGTCAATGCAACCTGCGCCCGCCATGCTGGCCGCAATGACGGCTGCGTTGGGGCAGGCGGTTGCAGCCGCAGACTTGTCCGCCGACACCCTGGCCTGCGACACCAGCCCGCAGCGCCTGCATGTGGGCAGCGGCTACATCGAGCCCGTGCCGCCAGTCGTGTGGCGCTGCCAGGTGTCGGGCAAGCAGGTGCTGGTGCAGTGGCTCAGCGACCGCAAGAAGAACCGCGAGCGGCCCGGCATCGGCGACTGCCGCAAGCCGTCACCGCCGGGCGACATCCAGCCCGCCCATTGGCTGCCCGAGAACATCGCCGAGTTGCGCAAAGTCTTGAACATGTTGGGCGGGCTGGTCGATCTGGAGCCGGCACAGGCCGCGCTGCTCGACCGCATCTGCGCCGGCGCCTTGCTCCCGGAATCGGCGCTGCGTGCGCGGGCCGCGCCTGTTCGGCAGCATGGCCCGCGGCCTGGCACGCCACGACAGCGATGTCGACATTCTTGTGGCGTTTGATGCCCCCCGACAGCAACCAGTACTTCGGCACGCAGTTCTACCTGGAGGACCTGCTGGGTCTGCCGGTTGACCTGGTCACTGAAACAGCCCTTCGGGAACGCCTGCGCCCCTATGTCGAACGAGACGCCATCGCCATTTGAGCGCGACCACCGCATGTACCTCGAGGACATCGAGATGTCGGCGCTATGGAGCATCGTCTCGGCGGATGTTCCGGCTCTGCGGCCGGCTTTGCGGGCCCTGCTGCAAATCGTGTGAGCGGCCCGCGAGGGTGGATGGTGGGCCGGGCCGTTGGCCGTGGCCCCGGTCAACCTTCCATCCGCTTCTGGAACACCAGCCCCGCGTGCTCGCGCAGCGCGTGGAACTTGATCTTGGGCCAGTTGCTCTCGATGGCGCGCAGCTCGGGTGCGTATTCCACCAGCAGCGTGGGTGCGTGCACCGCGTCGTAGGCCATGCGGTGGCTGTTGCCTTCGATGAAGCGGGCCAGCTCGCGCTCGCCACCGTCGGCCTCGTCGCAGGTCACCCAGCGGGCGATGGAAAAGCGGCAGGGTGAGATGCGGGCCTTGCAGCCGTATTCATGCTCCAGCCGGTGGGCCACCACCTCGAACTGCAGCTGGCCCACCGCGCCCAGCATCAGCACGCTGCCGGCCACCGGCTTGAAGACCTGGATCGCGCCTTCTTCACCCAGCTGCTGCAGGCCGGCCTTGAGCTGCTTGGTCCTCAGCGGGTCGGCCACCTCCACCATGCGGAACATCTCGGGCGCGAAGAACGGCAGGCCGGTGAACTGCAGCGCCTCGCCTTCTGTCAGCGTGTCGCCCAGCTGCAGCACGCCGTGGTTGGGGATGCCGATGATGTCGCCGGCATAGGCCTCGTCCAGCAGCTCGCGGCGCTGGCTCATGAAGGTGACCACGGTGTTGGGCCGCAGCTCTTTTCCGCTGCGCACCACCTTCAGCCGCATGCCGCGGGTGAACTTGCCGCTGGCCACGCGCAAGAAGGCGATGCGGTCACGGTGGCTCGGGTCCATATTGGCCTGGATCTTGAACACCACGCCGCTGAACTTGCCTTCTTCGGGCCCCACTTCGCGCTGGATGGCCGGGCGCGTGCCGGGCGGCGGCGCCAGGTCGACCAGCGCGTCCAGCACCTCCTGCACGCCGAAGTTGTTGACCGCCGAGCCGAAGAACATCGGCGTCTGACGGCCGGCCAGAAACTCTTCCTCGTCGAAGGCTGGTGCGGCGTCGCGCACCAGCTCGATCTCGCCGGCGGCCTGGTCGAACTGCGGCCCGAAGCGCTGGGCCAGCAGCGGGTTGTCCAGGCCGTCGATGATCTCGTCGTTGTCGTTGGCGCGGTCTTCACCGGGCTTGAAGACGCGCATCTGGTTCTTGCGCAGGTCCATCACGCCGCCGAACACCTTGCCCATGCCCACCGGCCAGGTGAAGGGCACGACCGTCATGCCCAGCTCGCGCTCGATCTCGTCCATCAGGTTCAGCGGCTCCTGCACCTCGCGGTCCATCTTGTTGACGAAGGTGAGGATGGGCGTGTTGCGCGCCCGGCAGACCTGCAGCAGGCGCCGGGTCTGCGGCTCCACGCCGTTGGCCGCGTCGATCACCATCAGCGCCGCATCCACGGCGGTCAGCACCCTGTAGGTGTCTTCGCTGAAGTCCTGGTGGCCGGGGGTGTCGAGCAGGTTGATGACGCAGCCGCGGTATTCCATCTGCATCACCGAGCTGGCCACCGAGATGCCGCGCTGCTTCTCGATCTCCATCCAGTCGCTGGTGGCATGGCGGCTGGCCTTGCGCGCCTTCACGCTGCCGGCGATCTGGATCGCGCCCGAGAACAGCAGCAGCTTTTCGGTCAGCGTGGTCTTGCCGGCGTCGGGGTGGCTGATGATGGCGAAGGTGCGGCGGCGGCGCACTTCCTTGCTCAGCGCGCTGGCGGGGGCGGTCGCCAGCGGGCTGTCGGCAGTGGTGTCGGACATGGCATGCCGGCAGCTGCCGCTCGTGGCAGCGCTGCCGGACCTGTGGGTGTGGAAACCCTGGATTATCGGTGGCAGCTCGGGGCTCTTTGCTGCCCTTTGCTGTTGTTGCGGAAAGCCGGCGTTCGACGGCCTGAGCGATCGCGTCGGGCCGGGCGGGCCTGTTCTGCTCCATGCCAGCGGCCAGTGGCCGCTGGCGTTCGCCAGGCACAAACAGTCCACAGGACTGTTTGTGTCCGGGCTCACTCCCCCGTCGGCTTCGCCTCCTCCTCCTAATCTGAAGTTCCGCGCGCTCTCATGAGCGGCGGCGCTGGCAAGTCCCTGTCGCAGCTCACAAATTTGGCC
>JARXAJ010000290.1 GCA_029865965.1 Aquabacterium sp.
GCGCCCGGCACCGGCGCTGCGGCCGCCGGCGGCGCTGCGCCAGGCGGCGTGCGGCCGGCTGCAGCAGTGGCCAACATCGGCCGGCTGTCGACCGAGAAGATCATCTTCATCGGTGCCAGCACCGGCGGCACCGAAGCCACCAAGGAAGTGCTGATGAACCTGCCGCCCGACGCGCCGGCGGTGGTCATCACCCAGCACATGCCGCCCGGCTTCACCAAGAGTTATGCCACCAGGCTGGACAGCCTGTGCCGCATCCGGGTGAAGGAGGCGGGCGACGGCGACCGCATCCTGCCCGGCCATGCCTACATCGCCCCGGGTGGCATGCACCTGAGCGTGGAGCGGTCGGGGGCCAACTACCTGGCCCGGGTGCGCGACGGCGACCCGGTCAACCGCCACAAGCCCAGCGTGGAAGTGCTGTTCGACAGCGCAGCCAAGGTGGTGGGCCCCAATGCCCTGGGCGTGATGCTGACCGGCATGGGCGCCGACGGCGCACGGGCCATGAAGACCATGCGCGACGCCGGCAGCTGGAACGTCTGTCAGGACGAGGCCAGCTGCGTGGTCTTCGGCATGCCGCGCGAGGCGATTGCCGCCGGCGCGGCGCATGAGGTGCTGCCCCTGCAGCGCATTGCGCCGGCGCTGATCGAACGCCTGAAGACCACCGTGGGCGCGGCCATCCACCGCGTCTGAACCGCCCGCCCCCGGCCGTCTGGCGGCCGCCCCCCGAGGGGGCGCCAAGCCCGACCGGGAGACCCGGATCGGGCTTGGCCCGCCTGGCACCACCGCACCCCCTGGTCGCCTGCGGCGACCTGTCCCCGAGGGGCAAGTCAGCCGGGCAGGAAGAGTTGCTGCAGGTCTGACAGGAAGTCGAAGCCGCGTGCACTGGGCCAGACGCGGGCGAAGTCGCGCTCGATCAGGCCCTTGGCCTCGGCATCGGCCAGCGGCTTGGCGATGGCGCTGAGCGGCAAGCCGGTGCGGGCCTGGAAGTCGGCCAGCGCAAAGCCGTCCTTCAACCGCAGCGCATTGAGCATGAACTCGAACGGCAGCTGCGCGCGCGCCACCTCGTCGTCGTTGCTCATCGCGCGGCCGGCCACGGCTTCGTCCATGTAGCGGCGCGGCTCGCGCCAGCGCACCTGGCGGATCACCCGGTGCGGGTAGCTCAGCTTGCCGTGCGCCCCGGCGCCGATGCCCAGGTAGTCACCGAACATCCAGTAGTTCAGGTTGTGGGTGCAGCGGTGGCCTGGCCTGGCAAAGGCCGACACCTCATAGCGCTGCAGCCCGCTGGCAGCGGTGCGGGCGGTGATCAGGTCCAGCATGTCGCTGGCCAGGTCGTCGTCGGGCAGGTTGGGTGGCGGTGCCAGCGCGAAGGCGGTGTTCGGCTCGACCGTCAGGTGGTAGATCGACAGGTGCGGTGGGTTAAAACCCAGCGCGGTGTCCAGGTCGGCCTGCAGATGCTGCAACGTCTGCCCGGGCAGCGCGTACATCAGGTCGAGGTTGAAGGTGTCGAAGCAGGCAGCGGCCTCGGCCAGCGCGGCGCGCGCCTGGGCGCCGTCATGCACCCGGCCCAGCTTGGCCAGCATGGCATCGTCGAAGCTCTGCACGCCCACGCTGAGCCGGGTGACGCCGGCGGTGCGGAAGGCGCGGAAGCGCTCCCGCTCGAAGGTGCCGGGGTTGGCCTCCAGCGTGATCTCGCAGGCCGGCAACAGCGGCAGGCGGGCGCGGATGTCGGCCAGCAAGCGGGCGATGCCATCGGGCGAGAACAGGCTGGGCGTGCCGCCGCCGATGAAGATGCTGACCACCGGCCGGCCCCACACCTGCGGCAGCGCGGCCTCCAGGTCGGCCAGCAGTGCATCCAGGTAGCGCGCCTCGGGCAGGCCATCCCGGGCGGGCGCGCCCCCTCGGCGGCCAGGAGCCGCCAGCGACATGGGGGCCGGCATGACATGGCTGTTGAAATCGCAGTACGGGCACTTGGCAATGCACCAGGGCAAGTGCACGTACAGCGACAGCGGCGGTGATTCACCCAGGTGCAGCGTGCCGGGGCGCAGGTAGCGGTTGACGATGTCCACGGCGGTCAGGGTGCGAGGTGCCAGGCGTCGGTGAACATGGCGCGCAGCAGGCCGGCCGAGCGGGCGCGGTGGCTGTGCTGGTTCTTCAACGCGGCCGGCAGTTCGGCCACGGTGGCGCCCAGCGCGGGGATGAACATCAGCGGGTCGTAGCCGAAGCCCTGGCTGCCGCGCGCGGCCAGCAAGATCTCGCCAGTCCAGCGGCCCACAGCCACCAGGGGCTCGGGGTCGTCGGCATGGCGCAATGCCACCAGGGTGCTGATGAAGTGGGCGCGCCGGTCAGCATGCGGCGCCAGCGCGGCCAGCAGCGCGGCGTTGTTGGCCGCATCCTGCCGGCGGCGGCGGGCTTCGCGGTCTTCACCGGGCACGGTGTGCACTTCGCCAGCATAGTGCGCCGACACCACACCCGGCGCGCCACCCAGCGCGCCCACGCACAGGCCGGAGTCGTCGGACAGCGCCGCACCGCCGCTGGCGTGTGCCGCATGCCGCGCCTTGGCCAGCGCGTTTTCGATGAAGCTGTGGTGCGGCTCGTCGGCTTCAGGGATGCCCAGGCTGCCCTGGGTCACCAGCTGCACCGGCAAGCCGGCCAGCAGGGCCTGCAGCTCACCCAGCTTCTTGGCATTGTTCGACGCCAGCACCAGGCGCAACATGGACACAGCGGCCCCTACCGCGCCAGCGGCGCGGCCAGCGCAGCGCGCTGCGCCAGCACCAAATGGCGGATGCCCTGGTCGGCCAGCACCAGCAGCGCGTCCATCTCGGCCCGGCTGAAGGATGCACCTTCGGCCGTGCCCTGCAGCTCGACAAAGCCGCCGCTGCCGGTCATCACCACGTTCATGTCGGTGTCACAGGACGAGTCTTCCGTGTATTCCAGGTCCAGCAGCGGCGTGCCTGCCACGATGCCCACGCTGACCGCAGCCACCGCGTCCTTGATCGGGCTGGCCGTCAGCTTGCCTTGGGCGATGAGCCAGGCCACCGCGTCGGCGGCGGCCACATAGGCGCCGGTGATGGCAGCGGTGCGGGTGCCGCCGTCGGCCTGCAGCACGTCGCAGTCGATCAGGATGCTGCGCTCGCCCAGCGCGGCCAGGTCGAACACGCAGCGCAGGCTGCGACCGATCAGGCGCTGGATCTCCTGCGTGCGCCCACTCTGCTTGCCGCGTGCAGCCTCGCGGTCACCCCGGGTGTGGGTGGCGCGCGGCAGCATGCCGTACTCGGCCGTCACCCAGCCTTCGCCGCTGCCGCGCTTGTGCGGCGGCACCTTTTCTTCCACCGACGCGGTGCACAGCACCTGGGTGTGGCCGAAGCTGACCAGCACCGAACCCTCGGCATGGCGGGTGAAGCCGCGCTGGATGCTGATGGGGCGCAAAGCGTCGTGCGCGCGGCCATCGCCACGCAGAAAATTACTCATCGGGAACCTCAGGTTTTCTTGAAAGACGACCGTTTGATCGCCTCATTGATCTCGCGGATCGAGCGCTCGATTTCAGCGTCATCTAGCTCTGCGGCCGGCAGCGTGTCGCTGGCGGCCAGGCTGGCCTGGATGGTGGATGCGAACACCTCGTCGCCCAAGGCGCGGGTGTGCACCAGCTGCGGCACGACGGGGTGCTCGGCACCCTCCCATTCCACCGCCAGAACGGTGACGTTGTCGCTCTTGGCACCGGCACTGCGCAAGGCCTGCTCGGCCAGTTCGGGCACCGCATCGGACACCGTCTGCGCCGCCAGCATGCGCACGATGGTCTCGTCGCTCAGCGCGCCCCACAGGCCGTCGCTGCACAGCAGCACCCGGTCACCGGGCTCCAGCACCATCGGGCCGGCGGTGTCGACCACCGGCTTGCCCGGGCTGCCTAGGCAGGTGAACAGCACATTGCGGTTGAAGCGGTGGGCGTCATTGGGCAACGCCTGGCCCGCCTGCGCCAGCGCGCCGTGCAGCTCGGTGTAGCTGTGGTCGCGGGTGCGGGCCAGCAGCCTGTCGCCGCGCACCAGGTACAGGCGGCTGTCACCGCAATGGGCCCAGTAGGCCGACTGCCCTTGCAACAGGCAGGCCACCATGGTGGTGCGCGGGGTGTCCAACAGGCCACGGTCGGTGGCGTAACGCAGCAGTTGCTGGTGGCCGGCGAGCACCGCGTCCTGCAAAAAGCGCAGCGGGTCTTTCAGCGTCGGCTTGGCATCGCGCTGGAACAGCGCCGACAACGTCTGCAGTGCCAGCTGCGACGCCACCTCGCCCTCGGGGTGGCCGCCCATGCCGTCGGCCAGGGCAAACAGCCCGGCCGACCGGGTGTAGCAGTAGCCCATGCGGTCTTCGTTCTTGGGCCGGCCGCCCTTGCGGCTGACCTGGTAGACGTTGAACCTCATGCCGCAGATCCCTGGCGGCCGGTCACGTCTTGGCCCCGGCCTTCAGGCTCTCGAATTGCAGCTTCATGCGCTCGGAGAAGCTCAGCTTGGTGTAGCGGCGCTCGGTCTCGCGCGCCAGTTCCTTCTGCAGCGCAAACACGCTCTGCGGCCGGCTCAGCGGGTCGAGCGACATGCACCATTCGGTCACTTCGATCAGGTTGTCGGAGTAGACATTGCGCAGCCGGCTCAAACTGAGCGCCAGGCGGTCTTTCTCCAGCCGTTGCGGGGCATCGTTGGGCGGGTAGCCCTGCATGCACGCATAGATGCAGGCGCCGATCGCATAGATGTCGGTCCAGGGGCCCAGCGTGCCGTCGCGGCGGTACATCTCGGGTGCGGCAAAGCCGGGCGTGTACATCGGCCGGATGAAGTTGCCCTCTTTCGACAGCACCTCGCGCGCGGCGCCAAAGTCGAGCATCACCGCCTTGTTGTCGTTGGTGATGAACACGTTGGCCGGCTTGATGTCCAGGTGCAGCATCTTGTGCTGGTGCACGATGCGCAGGCCGCGCAGGATCTCGTCGAACAGGCTGCGGATGGTGCTCTCGCGAAACACCTTGTCGCGCTTCAGGTCGCGCGCGGTGACGATGAAATCCTGCAGGGTGTCGCCCTGCAGGTAGTTCATCACCATATAGACGGTTTCATTCTCGCGGAAGAAGTTCAGCACGCTCACCACACTGGGGTGGCTGATCTGCGCCAGGCTGCGGCCTTCTTCGAAGAAGCTTTTCAGGCCCAGCCTGTACAGCGGCTGCTTCTCGGGCTTGACCCGCGGGGTCAGTTCACCCGGCGAGCGCTCGGCCAGGGAGGCCGGCAAATACTCTTTGATGGCCACGTTGTGGCGGTCGGCATCTTCGGCCAGGTAGACAACGCCAAAACCGCCGGCCGCCAGTTTCTTGACGACCGAGTAGCCGCCGACCACCGTGCCCGCAGGCAATGGGGCGGGCTTGGGCTTTGACATAATCCGTGTTTTCCCTTGTCTGGTGGGTCGATGTCAGTTTACAGCATGACCGGTTTTGCCCATGCCACGCACAGCGCGGGGGGCGGCACCGAAGACCCCACGCCACGCAGCGTGCCCGGCGGCTCCGCCGTCTCCGTGGAAGTGCGCTCGGTCAACAGCCGATTCCTCGATCTGGCGTTTCGGTTGCCCGACGAATTGCGGGGCCTGGAGCCAGCGCTGCGCGAGCTGGTAGGCGCCGCCTTCAAGCGCGGCAAGATCGAGCTGCGGGTGGCCCCCCAGCGCGAGACCGACAACGCCTGGCCCCAACCGCAAACCGACCAGTTGAACCGGCTGTCGCGGCTGGAATCCACCGTCACCAGCTGGCTGCCGAATGCCCGGCCGCTGAGCGTGAACGAGGCGCTGGCCTGGTGCCGCCAGGGTGGCGCGACCGAGCGTCTGGACGAGGCCGCCCTGGCTGCCGCATGCGAGGCAATTGCCGGGCTGCGCGAAGCGCGCGGCCGCGAAGGTGCGCGCCTGGTCGCCATCCTGCTGGAACGCATCGGCCGGCTGCGGGAGCTGGCCGCCCAGGCGGCACCGCTGGTGCCCGCAGTGGTGCTGCGCCAGCAGCAGCGGTTTCTCGACCGCTGGAACGAGGCGCTGCAGAACGCCGGAGCCGGCGGCAGCGTGACGGCTGAAGCCCTGCGCGACCGCGCCCTGAACGAGGCCGCCGCCTATGCCCTGCGCATCGACGTGGCCGAGGAGCTGGCCCGCCTGGGCGCCCACCTCGACGAGATCACCAGGCTGCTGCAAGCCGGCGGAGAGCTGGGCAAACGGCTCGACTTTCTGATCCAGGAACTGCACCGCGAGGCCAACACGCTGGGCAGCAAGTCCTCGGCACTGGAACTGACCAATGTGTCGGTGGAGATGAAGGTGGCGATCGAGCAGATGCGCGAGCAGGTGCAGAACATCGAGTAGCTTTTCTGGCTTCAAATGCATTGGGGATGGTTCCGAATCCTGGTCAGTCATCGGCGGGCAAGCCTGGCGTGGCCTGCGAGCACGGCCTGACATGCGTCAGGGCCGCACCCGGCGGCGCACGATCAGCGTGTTGTCCGGAACTTCCTGCTCAGTCTCGGCCGGAGCGTCGGCAACAGGGTTGTCCACCCGCACTGTGGCGCCGCTGACCAGCCCATGGGCGCGTGTGCCGTCGCGAGCGCCGGCCCCTGCAGGCCGCGTGAAGACCCAGGCGCTGTAGGCGGCCTGCGCGTTGAATCCGGCGAAGCGCTCGTCGAATCCGGCCGCCCTGATGGGCGTGCCCCGGGCCAGGCTGTATACACCCACCAGTTGCTCACCGTCTTCGCTGAACACCAGCCCCCAACGTTTGGACCCCGTCAGGGGGTCGTTGTAGATGCGCCGGAGGTGGCGCACGGTGCCCGGGAAACGCGGGTCAAGCAACAGCTCCTCCAGTGACTTGGGTGCATCGGACGCGCCGCGCGGTGTCACTGCCGCATACCTGCCCAGCGCATCGGAGAACTCGGCTCCGATCTGGAGCAAAGCCTGTTCGGCGAGGCGCCGGTGTGCTTGCAGGCCAACCCGCACTGCTGCCGTGCCGACCAGCGCCAGGATGGCGACCAACGCCAGCACACCGATGTAAGTGAAGCCGATGCAACGGATCTGGCAAGTGGCCTGGCGTTGGCGCGGCATGGCAGGGCTCACATGGCAGCGTAGGGCTTGCCACCAAGCCCCAAACCGGCCGCACCGCTACGCAGGTTGAACACCCTGCCGGCTGCACCAGTGGCCGGGCCCTCGATCACCCAGGTCTGGGTGCTGTCGGTCACAGGGTCTAGCGGCAGGCTGCGCAGGTATCCCTTGTCGACCAACTGCTCCAATGAATCCGGGTAGCGGCCGGTGTCGCTGAAATGCTTGTCGATGGCGTCGCGCGTCAACCGCAGGTTCTCGGCCAACACGGTCTGGGCGGCGCTGTCGAGAGCCCGCATGTAGCGCGGCAGCGACAGCATCAGCAGCGACGCGATGATGGTCAGCACGACCAGCAGCTCGATCAGGGTGAAGCCCGTCGGTCCCTGCCGTTTCGGTGCTGCCGCCGCTGCAGCGGGGCGGATGGTCTCACCAATCGGCATAGGGCACACCGTTCAGGCCGACCGCAGCCGAGCTTGAATGCACATCGAAAACATCGGCACCCGGCCGGGGGTTGTTGGCGTCGCTGGCATGGCTGCGCAAGCCCCAGGCACCATTGCCAGCTGCGTCTGTCCGCGCTGTCATCGGATCGCCCGGTATCCGGCGTAGAAACCGCAGCAGCCGGCCTTGCGGATCCTTCAGGTCCACCACGCCGTCCACCAGCACCTGCAGCGACGGCGGATAGCCGGAGCTGCCGGCTGGCCTGGCAATCCTGCCTTGGTCAACGGCCCGCTTGTAGGCGTCCAGCGCCTGCCGGATCTCGAAGAGATGGCGCGTCAGGGTTTGCTCGCGCTGCCGTTGCACCGCCATCTGGGCCACCGGCACCACCACCGACGCAAGCAGGCCCACGATGCCCAGCACCACCAGCAGTTCGATCAGCGAGAAGCCGAACAGGCGGCTCCCCTTGCGCCTGGCCGACCACGGCCTTGTCTGGATGGCGCAAGCCGGCATGCTCATGGCGCCAGCGCCGGCGTGCCTGGCGAGGCCGCGCGTTGGCGCACGGTGCTCTCTGTGCCGCTCGGCACTGCGCTGGCACCGGGGCTGGGCTGCGTCTGGTTGCGGACCAGCCGCGGCGTGATCGACAGCACGATTTCAGACCGCTTGCCGTTGGCCAGGGTGCTGCTGAACATCGGGCCGGCCAGGGGCAAGTCGCCTAAGCCTGGCACCTTGGTCGCGCTGCGGCGGTCTTCCTCGCTGATCAGGCCGGCCAGCACCTGGGTCTCGCCGTCCTTCAGGCGCAGTGTGGTGTTGGCCGCTCGAGTGCCGATGGTGTATGTGGACGATCCGCTCGCCGTCTTCTGGGTGCTGACGATGTTGCTGACCTCCAGCGCCAGGCGGATGGTGATGTCACCGTTGACGAAGATGGTCGGCTCAACCTCGAGCTTCAAACCCACATCCAGGTAGGTGACCGACTCAGTGGCAAAACCAGTCGCATTCACCGTTGTAGACACGCTGGGCACGCGGTTGCCGATCATCACCCTGGCCTTTTCCCGGTTGAGCACCCGGATGCGCGGATTGGCCAGCAGGTTGCTGTTCCCATCTTCCTGGCGCAGATTCAGTTTCGCGGCGTCGATGGTTGCACCCAAGGTCGCTGCGTTCAGGTTGCGCAGGCTGCCCAGTGTCAGGCCCCCCGAGCGGTCAGCCGGGATAGGCATCAAGGTGAGACCGCCCGGCCAGGCCAAGCCCAGCTCGGTCAGCAGGTCACGGCCCACCTCCAGCACGTCGACCTCTAGCATCACCTCGGGCTCAGCAACGTCCTGCAGGGCGACCAGGCGCTCGGCCAGGCCGATGGCTTCTGCGGAGTCACGCACCATCACCATGTTGAGCTTCTCGTCAACCACCACATCACGCGACTTGACCAGGGTCTTGATCAACTCGGCAACTGCTTTGGCGTTGGCATTGTTGAGCACGAAGGTCTTGACCAGCAGCGGCTGGTAATCCCTGAGCTTGGCAGGGGTGTTGGGATAGATGAAAAGCGTGTTTCCATCCATCACCAGCTGTTCGAGCTGGTTGGCCATCAGCAGGTACTGGATGGCCGCACTGCTGGTCACATCGCGCAGCGCCAGCGAGATCTTCTGGTCGGCGCGCACGTCCTTGTCCAGCAGGATGTTCAGGCCCGAAGCACGGCTGATGACGTCGAACACCTGCTTGACAGACGCATCCTTGAAGTCGATGGACACCTTGGCCGCCCATGGCCCCTTGGTACTGGCCGCTGCCAGGGCGGCCTCATCGGCGGCGGCGATCTGGCGCCGCAGCTCGATCGCATGCGCATGCGTGGGGTCGTCCGCCAGCACACTTGCCAAGCGCGCCCTGGCCGAGTCAGACTTGCCGCCTGCCCAATCGGCGCTTGCCTGGCGCACCAGGTCGGCCGATCGCTCCTGCTGCTGCGCCTGGGCCAGGCCTGTGCGCGCCGCGACATGGGCCGAATCGACGGCCAAGACCCGCTCAAACGCCTGCCTGGCATCGTCAGGCCGCCCATCGCGCAAGGCTTGGCGGCCTTGCCGGATCAGCGTGTCGGTCCACTTCAGCCGCGTCGTCAGCAGCAGCGCCCGGTACTGGACGTTGTCCGGCGCCTGGGCGACAGCCTCCTGCAGCTTGCGCAGGCCGTCGGCGGTGCGGCCGCCCGCCAGCAAGCCTTCGGCTGCGCGGAACGCCGACTGTCCCGCGCACCCAGCCAGGGACAGGCAGATCAGTGCAGCCGCCAGCCGCAGGAGCGGCTGGCATGTTGGTGCCCGATGTGGTGCCGGATCGGCACTGATGGAGGGAGAAAGCAAGGGATTCATGGGGCCGCAGCCGGCGTGGGCAGCCGCTGAGTCAGGTTCAAGCGCAGGTAGGTGAAGTCGATGGAACCGGCATGCGCCGCATCGACGCGGTAGAGGCTGCCCAGCAGGGCGGGCGGGCGCACCACATACACCAGCTCCCCCTCGGCAAGATAGATTTCAAGCACATCTCCGGACGCGCGGCGGCCGATGTAAACAAAGGGCAGCGGTGGCGCACTGTCCGCCTGTGGTGGCGCCGCGGCGGCCAACGGCTGCGCCGCCGCAGGCGCGGGCGCTGCTGCTTCCCAGGTCTGCGGCGGGAACAGGGGCTGCGGCCTGCCCATGGGTGCGACTGTCGGGCCATCGCGTGGGCGCAGCGTGCGCACGGCAGCGGGTGCCGCCGTGGCCGCGCTGGCGCCCGGACTGTTGCGCACCTGGGTGGGCATGGCCGGGGCCATGGCCGGCCGGGCGACTGCATCGGCCGCCGGCGCAGGCGTGCCGTCGCCGAAGATGGCCAGAGCGCCGGCGCCGATCAACCCGGCCACCATCAGCACTTGGCGGCGCTTCATGGCGGGGTGCCAACTGCGCTGGTTTGCCCAGCATGCAACAGCAGCGTCCATTCCAGCGTCGCACTGAGCATGCCTTCGCTCACCGCGCTGCGCTTGAGCTCCACCACATCCAGCGATGCAAACGGCAAGGCGCGCAACACCTGGTCGCAGAACAGGCGGATGTCGACATCACGGCCGGACACCGGAAGCCGGATGGCATACCGGTCGATCTGCGCGGCCGCATCCAGGCTGATGCGATACCGTCCTTCTGCAACGGTGACACGGTGCTGGCGCGCGGCGGCCAGCACCGTGCCCAAGTAGCGTTCGGTGCCCGATGGCTCGCCCAGCACGTCGGTGAACGCCGCCAGCGCAGCCATGTCCGCCGGCACGGCCGGCACGGCTTGGCGCGGTACCGCCCGTTGCCTGCGTTGGTCCATCAACACCTGCTGCAACGCGTCGACTCGGGCGTGCACATGCGCCGTGGCCAGCAGCCAGGCGACAGCGCCGATCGGCAGCAGCGCCGCCACCAGCGCCGTCACCACATTGCAACGGACCCAGCCCAGCTGCAGCCAGATCACAAGTCGCCAGCGCAACGGGGTCATCTCCAGCCCTCCTGCCAGTTCAGCTGCACGTCGAAACGCAGCACCGGCTCGGCGGCGTCTTCCTGGATCTGCTGGTGGCTGACCAGCGCCACCGCCGACCACATCGGCCCTGCGCGCAGGCGCTCGACATAGGCCAGCATCGACGCAGTGTCGCGCGCCTCGGCCACCAACCGGATGCTGCGCTTGCGCGCCTCGGCCGTGAGTTCGATCAGGCCGATGGTCGGCGAGCCGGCGGCCTGCAACGCGGAGAACAGGTCGGACCAGGGCACGTTCAGGCCGGCGATCCAGGCATCGACCGCAGCCCTTCGCTCGGGCGTGATCGCCGCCACCGGCGCTGGCAGCTGGCGGCGCTGCGCCACCGCCATGTGCGCCGCCGTGGCCGCGATCTGCTGCTGCAGCGCGCTGTGCGCGACCTCGCCACGCCACCAGGTGGCGGCGGCGGCCGCCAGACAGCCCAGACCGATGAGGCCCATGGCCCAGATGCCCGCCGGCGTTCGCCGTGCTGCCAGCCGCCAGCTGTCCGGCGCCAGTTCCAGATGCAGGCGGCGCGTCATGGCAACGCCTCGCAAGCGAGCCGCATGGCGCCCGCAGTGGCCTGGCCATCCCCCGTGCCGCCAGCCGCAAGGACCATACCGGCGCCGGGCGCCAGGGGACGCAGGCAGGCGCAGCCGCCGTATTCGCCGGTTTGCCAAGCCAGGCCCAGGTCGTCACACAGCAACAGCTTGTCCGGCAGCGCCAGCTGGCTGCGCAAGGCTTCACGCTGGACCAGCGCATGCAGCCAGCTGCCGCTGTCGGCGTTTGCCTCCAGCGGCCCGAACCGGCGCAGCGCCTGTAGCCGTCCGCCGTCGACCAGGCCCAAGGTGACCACGGATTGGTGCAACAACACCAGCCAGGCCTTGTCGGTGAGCTGGGTGTGCCAGCGGTTCCACACCACGGCGAAGTGCGGCGCAACGCTGTGCAGCACAAGCCGGTGGGCGGCGCAGGCTTGCTGCAACATCAGCAGCAAGGTCTTGGGCAGGGCGCAGCACAAGGCGGGCGCGGTGGCATGCCAGTCGCCGGTCCAGTGCCAGCCGTCCAGCGGCGCGTCGTACAACATGTCGAAGCGTGCGGCTGCAGCGCTTCGGCAATCGGCCAGGCTGCGGGCATTGGCCGGCGGCTCGACGATCCAGTGGCGGGTCCAGTCTCCGTCCAGCACCACCTGCACAGCCATCCCGGCCAGATCCCGGCCGGCCGCCAGCGTGTCGAACAGGGTCGACAGCGCAGGCCCGATGGCGCTGTCGTCGCTGTTGGGGGTGGGCAGCGCCTGGACGCCCAACAGCAGCGGTGCCGCCTGCGCGGTGCCCGACCTGAGCACGGCCAGGCCATCGCGGCCCACGCCGAGCAGCAGTTGTCCACGCCGCCGGCTACGCATGCTGTGTCACCCGGCGCACCTCGGCCAGCGAAGTCTGGCCCCGGCGGGCCAGGTCCAGTGCTGCCTCGCGCAAGGTGCGGGTGCCGTTGCGCCTGGCAGCCTCCTTGATCTGCCGCATGGGCCGCTTTTCCAGGATCAACTCGCGCAGGTCGTCGGTCAGCGTCAGGATCTCGGCGATCGAGCGCCG
>JARXAJ010000135.1 GCA_029865965.1 Aquabacterium sp.
CGCAGTGCCGAGACGCTGGCGCTGCAGCCGGGAGATGCACTGTTCGCCCAGATCAAGGGCGTGGCCCTGATGTGACTTGTCAGCGGCGGGCCGTCACGCGCCGGGGCCGCGCGGCGCGGCGGCACGGGCGGCCAGCGCCTGGCCGTACAGCGCCAGGTAGGCCTGTGCCGGGCCAGCCCACGACAGGTCCTGGGCCATGCCGCGCTGCATCAGCGCCTGCCAGGCTGCCGCGTCGCGCCGCAGATGCTGGGCGCGGCGCACGGCCGCCTCCAACGCGCCCGGTGTGGCCGCATCGAACACGAAGCCGGTCTGGCTGGCGGGGTCGCCGTCGGCCACGGTGTCGGCCAGGCCGCCCACGCGCCGCACCACCGGCGGCGTGCCGTAGCGCAGGCCATACAGCTGCGTTAGCCCGCAGGGCTCGAAGCGTGAGGGCACGGCAATGACGTCAGCCCCGGCCACCAGCTGGTGGGCCCGGTTCTCGTCATAGCCGATGTGCACCGCCACCCGGCCGGGGTGGGCCTGCGCAGCATTGCGGAAGGCCGCTTCCAGCGCCGGCTCACCCGTGCCCTGCACCGCAAACTGCACGCCATCGGCCACCAGGGCCGGCAGCGCGGCCAGCACCAGGTCCAGCCCCTTCTGCGACGTGAGGCGGCTGACCACCGTGAGCAGCAGCGCATGCGGGTCAACGGCCAGGCCCAGCGTGTCCTGCAGCGCCCGGCGGCAGGCCTGCTTGCCGGCCAGTTGGTCGCGGTCGTAGCGCCGGGCGATGGCAGTGTCGGCCGCCGGGTTCCACACCGCTTCGTCGATGCCGTTGAGGATGCCGCTGACATCGGCGCCGCGCCCGCGCACCACGCCTTCGAGGCCGCAGCCGAATTCATGGGTGGCGATCTCGCGCGCATAGCTGGGGCTGACCGTGGTCACCTTGTCGGCGAACTTCAGCCCGGCCTTCATGAACGACAGCTGGCCGTGGAATTCCAGCCCCGACGGCGCCATGAAGCGCGAGCCCAGCCCGAGCAGGGCCCAGTCCTGCGACGGAAACAGCCCCTGGAAGGCCAGGTTGTGCACAGTGAACACCGCCGCTGCCGGCGTGGCCGCATGGTCGGCCATGTAGGCGCAGGCCATGGCGGCATGCCAGTCATGGGCATGCACGATGTCGGGCACCCAGGCCGGGTCGGCATCGTCGGCCGCCAGGTGGGCGGCCACCCAGCCCAGCAGGGCAAAACGCTGCAGGTTGTCGGGCCATTCGGTGCCGTCGTCGGCCTGGTAGGGGCCGCCCCGGCGGCGGTAGAGGTGGGGCGCGTCGACCACATAGACCGGCAGTTGGGTGCCGGGCATGCGCCCGAGCAGCAGGCGCACCCGCAGCGCCCCAAAGCAGGCGCCGATGTCGACCACGGTGCGGGCAGATTGCACAGCATCCAGGATGGCCGGCAGCCCGGGCAGCAGCAGGCGCACATCGGCACCGGCTTCGGCCAGCGCCGGCGGCAGCGCCGCCGTCACATCGGCCAGGCCCCCGGTCTTGACCAGCGGGTAGACCTCGGCCGCCACATGCAGCACCTTCATCTTTGCCCCTCGCCCGACGGGTACGCCGGTCGATCCCCCAAGGGGATGGCGGGCCGGCTTGCGGACTGACGCCGGACGCTCGGCCCGCCCGTCATGGCATGCCGAATTCGATCGCCCGCAGCATGCCGCGTGTCACCAGGGTCAAGCCCTGCACGCTGCGGTGGAAGCGGCGGGCGTCTTCTTCCGGGTCTTCACCGATCACCATGCCGTCGGGGATGAGGCATCCGCGGTCGACCACCACCTTGTTGAGCCGGGCGCCGCGGCCCACCTGCACTTCAGGCAGCAGCACGCTCCAGTTGACGGTGGCGTGGCTGTGCACCCGCACGCTGGAAAACAGCACCGACCGGAACACCATGCCCGAGACGATGCAGCCGCCCGACACCATCGACTCCACCGCCGTGCCGCGACGTTCAGGCTGGTTGTGCACGAACTTGGCCGGCGGCAGCTGCGGCTGGTAGGTCCAGATCGGCCAACGGGTGTCGTACAGGTTCAGCTCGGGGTCGGTGGCGGTCAGGTCGATGTTGGCGTCCCAGTAGGCATCGATCGTGCCCACATCACGCCAGTAGGGCAGCGACCCGGGCTTGGTGCCGACGCAGCTCATGTCGAACGGGTGGGCCACCGCCTTGCCACTGCGCACGGCCGCCGGAATGATGTCCTTGCCGAAGTCGTGGCTGGAATTGGGGTCGGCCATGTCGCGCTCGAGCGCCCGGTACAGGAAGCGTGCGTTGAAGATGTAGATGCCCATGCTGGCCAGGGCGCTGTCGGGCTTGTCGGGCATGGCCGGCGGGTCGGCCGGCTTCTCCACGAAATCAACAATGCGGCGCCGCTCGTCGACAGCCATCACGCCAAAGGCCACGGCTTCCATGCGCGGCACCTCGATGCAGCCCACGGTGCAGTCATGCCCCTGGGCCACATGGTCGGCGAGCATCAGCGCGTAGTTCATCTTGTAGATGTGGTCGCCGGCCAGCACCACGATGTAGTCGGCGCCGTAGGCCGCCAGGATGTCCTGGTTCTGGTAGACGGCGTCGGCCGTACCGCGGTACCAGCTTTCCTCGTCCACCCGCTGCTGCGCCGGCAGCAGGTCGACGAACTCGTTCATCTCGGACTTCAGAAAGGCCCAGCCGCGCTGCAGGTGGCGCAGCAGACTGTGGCTCTTGTACTGGGTGATCACGCCGATGCGGCGGATGCCCGAGTTCAGGCAGTTGCTGAGCGCGAAATCGACGATGCGGAACTTGCCGCCAAAGTACACCGCCGGCTTGGCCCGGCTGTCGGTCAGCTGCTTGAGCCGGCTGCCGCGGCCGCCGGCCAGCACCAGCGCCACAGTGCGCTTGGGCAGGTCGAAGTTCGATGCAAGATCACTGTTGGCCATGTTGGTTTGTCTCCTGGCGACACGATCGCAGCGCTGGCCCCGGTTGCCAGCAACAACGTGGTGACACGATGGATGGTGCCATGCCTGCCCAGCGTTTTTGCCTGCACAAGGCATGAATAATGCAGCAAGCCTGCAGGCCAATGGCCAGCCGCACCAGCTTGTGCTGCCAGCGCCACCCGACAATCAGAACAGGATTTCCATGCACACCGCACCGCCCAACAGCTCAGCCCCCGACACCCTGGCCGCCCGTGTCGAGCGCCACTTGCTCTACAACGTGGGCGTGGCCCCGGCCGACGCTGGCAACGTGGACCTGATGAGCGCGGTCTCGCAGGTGGCGCGCGCCGAGTTGTCACGCCGCTGGGTGGCGGGCGACACCGCCGACCGGGCCGCCAAGGCGCGCCGGGTGTATTACCTGTCGATGGAGTTCCTGATCGGCCGCAGCCTGGGCAATGCGCTGGCCGCGCTGGGGCTCGACAGCGCCGCCGCCGGCAGCGTGGGCCACCATGCCCGCACGCTGGAAGACATCCAGGCACGTGAGCCTGACGCCGCACTGGGCAACGGCGGCCTGGGCCGCCTGGCCGCCTGCTTCCTCGACAGCATGGCCAGCGTGGGCCTGCCCAGCTTTGGCTACGGCATCCGCTATGAATTCGGCATGTTCGCCCAGAGCATCTCGGCCGGCCGGCAGATCGAGCACCCCGACCCCTGGCTGGAAGACGGCACGCCCTGGGAGTTCCCACGCCCGGGCACGCATTACCCGGTGCGTTTTGGCGGCTGGGTCGAGCGGGCCGAGTCGCCCGATGCCCTGCCAGTGTGGCGCCATGCCGGCGAGGTGTCGGCCAAGGCCTATGACCATGTGATCCCCGGCCACGGCACCGACAGGGTCAGCACACTGCGCCTGTGGAAGGCCGCCGCGCCGGCCCACATCGACCTGCATGCCTTCAACTCGGGCGACTATGCGCGGGCGGCCGAGTTCAAGAACCAGTTCGAGAACATCAGCTGGGTGCTCTACCCCAACGACAGCACGCCCGCCGGGCGTGAGCTGCGGCTGCGGCAAGAGTACTTCTTCACCAGTGCCAGCATCCAGGACATCCTGGCGCGCCACCTGGCCGAGCACGGCAGCCTGGCCAACCTGCCCGACAAGGTGGCCATCCACCTCAACGACACCCACCCGGCCATCGGCGTGGCCGAGCTGGTGCGCCTGCTGGTCGACGAACACGGCTTCACCTGGGCCGCCGCCTGGGCGATGACGCAGAAGACCTTCAGCTACACCAACCACACCCTGATGCCCGAGGCGCTGGAGACCTGGCCGGTCAGCCTGATGCAGCAGGTGCTGCCGCGGCACCTGGAGATCATCTTCCGCATCAACCATGAATTTCTGGTGCAGGCCCAGGCGCTGCGGCCGGGCGACATGGAGTTCCAGCGCCGCCTGAGCCTGATCGACGAAAGTGGCGAGCGCCGGGTGCGCATGGCCAACCTGTCGATCGTGGGCAGCCACAAGGTCAACGGGGTGAGCAAGCTGCACAGCGACCTGCTGGTGGAAACCATCTTCTCGGACTTTGCCGCGCTGTGGCCCGACCGCTTCACCAACATGACCAACGGTGTCACGCCACGCCGCTGGCTCACCCAGGCCAACCCGGGCCTGACCCAGCTGATCGACAGCCGACTGGGCACCGCCTGGCGGCGAGACCTGGACCTGCTGCGCGGCCTGGTGGCGCATGCCGACGATGCCGGCTTCCGCGCCGAGTTCAGGGCGGTCAAGACGCACAACAAGCAGCGTCTGGCCGCGCTGATCCACAAAGCAACAGGCGTCACCGCCAACCCCGCCAGCCTGTTCGACGTGCAGGTCAAGCGCATCCATGAATACAAGCGCCAGCTGCTGAACGTGCTGCATGTGGTGACGCGCTACCGCGCCATCCTGGCCCAGCCCAACGCCGGCTGGGTGCCGCGCACCGTCATCTTTGCCGGCAAGGCCGCCAGCAGCTACACCACCGCCAAGAACATCATCCGGCTGATCCACGACGTGGGCCAGGTGGTCAACAACGACGCCCGCATCGGCGACAAGCTGAAGCTGGTGTTCATCCCGAACTACGGCGTGTCGGTGGCCGAGACCATCATGCCCGGTGCCGACCTGAGCGAGCAGATCAGCACCGCCGGCACCGAGGCATCGGGCACCGGCAACATGAAGCTGGCGCTCAACGGCGCGCTGACCATCGGCACCGACGACGGCGCCAACATCGAGATCCGCCAGAACGTCGGCGACGACAACATCTTCATCTTCGGCAAGCTGGCGCATGAGGTGGCGGCCATCCGCGCCGCCGGCTACCAGCCGATGCGCATCTACGAGGGCAACCCGCAGCTCAAGGCGGTGCTCGATGCGATTGCCGCCGGCGCCTTCTCGCCCGACGAGCCGGCCCGCTACCGGCCGCTGATCGACAGCCTGCTGTGGGGCGGCGACCACTACCTGCTGCTGGCCGACTACGCCGCCTACATGGCCGCCCAGGGCCGGGTCGACGCGCTGTACAAAGACCCCGAAGCCTGGGCCCGCAAGGCGATTGCCAACGTGGCAGGCATGGGGCCGTTCTCGGCCGACCGCACCATCCGCGAATACGCTGCGCAGATCTGGCACGTGGCGCCGCAAGCCTGACGCGTCGGCGGGCCGCCACCTCAAGACCCACCGAGACACCCCCCCGATGCCCGCTGCCGCCGATTTCGACCTGGTCTGCCAGGGCCGCCACGGCGACCCGTTTGCCGTGCTGGGCCCGCACCGCGACGCCGCTGGCGGCCTGGTGGTGCGGGCCTTCCTGCCGGGCGCCCAGGCGGTGGTGGTGCTGGCTGCGGCCACCGACCAACGCCTGGGCAGCCTGAGGCAGGTGCATGCCGACGGCCTGTGGGCCGGGCCGGCGGCACTGGCCGCCGGCACCAGCACCGCCTACCGGCTGAAGATCACCTGGGCCGACGGCACGGTGCAGGTGGCCGACGACCCCTACCGCTTCGGCCCGGTGCTGGGTGAACTGGACGCCTGGCTGCTGGCCGAAGGCACCCACCTGCGGCCGTTCGAGGTGCTGGGCGCCACCCCGCGTGACCATGCCGGCGTGCCGGGCACCAGCTTCGCCGTGTGGGCGCCGAATGCCACACGGGTCAGCGTGGTCGGCGATTTCAACCGCTGGGACGGCCGCCGCCACCCGATGCGCCTGCGCCGCGAGTGCGGGGTGTGGGAGCTGTTCATCCCTGGCGTGTCTGCCGGTGCCCGCTACAAGTACGAGTTGCTGGGCCCGCAGGGCCAACTGCTGCCGCAGAAGGCCGACCCGATGGCCCGCGCCGCCGAGCTGCGCCCGGCCACCGCCAGCGTGGTGGCGCCGCTGCCCGACAAGGTGCCGGCCAGCACGCAGCGGCAGGCGGCCAACGCGCTGGGCGCGCCGATCAGCATCTACGAGGTGCACCCGGGCTCGTGGCGGCGCGTCCTTGACAACAGCGCCGAGGGCGGCAACCGCTGGCTGACCTGGGACGAACTGGCCGCTGAGCTGGTGCCCTATGCCGCCGGCCTGGGCTTCACCCACATCGAGCTGCTGCCGATCAGCGAACACCCGTTCGACGGCAGCTGGGGCTACCAGCCGCTGGGGCTGTACGCGCCCACGGCGCGCTTCAGCGCGCCGGCCGCCGATGGCAGCCGGTGCGGCGACGGCGCCGGCTTCCAGCACTTCATGCAAACCGCGCACGCAGCCGGCCTGGGCGTGATCCTCGACTGGGTGCCGGCCCACTTTCCCACCGACGC
>JARXAJ010000221.1 GCA_029865965.1 Aquabacterium sp.
TGGGTGGGCTGGCCGCCGGCGCGGCGGCCGAGGGCCTGCAGCGCCTGGCGCGTGGCCAGCGGCCGGTGCTGGCCGACATGGTCTTCACCCCGGGCAATGCGCAGCGCCTGGCCGACCGGCTGTCGACCATGCGCGGCGCGGTGATGAAGCTGGGCCAGCTGCTGTCGATGGACGGGCAAGGCGTGCTGCCGCCGGCCTTTGCCGAGCTGCTGGCCGGCCTGCGCAGCCAGGCCCATGCCATGCCTGCCACCCAGCTGGACGCAGTGCTGAGCCACAACTACGGCAGCGCCTGGCACCAGCGCTTTCGCCGCTTCAGCTTCCAGCCCATTGCGTCGGCCTCCATCGGCCAGGTGCACCGCGCCGAGACGCACGACGGCCGGGTGCTGGCGCTGAAGATCCAGCACCCCGGCGTGCGCCAGAGCATCGCCAGCGACATGGCCAACCTGGCCTTGCTGGCCCGCACCCCCGGCGTGGTGCCGGCCGGCCTGGACCTGCGTGCGCTGTTCGACCGGGTGCAGCAGCAGCTGCTGCGCGAGACCGACTACCGCGCCGAGGCCGCAGCCACCACCGCCTACCGCCTGGCCCTGGGCGACGACCCGGTGCTGCAGGTGCCGCTGGTGCATGCCGACCACAGCACCGACCAGATCCTGGCCACCGACTTCGCCCCCGGCGTGGCCGTCGACACCCTGGCTGCCACCGGCACGGCAGCGCAACGCGACGGGGTGGCAGGTGCCCTGGCCCGCCTGGCCGCGCAAGAGCTGTTCGGCATGCAGCTGGTGCAGACCGACCCCAACTTCGGCAACTACCTGTACGACCACACCTCCGGCCGCATCGCGTTGCTGGACTTCGGCGCGGCCGAGCCGGTGGCGCCGCACCGGGTGCAGCAGCTGCGCCAACTGGGCCGCGCCGTGCGCGCCAGCGACGCTGCCGCTGTGCGCGCGGCAACGCTGGAACTGGGCTTCATCAGCGACGGCGACCCGCCCGAGCAGGTGGCGGGCGTGTTGCGCATGCTGATGGCCGCCGGCGAGCCGTTGCGCCAGGCGGGCGCTTACGACTTCGGCACGTCGGACCTGTTTGCCCGCCTGTTTGCCCAGGGCCAGGCGCAGTTCTTCGACCAGGGCTTCTCACGCACGCCGCCGCCCGATCTGCTGCTGCTGCAGCGCAAGTTCGTCGGCACCTTTCTGCTGTGCACCCGGCTGCGCGCGCGGGTGGACCTGGCGGTGGTGTTTGCGCCCTACCTGTAGCGACTGGTGCGGCCGATCAGCCCGCAGGCTTGGGCTGTGGTGTGGCAGCGGCTGACACCGGGGCGGGTGCGGCTGCAGGCATGAACGGCTTGAGCGGCGGGTGGCACATCTTGGTGCCGTCCCATTGCTGGCCGCACCAGCACTGGCCGTCGGCGTTGATGATGCAGGTGCCAGTGCCGCAGCAGCGCGGGTCGTCGGTCATGCGGGGGTCTCCAGGGAGGATGCGGGGCCCGCATCATCGCGGCACTGCTGCTGCAGCGCTGCCCAGCCGGCCGATCCCAGCGCTTCCATCGTGGCCATGTTCACGGCATAGATCTGCTCGGCCTCGGGGAAGGCCTCGACAGCGCGGTCGATGCTGTCTTCACGGATCAGGTGCAGCGTCGGGTAGGGCGACCGGTTGGTGGCATTGGTGATGTCGTCTGGCGTGGTGCCGTCAAACTGGTAGTGCGGATGGAAGCTGGCCACCTGCAGCACGCCTTCCAGGTCGAGCTCGGCCACGGTGTCTTCGGCAATGGCGATGAAGTCGTTGTAGTCGGCAAAGTCGCCCAGCACCTGCGGGTGCACCAGCAGCGTGGTTTCCAGCTTGTCGGCCTTGCTTTCGGCCAGGCGTTCCAGCTCGGTGATCAGGTCGGCCAGCAGGGCGGCCGGGTCTTGCGCAGTGCTGACCACATAGCGCACCTGGCCCTTGACTTGCGGCGCCTTGGCGAACGGGCACAGGTTCAGGCCGATCACGGCGCGGTCGACCCAGGCGCGGGTTTCGGCCAGTGCGCGCTGTTGTTGGTCGGGGCTGGTTTCGTCGGGGCTCATTTTGGGGTCTGCATCCTCAGTTGGCGGGCGGCTTCTTCGTCCCGGGCATCGTCGATGACGGCCAGCACGTCGCCCAGGTTCACAGGTTTCAGGGTCTGCTTGAATGTGCCGGTCAGCTGGCTGTCGGGCGTGAGCAGGCCCTTTTCGTACAGGGCCCAGATCTCGCGGCCGTAGTCGGTGGCCAGCAGCTCGGGCGCAAAGCGGCCGAAGTAGTGGCGCAGGTTGGCCACGTCGCGTTCGAGCATCGCGGCGGCGTGGTTGTTGCCGGCGGCGTCCACCGCCTGCGGCAGGTCGATGATCACCGGGCCGTCGGCCGCCACCAGGATGTTGAACTCGCTCAAGTCGCCATGCACCACGCCGGCGGCCAGCATGCGCACCACCTCGCGGATCAGCGTGGCATGGTGGGCGCGGGCGGCGTCGGGGCTGAAGGCCACGTCGTTCAGGCGCGGGGCGGCGTCGCCATTGGCGTCGCACACCAGCTCCATCAGCAGCACGCCCTCATGGAAGTTGATCGGCCGCGGCACCCGCACGCCGGCGGCAGCCAGGCGGTACAGCGCATCGACCTCGGCGCTCTGCCAGGCGGCTTCCATGGCCTGGCGGCCGAACTTCGTGCCCTTGGCCATGGCCCGGGCCTGGCGGCTGTTCTTGGTCTTGCGGTTCTCGGTGTAGTCGACCGCCTGGCGGAAGCTGCGGTTGTTGGCTTCCTTGTAGACCTTGGCGCAAACGGTCTCGCCACCGCTTTGCACCACGAACACCATCGCCTCCTTGCCGCTCATCAGCTGGCGCTGCACGCTGTCGATCAGGCCTTCGTCCAGCAACGGCTGCAGCCGCGAGGGGGTTTTCATCGACGCATTGTCGCCGCCAGTTCGCCCGCCATCCGTGCTGTCGCCGCCTGCCTGCCGCCCATGCGCCGGCTGCTGGTCTCCGACCTGCATGACAGCCTGCCCCGGCTCGACCGGGTGGTGCTGGTGGTGCCGCCATTCGACCTGGCGGTGCTGGCCGGTGATGGCCTGACTGAGGGTCTGACCGGTGGCCCGCTGCAGGCAGCGCTGGTTGTGCCCGCCATGGGCCACCGCTGTGCGCCAGCGAACCGATGATCGATTCGATCCTGAAGATGATGCGGGTGACGGCCGCCCGGCAATCACCGTCACTGTCAATCAACCCATTGAACCCAGGAGTTTCTTCATGCGTCAACACCTTGACCAGAACGCCCAAGACTGCATCGACACCTGCAACGTCTGCGCCACCGCTTGCGGTGTTTGTTTTTCGCACATGGTCGGCAAGGAGAGCGCTACTGCCTGTCCGGCCTGTTGTGTCGAATGCGCTGCGGTCTGCCGTCTGTGCGCCGATGCGACCGCACGCAACAGTCCATTTGCCGGGCAGCTTTGCAAGTTATGCGCAGACATATGCGACTGGTGCGCCAAGGAGTGCGGCGCACAGGACATGGATCATTGCAAGCGTTGTGCCGAGGCTTGCATCAGCTGTGCAGCCGCGTGCCGCAAGATGGCCGCTTGATCGCGCCGCTGGCAAGGATGCACATCGGCCGGTGAACACTGGCCAGGCCCGGCGCCGCTGACTGACCGCTTGCTGGCAAGCCGGCATCTGGTCGACAGTGTGGGATCGCGCTGGGCACTGCTGGCGCGGCGCCGCATCCGCCTACGCTTGCATCACGCGGTTTCTTCCCTGGGATTTGGCCCGATACAGCGCCAGATCGGCGTCACGGAGAAGTCGTTCGGTGTCATCCGCCCCATCCATCGTGGCCGCGCCGATGGACACGGTCAAAGCAATGCGCTCGCCATGCCAGATGATGGGTGTTGTCTCCAGCCGCTGTCGCAGGCGTTCGGCCAGCACCACGGACATGGCGAGTGAGGTGTCGTGCATCACAACCACGAACTCTTCGCCGCCTACGCGCGCCACGAGGTCCGCGCTGCGAAACTGACCCAAGAGCAAGGCGCCGACCTGCCGCAACACGTCGTCGCCCCCAGCGTGGCCATGCGTGTCATTCACGCGCTTGAAGAAGTCGATGTCCACGGCCAGTGCCGACAATCGTCTCGGGCTGCCGGTGCGCGCTGCAGCCCGCCACGGCGCCACATGCTCGGCAAGGCCACGGCGGTTGAGCAGGCCTGTGAGAGAGTCAGTCAATGCCTGCTGTGTCAATTCGACTTCGCGGCGCCGGCTGGCGCTGATGTCCCGCACCACGGCCACAAAAGACGCTGCCTTGCCACCCGTGTCGCGCATGGTCGTCAAAATGGTGTCGCCCCACAGCGTGTCGCCTGTCGCGCCCATGTATTCAGCCTCGAACGCGGACCAGCCGCGCTCGATCGCCAGGCGGGCCAGTCCCGAAAGAGTGTCCTTGTCGATCGATCTGTCAGCGATCCAGTCAGACAACGCGCGGCCCACCACGTCAGCGCCATAGCCCAGCAGGCGTTCGATCGAACGGTTGGCCTGCATGACGCGCAGATCGAGGGTCAGGAAGACGACGCAATAGCCCTGGATCGTCTCCAGCACGACCGCCATGTTCTGCCTCTGCAGACCCAGCTGACGCTCCTGCTCGATCCGCTCGGTGATGTCGTCGAACGACACCAGGCAGGAATCGGCCTCGACGATGATGACCGTCACATGCAGATGGCGCTGCCGGCCTTGCGGGTCTTGACGTTCGACAGGGTGCCGCTCAACGACGAGGCCAGGTGTTTGCAAAGTTGCGCGGACCCGCGGCACCAGGGATTCATCCAGGGCCGCGAGCACTGCCCAACCATCGCCGGGCCGGAATGGGATGCCCAGAGCCAGCAACAGGCTGGCAGCCCGCGGGCTCATCAGATCGATCAGTCCTGCGCCGCTCATGCGGAAGGTTGCGACCGGAATCTGATAAAGGAACTGGAGAAGGGACTCGTCGATGACCGAAGCGCAAGGGTTCATGGGCTCAGCGCTTGACCAACAGGTACATGTGCGCAGCGGCTATCGACTTGAGCAGACGCAGTTGCACCGGCGTGGGCGCCATGCGCAACGTGAGGATGTAGTCAAGCACCACGTCCAGTTCAGGCTCGGCGAGGAACCGTTCGGCCACCAGGTAGTTGTTCATGCAGGGGGCGACATCGGCAAAGAAGTTGCGGTGCAGGACGCGGTCTTTCGAGAGCCCCGCTTTTTCAGATTCCCAGGTGTTGTAGGCAGTCACCTGGCCCCCGGCTGACATCTGGATGACCCCGAAGGACAAGGAGTCAAGTTCCAGCGGCGACATGGCATCGATCCAGGCCAATGCATCGGGCGAGTCAAAGTTGGGTGCGGCTGGTCTAGGTTCCATTGATGTCGATACAGCCGGTGCGAAATGCAGGGCTGTCTGTCAGCACTCTGCCCGTGCAATGAAACAACCGTCTGTGCGCTGCGACACACTGGCAAAGTGAGGCCAAAGCAGTCCCACCCGGATCCGACCCATCCTGACACTGGCCGCGACCGGCTTGCGAATCCAAACAACTGGCCGCTGTGGGTCAGCAGCCGGCGCTGATGGTTCGATCCAGCCCGCCCGCCCGCCCGCCCGCCCGCCAGACAGCGGGCATTGAACAGCGTCGCGCCACGCCTTCTCCTTCCGCTGCGCGGCTCGCACCCAGGCCGTCCCGCAGGCCCCCGGCAGGCCTGCGGCGGCTTCACCTTCGGCCAGTACGGTGGCGCCGGCACTGAAGTGCAGTGCGGGCAGGCCGTCTGGCGGGCTGGGCATGTGGTTCATGCCGCGATGGTGGGCGTCGCGG
This sequence comes from Aquabacterium sp., assembly GCA_029865965.1. GTDB lineage: Bacteria > Pseudomonadota > Gammaproteobacteria > Burkholderiales > Burkholderiaceae_C > Pseudaquabacterium. The sequence goes on from JARXAJ010000221.1 coordinate 5,792, forward strand.
GCGGTGCCGCGGGCCCCTACACTGCGCCCCCCATGACCATCCTGCTCGCGCCCATGGAGGGCCTGCTCGACCACCCGCTGCGCGAGGTGTTGACAGCGGTGGGCGGCATCGACCGTTGCGTCACCGAGTTCATCCGCATCACCGACCAATTGCTGCCCGCGCGGCTGTTCACCCGGGTGATGCCCGAGCTGCACAACGGCAGCCGCACCCGCGCCGGCACGCCGGTGCGCGCCCAGTTGCTGGGCAGCGACCCCCACTGCCTGGCGGACAACGCCGCCCGCCTGGCGGAGCTGGGCGCCGAAGGCATCGACCTGAACTTCGGCTGCCCGGCCAAGACGGTGAACCGCCACCGCGGCGGCGCGGTGCTGCTCGACGAGCCCGAGCTGTTGCACGCCATCCTGGCCGCAGTGCGGCGGGCGGTGCCGGCGCATCTGCCGGTGTCGGCGAAGATGCGCCTGGGCCACCGCGACGACGGTGGCCGGGTTGAAGCCGCCCAGGCCCTGGCTGCCGGCGGCGCGGGTGAACTGGTGGTGCATGCCCGCACCAAGCTGCAGGGCTACCGGCCGCCGGCCTTCTGGCACCGGGTGGCCGACATCCGCGCCGCCGTGCCGATCCCGGTGATCGCCAACGGCGAGATCTGGACCGTGGCCGATGCCCAGCGCGCCCGCGCCGAATCTGGTTGCCATGGCTTGATGCTGGGCCGCGGCCAGGTGGCCGACCCCGGCCTGGCCTGGGCCCTGCGCGCCGCCGATGGCGCTGCGCCCCACCCGGTGGCCTGGGTCGACCTGCAGCCCGGGCTGGCCCGGTTTTGGGCCTTGATCGCGCTGCAGTCCCTGCCGCGCCACCGCGCCGGGCGCATGAAGCAGTGGCTGAACCTGCTGCGCCGGCGTTACCCCGAGGCCCAGGCCGCCTTCGACAGCGTGCGCGCGGTCACGGACCCGGCGGCGGTGGAGGCGGTGCTGGGGTTGGCGACGGCGGCCCACGCAGCAGGCTCATTGCTGCCGCAAGCCTGAACAGCGCGATCAGTTGAAGCTCCGGGCCCTGAACCGGGCCGCGTCAGGTCTGGTGACAAGGCGTTGTCGTTCGTCAAGACACAGCCACCGGCAGCGCCGAGAACCCCCTGAAGCGCACCCGCCGGTCACGCACCGGCGCGCCAGCCAGGGCCAGCTGCGGGTAGCGTTGCGCCAGCGCGCCCAGGGCGATGCGTGCTTCCAGCCGGGCCACGTTCAGGCCTGCACATGCATGGGCACCATGGCCGAAGGCCAGGTGGTGGTTGGGCTTGCGCGCCAGGTCCAGCACCGCCGGCTGGTGGAACTGCGCCGGATCGTGGTTGGCCGCCCCCACGCCCAGGGTGAGAAAGTCGCCGGCCGGCAGCGTCAGGCCGCCCAGCACCAAGGGCGCATCCAGCTGGCGGTTGTTCAGCTGCAGCGGGCTTTCGAAGCGCAGCAGTTCCTCCACGGCGGTGTGGATCAGGCCGGGTTCGGCCACCAGCCGGTCCCAGGCCGCGCGCTGCGTCAGCAGCGCATGCACGCCGTTGCCGATCAGGTTGGTGGTGGTCTCGTGGCCCGCGTTCAGCAGAAAGATGCAGTTGTGCAGCAACTCGGTCTCGGTCAGCTGCGTACCGTCGGCCTCGCCCTGGATCAGCCGCGTCAGCACATCGGCCTGCGGGTCGCCGGGGTGGGCCCGGCGGTGGGCCACCAGGCTGCGCAGCTGGTCGCAAAAGGCGGTGACGGCCGCATGGCCGCGCGCCAGCACCTCCGCCGATGGTGCCGGCTCCAGCGCCGACAGGATGGCCAGCGACCATGCCCGCAGCGGCGCACGTTCAGCGGCTGGCACATCGAGCAGGTTGCCGATCACCTCCACCGGGATCTCGGCCGCAAAGTGGGCGATCAGGTCGGGCGCGGGCTGGTCGGCCAGCTGGTCCAGCAGGCGCTGCACCAGCGCTGCCACGCCGGCTTCCATGCGGGCGATGGCGCGCTGGTTCAGCGCCCCCAGCATCAGCCGGCGCACCCGCGTGTGCAGCGGCGCGTCGTTGAACACCAGGCTGGTGGTGTGGTGCTCGAACAGCGGCGTGCCGGTGCCGAACTTGGGCGCAAATTCACGCCGCTTGTCTGATTTGGCCTGCGGTGCGCGGTACAGCGCCGCCACGTCGTCGTACCGCGTCAGCAGCCACTGGTGCGGCCCCAGCGGGTGCACCGGGCTGTGGCTGCGCAGCGCGGTGTAGAAGGGATACGGGTCGTCGATGAAGGCTGGCGGTGCTGTAGCCAGGTTGAAGCTGCCGATCCAGGCTGGGGTGACGCAAGGGTGGGGCATCGCAGCGCGCCGCAGGGTTGAGACAGCCAGTCTGCCTGCTGCACCGGGTGCCGCTGGTAACCTCGGCGACTGCCTCCACCCTGCGCCGTTGTGCGCCCGCTCCCCATGTTCACAGGCATCGTGCAAGGCTTGGCCACCGTGGCCGAATTGACCGACCGTCCCGGTCTTCGCAGCTTCGAGCTGGCCTTTCCTCCGGGCTTCGACGCCGGCCTGGACATCGGCGCCAGCGTCGCCTGCGACGGCGTGTGCCTGACCGTCACCCACCGCAGCGGCCCCGGCCGCGCCCGCTTCGACGTGATGCAGCAAAGCCTGGGCCTGACCACCCTGGGCGCGCTGGCCGTGGGCAGCAGCCTGAACGTCGAGCGCGCCGCGAAAGACGGCGCCGAGATCGGCGGCCACCCCATCAGCGGCCATGTCGACTGCCTGGGCCAGGTGCTGGCCATCCGCCAGCCCGAGAACAACCACGTGCTGCGCATCGGCGTGCCGGCCAGCCACATGCGCTATGTGTTCGCCAAGGGCTACATCGCCATCAACGGCGCCAGCCTCACCGTGGCCGAGGCCGACCGGCGCGCGCGCTGGTTCGAGGTGTGGCTGATCCCCGAAACCCTGCGCATGACCACCTTCGGCAGCAAGCAGGTGGGCGACGCGCTGCACATCGAGATCGAGCGTGGCACCCAGGTCATGGTCGACACCGTGCGCGACGCGCTCGACGAACGCCTGGGCCCGCTGCTGCCGGCGCTGGAGGCCCTGCTGGCGCAGCAGGGCCAGTCGGTCGACGACCTGGGCGCGGCGTTGCGGCTGCCCGGTTGATGCCGCTTGCCGCCGCCGCTGCCTGCGGCGCGGTACAAGCCGGTGCTATGTCACGGTGCCCTGGCTGCTTGTGTTCAAGATTGCGTGGTGCAGCCCGAAAACCCCGGAGTGACGCCTGATGTTGCGCGGCGCGACATCAACCAACCGGGTGTTATCCAATGAGTTTTCTCGATCGCATGAGCGTGCCGCTGCGGCTGGCGCTGATCATTGCCAGCGCACTGCTTGGCGTGGTGGTGATTGCAGCCATCACCTTGCTGTCCGAGCGCGCCATCGTGTTCGACGAGCGCAAAAGCGCGGTGCGCCAGACGGTGGAGATTGCGCACAACATCATCGTGCACCACCATGCCGAAGCGACACAGGGCCGCTACAGCATGGACGAGGCGCAAAGCCGGGCCAGGACAGCCATCAAGACCTTGCGCTACAGCGGCGATGAATACTTCTTCATCACCGACATGCACCCGCGCATGGTGATGCACCCCATCAAGCCCGAGCTCGATGGCAAGGACCTGACGCAGAGCAAGGACC
>JARXAJ010000277.1 GCA_029865965.1 Aquabacterium sp.
GCTGCGGTCGTCGGGGATGTCGGTCACCGGCCGGGCGTCGGGCAGCGGCACGCCGGCGGCGCGGTAGGCGGCATTGATCGGCAGCACCGCGCCGTGCACGAAGATCGGGCCGATCGACGCATCCACGCCGGCCAGCACCCGCTGGGCCTTGCCGAAGCTGTAGGCCATCAACAGGCTGGGCCGGCCGGCAGCGGCATTGCTGCGCCACCAGGCATTGATGTCGGCAAACACCTCGGCCTGCGGGCGCCAGCGGTAGATGGGCAGGCCGAAGGTGGACTCGGTGATGAAGCAGTGGCAGCGCACCGGCTCGAACGGCGCGCAGGTGGGATTGCTCTCGTCGTGCGCGCTCAGGAAGTAGTCGCCCGAGGCCACCCACACCCGGCCGCCATGGGCCAGCCGCACCTGGGCCGCGCCCAGCACATGGCCGGCCGGGTGCAGGCTGATCTGCACGCCGTTGTGCAGCACCTCCTCGCCATAGGCCAGGCCCTGCAGGTTCAGGCTAGCGCCCAGGCGGCTGCGCAGCACGCCTTCGCTGACCGCCGTGGCCAGCACATGGCCATGGCCGGCGCGGGCATGGTCGGCATGGGCATGGGTGATCACCGCCCGGTGCACCGGGCGCCAGGGGTCGATGTAGAAGTCACCGGGCGGGCAGTACAGGCCGGCCGGGCGCAAGGTGATCAGGTCGTCCAAGCAGGCGCCTCAATACCGGCCACTGAGGCCCGCCAGCCGCAGGAACCAGTGCGCCGCCCAGGCCACGAAGCCGCGCTGCAGCGTGCCCCACCAGCCGCCGGCCACCGGCGGGCGCAGCACTTCGCGGGCGTCCATGAAGCCGGCTTCCACCTGCAGCGCCAACTGGGCGGCAAAAGCATGGTCGCGCACCACCAGGTTGGCCTCCAGGTTCAGCAGCAGGCTCAGCGGGTCGATGTTGCTGCTGCCCACGGTGGCCCAGTCGTCGTCGATGATGGCCACCTTGGCATGCAGGAAGGCGGGCATGTACTCGAACACCCGCACGCCGCTGGCCAGCATCTCGTCGTACAGCACCTGGGCGGCCAGCGCGGCAAAGCGGTAGTCGGCCTTGCCCTGCAGCAGCAGCCGCACCTGCACGCCGCGCCGTGCGGCCTGGCGCAGGGCCCGGCGGAACTGCCGGCCAGGGTAGAAGTACGGGCACACCAGCACCAGGCGCTGACGGGCCTGGACCATGGCGTCGACATAGGCCTGCTCGATGGCGCGGCGCTGGCGCAGGTTGTCACGCACCAGGAATGCAGCCCGCACCGGCGCCAGTGACGCGGTGGCACTGGCCGGCGCCTGGGGATGCAACCGCAACCTGGCCAGGATGCGGCGCACCCGGGCCACCGGCTCGGCACTGCGGGCCAGTTGCAGGGCTTCGTCGCGCCAGTCGGCCCCCAGGTGCGCGCGGGTGTGCATGGCGCGTGCGGTCTGTGCCATCTGCGCCACCACCGGCCCATGCACTGCCACCGCAAAGTCCAGGCGGGGCCGGTCGGACCAGCCATGGTTCAGGTCGTGTCGGTCGTCGATGATGTTGATGCCACCCACGAAACCGTGCTCGCCATCGACCACGCACAGCTTCTGGTGCAGGCGGCGCAGCTGGCCCGGGTGCAACAGCCGCCACCAGCGGTCGAGCGGGCGGAACACCACCAGTTTCACACCGGCGTCGTCCAGCCATTGGCGCAGCCTGGGCAGGGTGGCCTTGCTGCCGAAGCCGTCGACCACCACGCCCACTTGCACGCCACGCCGGGCGGCAGCGGCCAGGGCCTGGGCCACCGCCTCGGCAGCAGGGTCGTCGTGGAAGATGTAGGTGGCCAGCCACACCCGGTCGCGGGCATTGGCGATGGCCTGGCACATGGCGGGGAACAGCATGTCCCCGCCAGCCAGCAACCGCACCTGGTTGCCGCCAGTGAGCTGGTCCGGGGCAGGCAGCCCGGTGAGCACCGGGGCCATCAGTCCAGCCGCAGTTCCACCAGCAGCGGCAGGTGGTCGGACATGCGCGCCCAGCCGCTGTTGCGCGGCACGGTGGCCGAGACGCAGGCCAGGCCGCGGGTGTAGACCCGGTCCAGCGCAAACAGCGGCACCGCCGACGGAAAGGTGCGCTGCGCCCGCTCGGCCCCGGCACGGGCGCGGTGCAGGCCGATGGCATGCATCGGGCTGTCGAGCTTCTCGCCCCAGTCGTTGAAGTCGCCAGCCACCAGCAGCGGCGCGCCAGCCGGCACCTCGGCAGCGATGAAGGACGCCAGGCGTTCAACCTGCCGCACCCGGCTGGCATGGATCAGGCCCAGGTGGGCCACCACCGCATGCACTTCCACACCCTGCCACCACACCGGCACATGCAGCAGGCCGCGCTGCTCGAAGCGGTGGTCGCTGACGTCTTGGTGGCCGATGTCACCGATCGGCCAGCGCGACAGCAGCGCATTGCCATGCTCGCCGTGCCGGGTGGTGCAGTTGGTGCGGTAGGCCGCTGTGTAGCCCTCGGGCGCCAGAAAGTCAGCCTGGCCCTCGTTGGGCCAGCCGAGGATGGTGCGGGTGAAGCGGGTGGCGTCGCGCTTCTCGAACAGCCGCACCTCCTGCAGGCAGATCAGGTCGGCGTCCAGTGCCTCGATGCCCAGGCCCAGGTTGTGGATCTCCAGCCGCTTGCGCGGGCCCACGCCGCGCACGCCCTTGTGGATGTTGTAGGTGGCCACGCGCAGCACGTCGCTGGTGTGCAGCGTGGGCGGGCCGACCTGGCTCAAGCCCTGGGCATGCAGGCGTGCGTGGGTGAAGTGGGGGCCGCGCATGGCCGCCATCATGCCGTGTCGGGTGCGGTGGGGCCGCGCAGCGCGCCCTGCTGCCCGCCCAGGCGCGGCAGGTGCAGCACCGCCTCGGCGTTGCTGGGCGAGAAGCAGCGGTCGGCCGCTTCCTGCCAGGGCAGCCAGACGTGCTGCACATGCTCACGCGGGGCCAGCACCACCGGCGTGCCGGCGGGCACGGTGAGGCCGAACACATGCTCGGTGTTGTGGGTGACGCCCGGCGCGTAGCGGTGGCGCCAGATTGGGTAGATCTCATAGACATTGCGCAGGCCCCAATCCTGCAGGGCCGACAGCGGCACGCCAGCACTGCCCACCATGATGCCGGTCTCCTCGGCCACCTCACGGATGGCGGTCTCGCGGGCCGGTTCGTCCAGGCTGTCCTTGCTGCCGGTCACGCTCTGCCAGAAGCCGGGCTTGTCGGCGCGCTCGATCAGCAACACGTCGAGCGCCGGGGTGTGGATCACCACCAGCACGCTCTCGGGGATCTTGGGTGGCCGGGCTGCGGCTGGTTGGTTCACTGTGTGGCTCTCCGTGCCTGCACCGCCGCTGCCAACTGGCGCAACAGCGGTGCGGTGTCGTCCCAGCCGATGCAGGCATCGGTGATCGACACGCCCGGCTGCAGTGGCACGCCGGGCAACAGATCCTGGCGCCCGGCGTGCAGATGGCTTTCAACCATCACGCCGATGATGCGGTGTTCACCGGCAGCCAGCTGCGCGGCCACATTGGCGGCCACGTCGATCTGGCGCTGGTGCTGCTTGGATGAATTGGCATGCGAGCAGTCGACCATCACCTGCTGGCGCAGGCCGGCCTTGCGCAGCACGGCGCAGGCGGCCTCGACATGGCCGGCGTCGTAGTTGGGCTGCTTGCCGCCGCGCAGGATCACATGGCCGTCGGCATTGCCGCGGGTCTCGAAAATGGCGGCCACGCCCATCTTGGTCATGCCCATGAAGCTGTGCGGCGCGGCGGCCGACACCAGGGCGTCGGCGGCGATCTGCACACCGCCATCGGTGCCGTTCTTGAAGCCGACCGGGCAGCTCAGGCCCGACGCCAGCTGGCGGTGGCTCTGGCTTTCCGTCGTGCGGGCACCGATGGCACCCCAGGCGATCAGGTCGCTGACGTACTGCGGGCTCAGCAAGTCCAGGAACTCGGTGCCCGCCGGCAGGCCCAGGGCGGTGATCTCCAGCAGCAGCTCACGCGCCAGGCGCAGGCCTTCATTGATGCGGAAGCTGCCGTCCAGCCGCGGGTCGTTGATGTAGCCCTTCCAGCCCACGGTGGTGCGCGGCTTCTCGAAGTAGACCCGCATCACCACGATCAGCTCGCCGGCCAGCGCCTCGGCCAGGGGCAAGAGCAGCCGGGCGTAATGCATGGCCTGGGCATGGTCGTGGATGCTGCAGGGGCCGACCACCACCACCAGGCGGTCGTCTTCGCCGCGCAGCACCCGGCCGATGGCCTGGCGGGTGCTCTCCACCGTGCGCTCGATGGCCGGGGTGACGGGCAGGTCTTCCAGCATCACCGCCGGCGAGACCAGCGCCCGCACGGCGGCGATGCGGGTGTCGTCGATGCGGGTGGTGTCCAGCGTGGGCTGGGCGGGGACGGCTGCGGTGTCGGTGCGGGGGGTGCCAGTGGCGGTCATGGGCGGTTCAAGCCATCTCAATCACGTTCGACGCGGGCACGCAACCATTGCGCAAAGTCAGGCTCGCCAAGTTCTCCAGCGGCCAAGGCCAACATCAACATCACGCAATCTGCGTCGGGTGCAGTCAAGCGCAAGCCGTTGAGTGCCAGAAACAGCTCACACGCCACAAAGGCAGAGCGCTTGTTGCCATCGATGAAGGGGTGGTTGCGCGCCAGGCCGAAGGCGTAGGACGCGGCCAGTTCACAAGCATCAGGCTGGCCATAGAGCGCCAGATTGCGCGGTCTGGCCAGCGCTGATTCAAGCAAACCCGCATCGCGCACCCCGGCCGCACCACCATGCTCGGCCAATTGCTCGTCATGCACGGCCATGATGACCGCCGGGTCGATCCAGACCCAGGTCTCGTTCGCGACCATGGCCTCAGTCCCGCCCGGCCGCCACAAAGGGACCGAGCGCCCCCTTGGGGGGCTGCGAACAAGGTGAGCGTGGGGGCATCATGTCACTTGGCCAATTCGCGCAACACGGCGCGCCGTGACTTCATGATGTCGCGCGCCGACTGCATCTGGCTCTCGAACACAGGGTCGTGCGGGGTGATGCGCATGCCGTCCGGGCTCTCGGTCAGATAGAGGGTGTCACCCTTCTCCAACTTGAGCAAGGCCAGCACTTCCTTGGGCAGGATGACGCCGACCGAATTGCCGATCTGGGTGAGCTTGAGTGCGTGCATGGTGCGCTCCGGTTAGTTATAACCAATGTTATACCTTGCCGCCTCAAGCCGTCCACCGCGTTCGTCCCCGGCAGGGGACAGGCCGCGCTGCGGCCCGGGGCCGTCAGTTCCGCACGCGGATGTGCAGCTCGCGCAGCTGCTTCTCGTCGACCATGCTCGGCGCCCCGGTCAGCAGGCACTGGGCGCGCTGGGTCTTGGGGAAGGCGATCACGTCGCGGATGGATTCGGCCTTGGTCATCAGCGTGGCGATGCGGTCCAGGCCGAAGGCCAGGCCGCCGTGCGGCGGGGCGCCGTACTGCAAGGCATCGAGCAGGAAGCCGAACTTGATCTTCTGCTCTTCGGGCGTGATGTTGAGCGCCTCGAACACCCGGGCCTGCACATCGGCGCGGTGGATACGCACCGAGCCGCCGCCGATTTCCCAGCCGTTGAGCACCATGTCGTAGGCCTTGGCGATGCACGCGCCCGGGTCGGTCTTCATCAGCTCGTCATGGCCGTCCTTGGGCGCGGTGAACGGATGGTGCACCGCGTTCCAGCGCTTGGCGTCGTCGTCATACTCGAACATCGGGAAGTCGACCACCCACAGCGGCGCCCACACGTCGTTGAACAGGCCGTGCTCGCGGCCGAAGTCGCTGTGGCCGATCTTCACCCGCAGCGCGCCCAGCGCGTCGTTCACCACCTTGGCCTTGTCGGCACCGAAGAAGATCAAGTCGCCATTGCGGCAGCCGGTGCGGGCGATGATCTCGGCGATGGCCGCGTCATGCAGGTTCTTGACCACCGGGCTCTGCAGGCCGTCGCGGCCCTTGCCGGCGTCGTTCACCTTGATCCAGGCCAGGCCCTTGGCGCCATAGATCTTGACGAACTCGGTGTAGGCGTCGATCTCGCCGCGGCTCATCTCGGCGCCGCCCGGCACGCGCAGCGCCGCAACGCGGCCGCCCACGGTGGTGGCCGGGCCGCTGAACACCTTGAAGTCAACCGTCTTCATCACCTCGGTCAGCTCGGTGAATTCGAGCTTCACCCGCAGGTCGGGCTTGTCGCTGCCGTACTTGTGCATGGCCTCGCCATAGGTCATCTCGGCATACACCGGCAGTTCCACGCCCATGGTCTTGCGGAACACGGTGCGGATCATGGCCTCGGTGATGGCGCGGATCTCGGCCTCGCCCAGGAACGAGGTCTCGATGTCGATCTGGGTGAATTCGGGCTGGCGGTCGGCGCGCAAGTCTTCGTCGCGGAAGCACTTGGTGATCTGGTAGTAGCGGTCGAAGCCGGCCACCATCAGCAGTTGCTTGAAGAGCTGGGGCGATTGCGGCAGCGCGAAGAAATGGCCGTCATGCACGCGGCTGGGCACCAGGTAATCGCGCGCGCCTTCGGGCGTGCTCTTGGTCAGCATCGGCGTCTCGATGTCGATGAAGCCCTGCTCGTCAAGGAACTTGCGCACCTCGATGGCCACGCGGTAGCGCAGCATCAGGTTCTTCTGCATCTGCGGGCGGCGCAGGTCGAGCACGCGGTGGGTCAGGCGCACCGTTTCGCTGAGGTTGTCGTCGTCGAGCTGGAACGCGGGCGTCACGCTGGGGTTCAGCACCTCCACGTCATGGGCCAGCACCTCGATCTTGCCGCTGATCAGGTTGGCGTTCTCGGTGCCGGGCGGGCGGGCGCGCACCAGGCCCACCACCTTCAGGCAGTACTCGCCACGCACGCCTTCGGCGGTGGCGAACATGGCGGCACGGTCGGGGTCGCAGACGATCTGCACCAGGCCTTCGCGGTCGCGCAGGTCGATGAAGATCACGCCGCCGTGGTCGCGCCGGCGGTGGGCCCAGCCCATCAAGGTGACGGTCTGGCCCATCAGGGCTTCGCTGACCAGGCCGCAGTAGGTGGTTCTCATGGTGGTGCTCCGGTGTGGGGCCCTGGGCTGCGGCACCTGCTTGGAGGGGCGGCACAGCTGGGCGGAATCGGGGTTGGTGTGTCGGCGGGGTTGGGGCGCTGCATGCCCTCAGGACCAGACGCTGTTGCCGTGCGCGCCCGGCCCCGTCAATTTCGGGGGGCAGCGGCCACAGGCAGCGGCCGTGGCGGGGCAGGCGGTGGCGGCGCCACCACGCCCATCGAGATGATGTATTTCAGCGCCTCATCCACGCTCATGTGCAGCGGGCGCACATTGGCACGCGGCATGATCAGGAAAAAGCCGCTGGTGGGGTTGGGCGTGGTGGGCACATACAGGCTGACATGCTCGCCGTCCAGGTGCGCCGCCACCTCGCCGCTGGGCCGGCCGGTGACGAAGGCGATGGTCCAGCTGCCCTGGTGCGGGTACTGCACCAGCACCGCCTCACGGAAGGCATTGCCGCTGCTGGAGAACAGCGTGTCGGAGACCTGCTTGACCGAGTTGTAGATGCTCTTGACGATGGGGATGCGCGACAGCAGCCGGTGCCATTGCTTGACCCACCACTGGCCGAAGATGTTGGTGACGAACACACCGGTGACCAGCAACAGCGCCACCATGACCACCACCCCCAGAAAGGGCACACGGCGCAGCGCTTCGATGGACGCGTCGGCGGCCGGCGGCACCACATGCTGAACCAGCGTCAGCGCCCAGGCAAAAACCCCGTCCATCAGGCCCAGCAGCCAGAGCAGCACCCAGATGGTGATGGCCAGTGGCAACCACACCAGCAGGCCGGCGATGATGTACTTTCTCACGCGATGGCTCTTCCGGTTCGGGTGTCAGTGACCGGCGCTGGGCGCGGCGGGCGCCGGTGCAGCGGGTGCGGGTGACGGGGGGGCATCGGCCTTGGCCTCAGGCTTGGCCTCGGGCTTGGGGTCGGCCTTGCTGTCAGCCTTGCTGTCGGCCTTGGCATCAGCGGCCGGCGCCGGCGCAGCACCGCTGCCCTTGAAGTCGGTGGCATACCAGCCCGAGCCCTTGAGCTGGAAGCCGGCTGCTGTCACCTGCTTGGAGAATGTGGCGGCACCGCAGGCCGGGCAGGTGCTCAGCACCGGATCGGACAGCTTTTGCAACACGTCCTTCGCATGGCCGCAGGCGGAGCAGCGATAGGCGTAGATCGGCATGGGGATCCCTTGGCGCAAAACCTCGAATTATAGGCGGCGCGCAAGACTTCCGTGTCTGCGCTGGCCATAGCCAGCCGCCGGGGTCAGCGCCCTGGCGCGCCGCTGGGCCCACCCTGGTGGTGCGGCGCCGGCTGGGCATGGCGGATGGCCGCCTCGATGGACATGCCGCGGTGCGGCACCAGGCTGGGCGCCAGCGACCCCAGCAACATGCCCAGCGCCGATGCCGCCAGGCCCAGCAGATTGGCCGGCACCATGGTGTCAGGCGCCAGTGCGGTGGCGCCCAGCCAGGTGCCGATGCCGGCGATGATCGACAGCAGCGCCCCCTGGGTGTTGGCACGGCGCCAGTAGGCGCCCGCCACCAGCGGCACGAACGCGCCAGCCAGCGTCACGTTGTAGGCGTTCTGCACCATCTCGTACATCGTGCTCTTGCTGTTGAGCGCAAACAGCAACGCGCCCAGGGTGAAGCTGACCAGCACCAGACGCAGCGCCAGCAGAAACTGGCGGTCAGGCATGTGCGGCAGAAACGGGCGCAGCACGTTCTCGGTGAAGATGGCCGTGGGCGCCAGCAAAGCGCCGCTGGCAGTCGACAGGATGGCCGACAGCAGCGCGCCGAAGAACAGCACCTGCGCCCACAGCGGCATCTGCGCCAGCACCAGGTCAGGCAGGATGCGCTGGATGACACGGGCATCCTCGTCGCTGAACAGTTGGGTCAGCTCGGGGAAGGCCACCAGCGCCGCATAGGCGATGAAGATCGGCACCAGGGCAAAGCAGAAATAGATCAGCGCGCCGATGATGGTGCCCAGCACCGCCGTGTCTTCGTCCTTGGCACTGGTCATGCGCTGGAACACATCCTGTTGCGGCACCGACCCGAAGGCGAACGCGAAGAACGCGCCCGCCATGGCCCACCAGCCCGGCGCATCGGCGGGCAGGACGTTGAACTTGCCCTCGGCCGCCGCCTGGGCGATCACCTTGGCCGGGCCACCGGCCATGTCGGCCACCAGCCAGGCCACCAGGCTCAGGCCGACCAGGATCACCACGGTCTGCAGCAAGTCGGTGAAGGCCACCGACCACATGCCGCCGAACAGGGTGTAGACCATCACCACCGCACCGCCGATCAGGATGGCATGGCTCAGCGCCAGCGCGCCGCCTGACAGCACATGGATCACCAGGCCCAGGGCGGTGAGCTGTGCAGACGTCCACCCCAGGTAGCTGAGGGTGATGGCCACGCTGGTCAGCACCTCCACTGCCTTGCCATAGCGCCGCTTGTAGAAGTCGCCGATGGTCAGCAGGTTCATGCGGTAGAACAGCCGGGCGAACAGCAGTGCGGCAATCACCAGGCAGACGGTGGCGCCGAACGGGTCGCCCGGAATGCCGGCCAGGCCGTCCCTGGCGAAGGTGGCCGACACCGACAACACCGTCTCGGCACCGAACCAGGTGGCGAAGACCGTGGCCACATTCATGTACAGCGGCAGGCTGCGGCCGGCCACCAAAAAGTCTTTGGCGTTGTGCACCCGGCGCGCGGCGTACAGGCCCACGGCAATGGTCACGAGCAGGTAGACGCCGATGAAGGTGATCAGCACAGCATGGCTCCAAAGGGGTGAAAGGACACAGCCCCCACGGGGCCGCCGCCAAAACGCGCCGCAGTGTAGTGGCGTTCTGCTGCTACAGCCCGCGCCAGTGCATCAGCACCTGCACGGCCAGCGCACCCACCACGAAGCCCACGGCGCAGTACACCAGGGCCTGCAGCAGCCGGTTGGTGCGGCGCTGCTCGGCCAGCAGGGCCACCACGGCCGGGTCGCTGCCGCGGCGCTGCGACAGCGCCTGGTGCACCAGGCGGGGCAGCTCGGGCAGCAGCTGGGCGTAGCGCGGCGCCTCCTGCTTGACGCGGTCGACCAGGCCCTGCCAGCCCACCTGCTTGTGCATCCAGGTCTCGAGGAAGGGCTTGGCCGTGGCCCACAGGTCCAGCTCGGGGTCGAGCTGGCGGCCCAGGCCCTCGATGTTGAGCAAGGTCTTCTGCAACAGCACCAGCTGGGGCTGGATCTCGACATTGAAGCGGCGTGATGTCTGGAACAAGCGCATCAGCACCTGGCCCAGCGAGATGTCCTTGAGCGGCCGATCGAAGTGCGGTTCACACACCGCGCGGATGGCCGACTCCAGCGCGTCGATGCGGGTGTCGAGCGGCACCCAGCCGCTTTCCAGGTGCAGCTCGGCCACGCGCTTGTAGTCGCGCTGGAAGAACGCCAGGAAGTTCTGGGCCAGATACTCTTTGTCGTTGTCGGTCAGCGTGCCGACGATGCCGAAATCGAGCGCGATGTAGCGGCCGAAGCTGCGCTGCGCCAGGCTCACCTGGATGTTGCCCGGGTGCATGTCGGCATGGAAGAAGCCGTCGCGGAACACCTGGGTGAAAAAGATGGTGACGCCATCGCGCGCCAGCTTGGGGATGTCGACGCCGGCCTCGCGCAGGCGGTCGAGCTGGTTGATCGGCACGCCGTGCATGCGCTCCATCACCAGCACGGTGGGCGTGCAGTAGTCCCACACCATCTCGGGCACCAGCACCAGGTCCAGGCCCTGCATGTTGCGGCGCAACTGGGCGCCATTGGCGGCCTCGCGCACCAGGTCCAGCTCATCGTGCAGGTAGCCGTCGAATTCGGCCACCACCTCGCGCGGCTTCAGCCGCTTGCCGTCGGCCCAGGCCCATTCCACCACCCGCGCCAGGGTGCGCAGCAGGGCCATGTCATGGTCGATCACATCCAGCATGCCGGGGCGCAGCACCTTCACCGCCACCTCGCGCCCGCTCTTCAACTTGGCGAAGTGCACCTGGGCGATGGACGCACTGGCCACCGGCGTAGACTCGAATTCATCGAACACCGCGTCAATGGGCTTGCCCAGCGCCTTTTCGATCAAGGCCAGGGCCTGCGCGCTGGGGAACGGCGGCACCCGGTCCTGCAGCAGCGCCAGCTCGTCGGCCACGTCCAGCGGCAGCAGGTCGCGCCGGGTGCTGAGCACCTGGCCGAACTTCACGAAGATCGGGCCCAGCTTCTCCAGCGCCATGCGCAGGCGGGCGCCACGCGGTGCGTCCAGCCTGGCGCGGCGGCCGATGGTGGCCACACGCACCAGCGCCCGCACCCAGCCCTGGCGGAAGCGCGACAGCGCCACCTCGTCCAAGCCGAAGCGCAGCACTGTCAGGCCGATGAAGATCAGCCGGAAGAATTGCCCCATGGACTGCCCGCTTGCCGGACGGCGCTAGCGGCTGCGCATGCGGTTGGCCGCCATGTCGGCACCCTGGCGGACGCTGTTCAGGGCGGTGCGCAGCGCTTGCGCCAGGCCAGTGCCCAGGCGGTGCAGCTCATGGGCGGCAGCGGGGCCGAACAAGCGTTGAAGATCGTCCGCCACATCCCAGCGCAGGTTCTTCAACAACCAGTCGACATCGGCAGCCAGGTTGGCATCGCCTTCAATCACCACCGCCGGTGTCTGCCCGCCCAGCGCCTGGAACGCCAGCGCGGCCGGGTTGGCGGCATCGAGCCGCACCCGCAGGTCGGCATCCACCGGGTCGCGGCACCATTCCACCAGGCCAGCCGGGGTGACGCGGAACGCCAACTGCGGCGGTGCCGGCAGCAAGCGGGGCAATTGCATCAGGTCCAGGCGCAGCACCCTGCCCTGGTGGGGCAGCAGGCGCGCCACGGCCTGTGGCTCGGCGGCCAGTACGTGGTTGACCACCAGCACCAGGCGGTCCATCAGGGCCGGTGCCATCAGGGCATTGAGGTTTTGCAACATTGCCCAGATTGTAGGCAGTCAACCACGACCCACCCGGGATGCGCGGGTGACCAGACCTGAATATCAAGGAGAATACAGGCGGTTCGAACGTACATCGGCAGCACCGCACAGACCGGTGCGCCACATGCGCGACAACATCTGTGGTGCTGGCCTGCGGTTGCACACACTGGCCAACCCACTGTCCCAAGAGACTGATGTTCGAGACCCGCAGCCCCCGCAACTTCAACAGTGCGCCCCAGTCGATCACGGCCTTCATCGCCACCGTGCTGGAGCCGGCGATCACCGTGCTGGTGTACCTCGTCGCCCTGGCCTGGCATGGAGATGAAGTCGGGCGCGCCGACCTGACCCTGTGCTTCCTGGTGCTGGCGCTCACCTTCCCGGGCATCAACCGCTTCCGCGACCGGCTCAGCTCGGCGGCGGTCGGCATTCTCGGATCCTGGATCACCTTGCTGGCCATTTTGCTGGGCTTTGGCTATGGCACCCGCAGTCTCGACCTGTTCCAGCCCGATGTGGTGTTGTTCTGGGCGGTGGTCACGCCGTTGATCCAGCTCGGCGCGGTGCGCCTGGGCTACAAGGCCATCCGCCAGCAGGCCAGGCTCCCGGGCAACCGCCGCAATGCCGTGGTGATCGGCGCCGGCGCGCTGGGCGTGAAAGTGGCGCATGCGCTGTCGGTCAGCCCGACCCAGGGCGTGGATTTTCTGGGTTACTTCGACGACCGCAACGACGCACGCGTGCACAGCCAGAGCAACGGCATGCGCCTGGGCAACCTGGTGGATGCCGCGCCATACATCCGGGCCCAGGGCATCAAGGAGGTGTTCATCACCCTGCCGCTGGGCTCGCAGCCGCGCATCATCGACCTGCTGGAACACCTGCAGGACACGACAGCGTCGATCTACTTCGTGCCCGACGTGTTCGGCATCAGCATCATCCAGGGCCGCCTGCAAGACATGAGCGGCGTGCCGGTGGTGGGCATCTGCGAGACCCCGTTCACCGGCATCAACCGGATGATCAAACGCATCAGCGACATCGCTCTATCCCTTCTGATCCTGCTTCTGATCCTGCCGATCATGTTGGCGGTGGCCATCGGGGTGAAGATCAGCTCGCCCGGGCCGGTCATCTTCCGCCAGAAGCGCAATGGACTGGACGGTGAAGAGATCACCGTCTACAAGTTCCGGTCGATGACGGCCATGGACAACGGGCCGGTGGTCAAGCAGGCCACCAAGGGCGATGTCCGCATCACGCCGTTCGGCGCCTTCATCCGCCGCACCTCACTCGACGAACTGCCGCAGTTCATCAACGTGCTGCAAGGCCGCATGAGCATCGTCGGCCCGCGGCCGCATGCCGTGGCCCACAACGAGCTATACCGCCAGCTGATCAAGGCCTATATGGTGCGCCACAAGGTCAAGCCGGGCATCACCGGCTGGGCCCAGGTGAACGGCCACCGTGGCGAGACCGACACCCTCGACAAGATGCAGGCGCGTGTGGAATATGACCTGGAGTACCTGCGCAATTGGTCACTAGGGCTCGATCTGGTCATCATCCTGCGCACGGTCAAATCGGTGCTGGCCGACAGCAAGGCTTATTGAAACCGCAATCGACACCAACGTCGCCGTCTGGAGACCCCCATGCCCATGCTCAATCGCCCTGTGCTGACCTGCCTGGCAGCCGCCGCCATTTTGCTGGGTGCCACCACGGCCCATGCCCAGTCCAGCCCCTACTACATCGGCGTGGCGCAATCGCTGGCCCATGAGTCGAACATCTACCGCGTCGGCGATGACCAGGCCCTGCCTGCCGGGTTCAGCAAGAGTGACACCGTCTCGGGCACATCGCTGGTGGCCGGTGTCGACCAGACCTGGGGCCGGCAACGCCTGTACGGCAGCGGCAACCTGCGGGCCAACCGCTACAGCAACAACAAGGCGCTGGACAACGACTCCTACGGCCTGAACCTGGCTGTCGACTGGGCCACCATCAACCGCTTGTCGGGCACGGTGGCGCTGGCGGCCGACAACAGCCTGGCGCAGTTCAACAACCGCACCACGTCCGGTGTGGAGACCGTCAAGAACGAAGCCCGCACGCTGTCGCTCGACGCCCGGGCGCGGCTGGGCGTGGTCACCCGCTACACACTGGAAGCCGGCGCCGGATGGCGCGAGCGCAGGTACTCGGCCGATGCCTATGACCGGCTGCAGAACGCGCAGCAATACGGCTCGATCGGCATGCGCTTTCGCCCCAGCAACCTGTTGAACCTGGGTGTGGCGCTGCGGCTCACGCACATCGACTACCCGCGTTGGCGCCTGCTCAACGGCGGCGGCAGCGAATCCGAACAGATCCAGCGCCAGGACATCGACTTCACCGCCAGCTGGCAGCCCAGCGGCCTCAGCCAGATCAACGCCCGCCTGAGCCCCACCCGCAGCCGCTACGACCGCAACCCCGACGCCAACTTCTCCGGCCTGACCGGCTCCGCCAGCTGGGCCTGGCAACCCACCGGCAAGACCAAGCTGACGACCACGCTGTCGCGCGACACCGGGCAAAGCGCCGACGCGGTCAGCGTAGGCCTCTTCGGCAACGGCATCAGCGACGAAAGCCGCACCACCACCGCTTTGGGTTTGAAGGCCAACCATGATCTGACCGGCAAGATCGCCCTGACCGGCGGGCTGACCCATGCCCGCCGCGCGCTGCGCAGCGACCTGCTGGCCGGCGGCACCGCGCTGACCAGCAGCACCGGCAGCGACAGCACCACCATCCTGTCGCTGGGCGGGCGTTGGATCCCCACACGCAGCATCCAGGTCGGCTGCGACATCAGCGCCGAAAAGCGCAGCAGCAGCAACCAGCGCTTGTCGGTATCGCTGGGCAGCAATTCGTTCAGCTGCTTCGGCCAGATCGTGCTGCAGTGACCCCGCCCGCAGCCCGCATGCCCACCATCCTGCTGACCGGCGCCACCGGCTACATCGCATCGCACACCTGGCTGGCGCTGCAATCCGCCGGCTTTGCGGTGGTGGGTGTCGACGATTTCTCCAACAGCAGCCCCGAGGTGCTGAACCGCCTGCAGCGCCTGAGCGGCCAGGTGCCGGTGTTCGAGCGCGCCAGCGTCTGTGACGCGGCGGCCATGGCCGGCATCTTCAGCCGCCATGCGATCGACGCCGTGGTGCACTTCGCCGCCTTCAAGGCGGTGGGCGAAAGCACGGCCCAGCCACTGGCTTACTACCGCAACAACATCGGCGGCCTGGTCACCACCTGCGAGGCCATGCGCGCCGCCGGCTGCCGGCGCATGGTGTTCAGCAGCAGCGCCACGGTGTATGGCGACCCGCAGCGCCTGCCGATCACCGAAGACAGCCCGCTGACGGCCACCAACCCCTACGGCCAGACCAAGCTGATGGGCGAGACCATCCTGCGCGACCTGGGTGCGGCCGACGCCAGCTGGCAGACCGCCTGCCTGCGCTACTTCAACCCGGTGGGCGCACACGACAGCGGCCTGATCGGCGAAGACCCGCGCGGCACGCCCAACAACCTGATGCCCTACGTGGCCCAGGTGGCCGTGGGCCGGCGCGCCCAGCTCAGCGTGTTCGGCAACGATTACCCCACGCCCGACGGCACCGGCGTGCGCGACTACATCCACGTGGCCGACCTGGCTGATGGCCATGTGGCGGCCCTGCGCCGCCTGCTCAACGCACCCGGCTCGCTGACCGTCAACCTGGGAACCGGCCAGGGCTACAGCGTGCTGGACCTGGTGGCCGCCTATGCCCGGGCCAGCGGCCGGCCGGTGCCCTACCAGGTGGTGGCCCGCCGCCCGGGCGACGTGGCCGCCTGTTATGCCGACCCGATGCTGGCACGGCAACTGCTGGGCTGGCGGGCACAGCACGGCCTGGACCGCATGTGCGCCGACAGCTGGCGCTGGCAGCAAAACAATCCCAACGGATTCCAACCATGAATCAACTTCCATCGAAGCAGCGGGCCGAGCGCCGGGCCGCTCCCAAGCGGGCCCGCATCCCCTCGGGGGATCGGCCGACGTACCCGTCAGCCGAGGGGCAGCAATGACCATTCAGGTTCAACCCGTCATCATGGCCGGCGGCTCCGGCACCCGGCTGTGGCCGCTGTCGCGCGCCGGTTTCCCCAAGCAGTTTCTGGTGCTGTCAGGCGATGCCAGCAACACCCTCAGCCTGTTTCAGCAGGCCGCACAGCGGCTGCAGGGCCTGGCCGACGGCGAGATCAGCGTGGCCGCACCCAGCATCGTCGGCAATGAAGACCACCGCTTCCTGGTGCTGGACCAGCTGCGTGAACTGAAGCTGGAGCCAGCTGCCGTGCTGCTGGAGCCCGTGGGCCGCAACACCGCACCGGCCGTCACGCTGGCAGCGCTGGCAGCGCTGGACGCGGGTGGCGACCCTGTGCTGGTGGTCAATTCATCCGACCAGACGGTGACCGACGGCGAAGCCTTCACCGCCGCCCTGCGCCAGGCGGTGCGGGTGGCCGCCGACGGCAGCATCGTGATCCTGGGCATCACGCCCGACAAGCCCGAGACCGGCTACGGCTACATCCAGGTGGCGGGCAGCGGTGGTGCCGCCCCTGCGGTGGCCAAGTTCGTCGAAAAGCCCGATGCCGCCACAGCAGCGCGCTATCTGGCCGAAGGCGGCTACTACTGGAACGCCGGCATGTTCGTGCTGAAGGCCAGCGTGTGGATGGCAGCGTTGCAGCGCTTCCGCCCCGACATCGCCACCGCCACCCAGGCGGCCTGGGCCGCGCGCAGCACCGACGCCAAGTTCGTGCGCCCCGGCAAGGCCGAGTTCGCCGCCGTGCCCAGCGAGTCGGTCGACTATGCGGTGCTGGAGAAATGCCCCGGCGCCGAGCTGCCGATCCGCATGGTGGCTCTCGACGCCGGCTGGAACGACCTGGGCGCCTGGGAAGCCGTGTGGCAAGTGGCGCCCAAGGACGCGCAGGGCAATGCCAGCGTGGGCGACGCCATCATCAAGGACAGCAGCAACACCCTGGTGCATGCGCACAGCCGCCTGGTCAGCGTGGTGGGCCTGAACGACGTGGTGGTGGTGGAAACCGCCGACGCAGTGCTGGTGGCCAGCCGCGAACGCAGCCAGGACGTCAAGCTGATCGTCAACCATCTGGGCGCCGAGCAGCGCGGCGAGCAAACCCTGCACCGCAAGGTGCACCGCCCCTGGGGCTGGTACGACAGCATCGACAACGGCCCGCGCCACCAGGTCAAGCGCATCATGGTCAAACCCGGCGCCAGCCTCAGCCTGCAGATGCACCACCACCGGGCCGAGCACTGGATCGTGGTCAGCGGCACGGCTGAGATCACCAACGGCGACAAGGTGCTGCTGCTGGCCGAAAACCAGAGCACCTATATCCCGCTGGGCCAGACCCACCGTCTGGCCAACCCGGGCAAGGTGCCGCTGGAGATCATCGAGGTGCAAAGCGGCAGCTACCTGGGTGAAGACGACATCGTGCGCTTCGAAGACACCTACGGGCGGAAGTGAAATGCCGTGGGCTGACCCAACGCGCTGATCGGCCGAAAACACGCAACAAACCGGACATACAGGCCGACTATGACCACTACCCGCGTCTTCATGAATGGCCACAGTCAGGCCGTGCGCATTCCGCACGAGCTGCGTCTGGACGCCACCCAGGTCGACATTTCCCGCACCACCGGTGGCAACCTGTTGATCCGTCCTTTGCCGGCCCAGCGAGGAATGGCCCTGCTGCAGGTGCTGCAGGCGTTCGACGGCGACTTCGTCGCGGCACTGGAACAAGACCGGTCTGCGCAGGCACTGCCGCAGGGCCGCGAGGCTCTGTGAAGTCCCCGCTGGACACCAACATCTCCAGCCATCTGATGAAGAGAGCGCCACTGTCGGTTGCGCAGCGCATCGACGCCCTGCCGGATGACAAACACCCGTGCCTGTCGTTCCGGACCTGGGCCGAACTGCTGAAGGGTGCGGCGCGGCAGCGGCCGGCCGAGGACACCACCCTGATAAGCAACAATCTTCAGGGGTTCGAACGCATCGCCGGCCTGCGCCTGGCCAACTGGGCCGACGCCTGACAAGCCCGTCTTCCTGTCTGCAACCTGCAATCAACCCATGACCATCCTCGTCACCGGCGGCGCCGGCTTCATCGGCAGCAACTTCGTATTGGACTGGCTGGCCGATCCCACCGCCGAACCTGTCGTCAACCTCGACAACCTCACCTACGCCGGCAACCGGGCCAACCTGGCCAGCCTGCAGGGTGACGCACGCCACAGCTTCGTGCATGGCGACATCTGCGACCGGGCGCTTGCCGACAGCCTGCTGGCCACGCACCGGCCGCGCGCCATCGTGCACTTTGCAGCTGAAAGCCATGTCGACCGCAGCATCCACGGCCCCGGCGCCTTCATGAAGACCAACGTCGACGGCACCTTCACCCTGCTGGAAGCCGCGCGCGCCCACTGGGGCACGCTGGCGGGCGACGCCAAGGCGGCGTTCCGCTTCCACCATGTCAGCACCGACGAGGTGTATGGCAGCCTGCAGCCCGGCGCGCCGGCCTTCACCGAGGCCCACCCCTACGAGCCCAACAGCCCCTACAGCGCCAGCAAGGCGGCCAGCGACCACCTGGTGCGCGCCTGGCACCACACCTACGGCCTGCCGGTGGTCACCACCAACTGCAGCAACAACTACGGGCCATACCACTTTCCCGAGAAGCTGATCCCGCTGATGATCGTCAACGCCTTGGCGGGCAAACCGCTGCCGGTGTATGGCGACGGCCAGCAGATCCGCGACTGGCTGTACGTGGGCGACCATTGCAGCGGCATCCGCGCGGTGCTGGCCGGCGGCCGGCTGGGCGAGACCTACAACATCGGCGGCTGGAACGAGCAGGCCAACATCGACATCGTCAAGATCGTCTGCGGCCTGCTCGACGAACTGCGGCCCGACCCCGCCGGCCCTTATGCCCGGCTGATCACCTACGTGACCGACCGCCCCGGCCATGACCGGCGTTATGCCATCGACGCCCGCAAGATCGAGCGTGAACTGGGCTGGCGCCCGGCCGAGACCTTTGCCACCGGCATCCGCAAGACGGTGCAGTGGTACCTGGCCCATGCCGACTGGGTGGCCCAGGTGCAGAGCGGCGCCTACCGCGACTGGGTGTCCACCAACTACGCGGCACGCGCATGAACATCCTGCTGCTGGGCAAGAGCGGCCAGGTGGGCTGGGAACTGCAGCGTGCGCTGGCGCCGCTGGGCACGGTGGTGGCCTGCGACTTCGACAGCCCGGCCCCGCTGACGGCCGACTTCTCCCGACCCGATAGCCTGGCCGCCCTGGTGCGGGCGGTGCGGCCTGATGTCATCGTCAATGCCGCGGCCCACACCGCTGTCGACAAGGCCGAGAGCGAGCCCGACCTGGCGCTGGCCCTGAACGCCACCGCCCCGGCGGTGCTGGCACGCGAGGCCGCCGCCCTGGGCGCCTGGCTGGTGCACTACAGCACCGACTATGTGTTCGACGGCAGCGGCAGCAGCCCGCGCAGCGAAGATGCGCCCACCGCGCCGCTCAGCGTGTATGGCCGCACCAAGCTGGCCGGTGAGCAGGCCATTGCTGCGGCCGGCTGCCGGCACCTGACGCTGCGCACCAGCTGGGTGTATGCCGCGCGCGGCGGCAACTTTGCCAAGACCATGCTGAAGCTGGCGGCCGAGCGTGATGCGCTGAACGTCATCGCCGACCAGGTGGGCGCGCCCACCAGCGCCGAGCTGCTGGCCGATGTGACCGCCCATGCCCTGCGCCAGGCCATGGCCAACCCCGCGCTGGGCGGGCTGTACCACTGCGTGGCGGGTGGTGAGACCACCTGGCATGCCTATGCCCAACTGGTGATCGAACACGCCCGCTCGGCCGGTGTGCCGATCAAGGTGGCGGCCGACGCGGTGCGCCCCATTCCCACCAGCGCCTACCCCACGCCGGCGCAGCGGCCGCTCAATTCCCGACTGGACACCGCGCGCCTGCGCAGCGCCTTCGGCCTGCACCTGCCCGACTGGCAAGCCGGCGTGCTGCGCATGCTGACCGAAACCCTGAACCGCTGACCCGCCCCGGAGAACACGCACCATGCAACGCAAAGGCATCATCCTGGCCGGTGGATCCGGCACCCGGCTGCACCCGGCCACCCTGGCCATCAGCAAGCAGCTGCTGCCGGTGTATGACAAACCGATGGTGTACTACCCGCTCAGCACGCTGATGCTGGCCGGCATCCGCGACATCCTGGTCATCAGCACGCCGCAGGACACACCCCGCTTCGAGGCCCTGCTGGGCGACGGCAGCCGCTGGGGCCTGAACCTGCGCTACTGCGTGCAGCCCAGCCCCGACGGCCTGGCGCAGGCATTCATCCTGGGGCGCAGCTTCGTGGGCAACCACCCCAGTGCACTGGTGCTGGGCGACAACATCTTCTACGGCCATGACTTCGCCACGCTGCTCAAACGCGCCGACAACCGCACCAGCGGTGCCAGCGTGTTCGCCTACCACGTAACCGACCCCGAGCGTTACGGCGTGGTCGAGTTCGATGGCGACAAGCGCGCGCTCAGCATCGAAGAAAAACCCAAGGCGCCCAAGAGCAACTACGCCGTCACTGGCCTGTACTTCTACGACAACCAGGTGTGCGACATCGCTGCCAGCATCCAGCCCAGCGCCCGCGGCGAGCTGGAAATCACCACGGTGAACGCCACCTACCTGCAGCGCGGCCAGCTGGATGTGGAGATCATGGGCCGCGGTTACGCCTGGCTGGACACCGGCACCCATGACAGCCTGATGGAAGCCGGCCAGTTCATCGCCACGCTTGAAAAGCGCCAGGGCCTGAAGGTGGCCTGCCCGGAAGAAATTGCCTACCGCGCCGGCTGGATCACCGCCGCCCAACTGGAGCAGCAAGCCCAGCCCATGCTGAAGAACGGCTACGGCCAGTACCTGATGCAGGTGCTGCGCGAGAAGGTGTTCTAGCCCGCGAAGGTTCAAGCGGGCCAGCAAAGCGGTCGGTTCGGTTGCGGCACGGTCAAACGCCACTGCAGCATCCAGTCGGCGTCAACGCATCCACTGCCCGCCAGGGTGGCGACGACCCACGTTTGCCGCCCAGGGCGTATGGTCCGGCACTTCCCACCTTTGAAAGCCACCATGCTTCCCCAACCCTTCCTGCATGACGACTCTGGCGCCGTGCGCTTCTGGGTGGACGTGGACGGCCAGACCGTGGGTGCCAGCATCCGCCGTGAAACCCTGCACCACTGCTTTGCATCCGGCCGCAGCGATGACCAGCCCCTGGCCACCTACCAGACCCATGCCACCGCGCTGCACGACGCTGTGCGCCGCCGCGTGGCTGCGGGGTCGATCGAGCCGGTGATGCTGCGCGAGCACGACCTGCAGTTGCCAGGGCGCTGATGGCGCCAGCGTGCGCTGCAGCCCACTGACCGCATGCACGCAGCGCCGGGAGGCGCAGCAACAAACTATTACAAAGTGACGCTTCACCTGCGGGCCGGGCATGCCGATGTACAGGCATCTCCGACAGCCCGGCATCGGGCTGTGCCATGGCGGCCACGCGGCCGCCGCCCATCTGACGGCAGCCCGCTCCATGACCCAGCCCTTCCGCCCACCGCACCTTGTCCAAGCCAGGGTGCAGCGCAACCCGGTCCGGGCGCACGCGCTGGCCTGGTGCACCGTGGCCGGCCTGGCGCTGGCAGGCTGCGGCGGTGGCGGTGGCGGCACTGACCCGGCCGCCACCAACACCCCCACCCCTGTGGCCGCTGCGGCGCCCGAGCCGTCAGCCAGCGCCGCAGCCGCCAGTGCCGACACCGATGCGGCCACCGTGCTGACCGTGGCCAACGCGGCAGTCACCGCCGAAGCCATGGCCATGTCAGCCCAGCGCAGCCTGCAGGACGAAGCCACCGTGGCCGCACAGGTTGAAAGCGCCCAGGCCCACACCGCAGCACCTGCAACCCTGGCGCCCACGCCGGCACCCGCCCCCGCCACCACGCCGGCGCAGTCAGCAACGTCAGCCCCGAAACCGGCCCGCACACCGGCCCCGGCCCCGGCCCCGGCATCCGCAGCCGCCACGCCCACCCCGGCGGCCAGCCCGCTGGTGGTGCGGGCCCGCGCCAGCCTGGCCGGTGGTGTGGGTGCGCAGATGGTGGTGCGGGTCAACGGCCAGACCGTCGGCAGCACCACCGTGGCCAACACCCAGTTCGCCAACTTCGCGTTTGCGGTGCCGGCGCTGCCCGCCAATGCCCTGGTGGACGTGGTGTTCATCAACGACGCGGTCATCAACGGCGAAGACCGCAACCTGTTCGTGGCCTACCTGCAGCAGGGCAGCCTGGTGGTGATGCCCACGGCCAGCAACGCCACCATCGACCGCGGCAGCAACGCCGCAGCCTTTGACGGCGCCGACACCCTGCCCGGCAATGGCAACCTGTTCTGGAGCGCCGCGCTGCGGCTGGCCTGGCCGGCCGACACCACCGCCAGCGCCACCACCGACACCCTGCTGGCCCGCCAACGCGACGCCGTGCGCTTCCTGCTGCAGGCCAGCTTCGGCCCCACGCCGGCCGACATCAACACCCTGGCCACCAAACCCTATGCCACCTGGCTGGGCGAGCAGATGGCGCTGCCCCACCAGGCCGACTATGTGAACGCGGTGCGGGCCCAGTTCAACCAGGGCGATGCCTGGCGGCCGGGCGGCGCCAGTTACAGCCCCAACGTGGTGGCGCAAACATTCTGGAAGACCGCCGCCACCGCGCCCGACCAATTGCGCAAGCGGGTGGCCTACGGGCTGCACCAGATCTTCATGGTGTCGCAGAACGACAGCAACCTGTGGCACCACGCCCGCGCCGTGGCGGCCTACCACGACCTGCTCAACAAGAACGCCTTCGGCAACTTCCGCCAGCTGATGGAAGACATGGCCCTGAGCCCGGCCATGGGCATCTACCTGAGCCACCTGCGCAACCGCAAGGAAGACCCCGCCACCGGCCGCGTGCCCGACGAGAACTTTGCGCGTGAACTGATGCAGCTGTTCACCATCGGCCTGCATGAGCTGAACGCCGATGGCAGCCCCAAGCGCAATGCCAGCGGCCAGCCGGTGGAAACCTATGGCAATGGCGACGTGATGGCCATGGCCAAGGTGTTCACCGGCTGGAGCTGGGCCTTTGCCGACGCCGAGATGACCGACGCGCGCTTCCGCTGGGGCAGCCCGGTGATGACCGCCGCCGGCGACCAGCGCATCGACCTGCTGCCGATGAAGGCCTATGCCAGCCAGCATTCCACCGTGGCCAAGACCCTGTTTGCCGGCAAGCCCTGGGCCGTGACCCTGCCCGCCAACAACAGCGCGCAGGCCGACCTGAAGCTGGCGCTGGACACGCTGTTCAACCACCCCAACGTGGGCCCGTTCATCGGCCGGCAGCTGATCCAGCGGCTGGTGACCAGCCAGCCCAGCGCCGCCTACGTGGGCCGCATCAC
>JARXAJ010000278.1 GCA_029865965.1 Aquabacterium sp.
CCCCTGCCCCTGCCGGTGCCCGACCCGCAACCAGCGCCGCTGGTGCCGGCCATGCCGCCGCCAGCGGCCACCCTGCTGGCTGACGCGGCGGCATCGGTGCCGGCCTTCGTCTGGCCGCCGTCCACCCGCATGCGCTACAAGCTGGTGGGCAACTACCGGGGCCCGGTGGAAGGCACGGCGCAGGTTGAATGGCTGCGCCAGGGCAGCCGCTACCAGGTGCATCTTTCCACCGCCATCGGCCCGGTGCTGTCGCGCCACATCAGCAGCGAGGGCGAGCTGACGCCCCAGGGCCTGGCGCCGCGCCGCTTCGACGGCAAGCAGAAGGTGCTGTTCCGCGCCGCGCGGCGCTGGCAGCTGCGCTTCGGGCCCGACCAGGTGGTGCTGTCCGACGGCAAGCTGGTGCCTGCCCAGCCCGGTGCGCAGGACGAGGCCAGCCAGTTCGTGCAGCTGACCTGGCTGTTCACCACCCAGCCCGACAAGCTGCGGGTGGGCAGCGCGGTGGAGATGCCGCTGGCCATCAGCCGCAAGCTGGAACGCTGGGTCTATGACGTGCGCGCCGAGGAGCTGCTGCGCTTCACGTTCGGCGATGTGCCCACCTTCCACCTGAAGCCCCGGCGCGAGGCCACCGACGGTGACCTGAACGCTGAAATCTGGATCGCTCCCACGCTGCAATACCTGCCGGTGCGCATCCGCATCACCGACGGCAAGGACGCCTGGATCGACCTGAGCCTGGAGGCCCCGCCGCTGCAGGCCGACCCGGCGAGGTAGCCGGGCGGCGATCGGTTAGATTGCCGCTGCTTCCCACCCACGCCACCCCAGCGAGAGCCCATGACCTACGAAAACATCCTTGTCGACGTGCGCGGCGACGGCGCCGTGCGCACCGGCCTGATCACCCTGAACCGCCCCAAGGCGCTGAATGCGCTGAACGACGGCCTGATGGACGAACTGGGCGCCGCGCTCAAGGCCTTCGATGCCGATGCCGGCATCGGCGCCATCGTCATCACCGGCAGCGACAAGGCCTTTGCCGCCGGTGCCGACATCGGCGTGCTGGCCCAGCACGACTTCGTCAGCGCCTACACCAGCGACCTGATCACCCGCAACTGGGAGACCATCCGCAGCATCCGCAAGCCGGTGATCGCGGCGGTGGCCGGCTTTGCGCTGGGCGGCGGCTGCGAGCTGGCGATGATGTGCGACATCGTCATCGCCGCCGACACAGCCAAGTTCGGCCAGCCCGAGATCAAGCTGGGCATCATCCCCGGGGCCGGTGGCACGCAGCGCCTGCCGCGCGCCATCGGCAAGGCCAAGGCCATGGACCTGGTGCTGACCGCCCGTTTGATGGACGCGGTGGAGGCCGAGCGCGCCGGCCTGGTGTCGCGCATCGTGCCCGCCGACAAGCTGCTGGACGAGGCGCTGGCCGCGGCTGCCGCCATCAATGCCCTGGGCGGCCCCAGCGTGCTGGCGGCCAAGGAATGCGTGAACCGCGCCTTTGAGGGCGGGCTCAATGACGGCATCCTGGTCGAGCGCCGGCTGTTTCATGCCCTGTTCGGCACCGCTGACCAGAAGGAAGGCATGGAGGCCTTCCTGGCCAAGCGCAAGCCGGCGTTCAAGCGGGCCTGACGATCGCGCTCAGGGCTCAGGGCTCAGGGCCCCGGGCCCTGGCTGGTTTTCAGGGCGTGACCCACTGCCCGGCGCCATCAGCGCCAAACAATGCCCGGCGGTGGCCATCGGCGTGCAGTTCCAGCCAGTCCATCGCCTGCACCTGGGCCAGCACCACCGCAAAGTGGTTGCGGCTGTCGCGATCGGGCAGGGGCGGTGGCATGGGGCCGCCCAGTGGCG
Source organism: Aquabacterium sp. (assembly GCA_029865965.1). Classification (GTDB taxonomy): domain Bacteria; phylum Pseudomonadota; class Gammaproteobacteria; order Burkholderiales; family Burkholderiaceae_C; genus Pseudaquabacterium. The sequence goes on from JARXAJ010000278.1 coordinate 1,837, forward strand.
CGCCCGGTGGCAATGGCGACAGGTAGTCCTGTGCGGCCGGGCTCAGCCTGAGCCGGGCCCAGCGTGACGACACCGCCAGGCCGCTGGTCTGCACGTCCAGCCGCACCCGCAGCCGCAGCTGCCAGCTGAGCGCACCGCTCCAGGCCAGCATCCTGGCCTGCGGCTGCACTGCGATCTGCACCACCTTGGGCGAGCGGGCGTCGGTGAAGAACATCAGCGTGCGGGCACGGTCGTCGACCTCGCGCACGACCACGCTGCGCAAGTCGGCAGTGTCGCCGTCCACCGTGGCCAGGCCCAGCACGCGCCACCCGTGGGACTTGTCGCGGACACAGGCGGCCAACTGCTGCCAGCAGGCCTGGTGGATCTCGGGCAAGGTGTCGAGGCGGGGCATGGCCACGCCGGGCGCGCCCGTGCCGCTCAATTTGTGGGGCACAGGGCGCATGGCATCACGCCTCCCGGCGCAAGGCCGGGAACAGGATCACATCGCGGATGCTGGCGCTGTCGGTGATCAGCATCATCAACCGGTCGATGCCGATGCCGCAACCGCCTGCCGGCGGCATGCCGTATTCCAGCGCGCGGATGAAGTCGGCGTCGTAGTACATCGCCTCCTCGTCGCCAGCGTCCTTGTTGGCCACCTGGGCCTGGAAGCGGGCCGCCTGGTCCTCGGCGTCGTTGAGCTCGCTGAAACCGTTGCCGAACTCGCGGCCGGTGATGAACAGCTCGAAGCGCTCGGTGATGGCCGGGTTGCTGTCGCTGGCACGCGCCAGCGGGCTCACTTCAACCGGGTAGTCGATGATGAAGGTGGGCTGCCACAGCTTGTCTTCCACCGCCGCCTCAAACAGGCCGAACTGCAGCTGCGACAGGCCCCAGTGCGCCGGCGGCTCGTGGCCCAGCGCACGCAGCCTGGCATGCAAGACCTGGGCGTCAGCCGCCTCGGTGTCGGTCAGCCCGGCATGCACCACCAGGCTCTGCTGCACCGACAAGCGGGCAAACGGCGCATCCAGCGCCACCGGCTTGCCGGCATAGGTGACGGCGGCCGAACCGGTGGCCGCCACCGCCGCATGGCGCAGCAGGCTTTCGGTGAAGTCCATCAGATCATGGTGCGTCCAGTAGGCCGCGTAGAACTCCATCATCGTGAACTCGGGGTTGTGGCGGACGCTGATGCCCTCATTGCGGAAGTTGCGGTTGATCTCGAACACCCGCTCGAAGCCGCCCACCAGCAGGCGCTTGAGGTACAGCTCAGGCGCGATGCGCAGGAACATCTGCTGGTCCAGCGCGTTGTGGTGGGTGATGAAGGGCCTGGCGTTGGCGCCGCCCGGGATGGGGTGCAGCATCGGTGTCTCGACTTCCAGAAAGCCGTGGTCCACCATGAAGCTGCGGATCGAGCTGACGGCCTTGCTGCGCGCCACGAAGCGGGTGCGCGTCTGCTCGTCGGCGATCAGGTCCACATAGCGCTGGCGGTACTTCTGCTCCTGGTCGGCCATGCCGTGGAACTTGTCGGGCAGCGGGCGCAGGCTCTTGGTCAGCAGGCGCAGCGACGCCACCTTGACCGACAGCTCGCCGGTGCGGGTCTTGAACAGCGTGCCCACAGCGCCCAGGATGTCGCCCAGGTCGCTGTGCTTGAAGGCATCGTAGGCCGCCTCGCCCAGCGCGTCGCGGCTGATGAACAGCTGGATGCGGCCCTGGTTGCCGACGGTGGTGGTGCCGAAGCTGCCGTCCTGCAGCGTGGCGAAGCTGGCCTTGCCCATGATGCGCTTGAGCATCATGCGGCCGGCCAGCGCCACGGGGATGCCTTGCGGCTCCAGCGCCTCGTTGTCCAGCGCGCCGTACTGCGCCTGCAGATCGGCGGCGTGGTGCGTGGGCTTGAAGTCGTTGGGGAAGACGGCGGTGCCGGCGGCCTGGTGCTGGGCGCGCAGCACGGCCAGCTTCTCGCGCCGCTCAGTCACCAGCTTGTTTTCGTCGGCCACCGGCTCGGGGTGCGGTGCATGCGGTGTGGGGTGGGCGGTGGTCATGGGCAGGGCCGGCTTCAAGGAAACCGCAAATTGTAGGCAGTGCCTTGCCGCCGGCTGTGGCTGGACGGACCGGCGTGACCCCTGCGCGATAATTGCGCAGCCCGTGCAGCCGCCCCGAGACCCCCTTGCGGCCCCGCCGTCCAATCGCAACAACCCGGCACCAACCCGGTGCCAACCCGACGCCAACCCGGCGCCAGCCCCCCACCATGCAACTGCATCATCCCGCCATCACCGACCGCAAGCTGCGCTTTGCCCTGGCTGGCTGCGGCCGCATCGCGGCCAACCATGTCGAGGCCATCGCCCGCCATGCCGACCGGGCCGAACTGGTGGCGGTGTGTGATTCAGACCCGGCGGCGCTGGCGGCTGCCGCTGCCAAGACCGGTGCGCGCGGCTTTGCGCGCTACGACCAGATGCTGGCCGAAGCCGGCGCGGATTGCGTGGTGCTGGCCACCCCCAGCGGCCTGCATGCCCGCCAGGTGATCGAGGCAGCCCATGCCGGCCTGCATGTGATGACCGAAAAGCCGATGGCCACCCGCTGGGCCGACGGCCTGGCCATGGTCAAGGCCTGTGACGATGCCCGGGTGCGGCTGTTCGTCGTCAAGCAGAACCGCCGCAACCGCACGCTGCAGCTGCTGCGCCAGGCGCTGCAGGCCGGGCGCTTCGGCCGGCTGTACATGGTCACCGTCAACGTGTTCTGGTCGCGGCCGCAGAGCTATTACGACGCCGCCGCCTGGCGCGGCACCTGGGAATTCGACGGCGGCGCGTTCATGAACCAGGCCAGCCACTACATCGACCTGCTCGACTGGCTGATCGGTCCCGTGGAAAGCGTGATGGCCTACACCGGCACGCTCGCCCGCCACATCGAGGTGGAAGACACCGGCGTGGCCGCGCTGCGCTGGCGCAATGGGGCGATGGGCTCGGTCAACGTGACCATGCTGACGCACCCCAAGAACCTGGAAGGCTCGATCACCGTGCTGGGCGAGCACGGCACGGTGCGCGTGGGCGGCGTGGCGGTCAACAAGATCACCCACTGGGAGTTTGCCGAGCCGCATGCCATGGACGCCGGCCTGGACGACGCCAGCTACCAGACCACGTCGGTCTACGGCCTGGGCCACCCGCTGTACTACGACAACGTGATCCGCACGCTGCGCGGCGAGTGCGAGCCCGAGACCGATGGCCGCGAGGGCTTGAAGTCGCTTGAACTGCTGATTGCGATGTACCGCTCGGCGCGTGACGGCGCCAAGGTCAACCTGCCGCTGGAGTATTGACGACACCATGACGGCAGCCACCACCATCCACCCCAGCGCCATCGTTGACGACGGTGCGCAGCTGGGCGCGGGCTGCCGGGTGTGGCACTGGGTGCACATCAGCGGCGGCGCGCGCATCGGCCGCGGCTGCAGCTTCGGCCAGGGCGTGTACGTGGGCAACGACGTGGCCATCGGCGACAACGTCAAGATCCAGAACAACGTCAGCGTGTACGACGCGGTGACGCTGGAAGACGACGTGTTCTGCGGCCCCAGCATGGTGTTCACCAATGTGCACAACCCGCGGGCTGCGGTGGTGCGCAAGGCCGAGTACCGGCGCACGCTGGTGCAGCGCGGCGCCACGCTGGGCGCCAACTGCACCATCGTGTGTGGCACCACGGTGGGCGCATTTGCGTTCGTGGGTGCCGGCGCCGTCGTCAGCCGGGATGTGCCGGCGTTTGCGCTGGTGGTCGGCGTGCCGGCGCAGCGCATCGGCTGGATGAGCCGGCATGGCGAGCGGCTGGCGCTGCCCGCCAGCGGCGACGGCCAGGCCACCTGCCCGGCCACTGGTGAGCGCTACCGCCTGGCCGGTGATGTGCTCACGCTGATCGACTGAACCCCCCATGCAATTCACCGACCTCAAGACCCAATACACCGCGCTGAAGGCCGACATCGACGCCCGCATCCAGCGCGTGCTCGACCATGGCCAGTACATCATGGGCCCCGAAGTGGCCGAGATGGAGCAGGCCCTGGCCGACCGCACCGGTGCTGCCCACTGCGTGGCCGTGGCCAGCGGCACCGAGGCGCTGCTGATCGCGCTGATGGCCACCGGCCTGAAGCCGGGCGACGAGGTCATCACCACGCCCTTCACCTTTGCCGCCACCGCCGAGGTGATCGTGCTGCTGGGCGGCAAGCCGGTGTACGTGGACATCGAGCCCGACACCTGCAACATCGATGTCAGCCTGATCGAAGCCAAGGTGACGCCGCGCACCCGGGCCATCATGCCGGTCAGCCTGTATGGCCAGGTGGCCGACATGGACGCGGTCAACACCATCGCGCAGCGGCATGGGCTCGTCGTCATCGAAGACGCTGCGCAGAGCTTCGGCGCGGTCTACCGTGGCAATCCCAGCTGCAATGTGAGCACCATCGCCGCCACCAGCTTCTTCCCCAGCAAGCCGCTGGGCTGTTATGGCGACGGCGGCGCGCTGTTCACCAGCGATGCGGCCATTGCCCAGGCCGCGCGCGAAATCCGCGTGCACGGCCAGAGCGGCCGCTACCACCACACCCGCGTGGGCGTGGGTGGGCGCATGGACACGCTGCAGTGCGCCGTGGTGCTGGCCAAGCTGCCGCGTTTCAGCTGGGAACTGCAGCGCCGCCAGGCCCTGGCCGCGCGTTACAGCCGGCTGATCGCCGCCAGCGGCGCGCCGGTGCAACTGCTGGCCGTGCGTCCCGACCGCGATTGCGTTTGGGCCCAGTACACCGTGATGGTCGACAACCGCCCGGTGGTGCAGAAGGCCCTGCAAGCTGCCGGCGTGCCCACCGCCGTGCACTACCCCAAGCCGTTGCACCACCAGCCCGCTTATGCGGCTGACTGCTGCCCCGACTGCAACCCGCACAGCATTGCCGCTGGCCAACGCGTGCTGAGCCTGCCGATGAGCGCCGACCTGACCGACGCCGACCAGGACCGTGTGGTCACCGCCTTGGCCCAGGCCTGCGCCGTGGCTACGGCATCGGCACCGGCACCGGCACCGGCATCGGTAGCTGCCTGACCGCGCCACCGCCCACACCGATGCGCCGCGCGGTGCTCACCCTGCTGGCCGGCGGCTTGCTGGCGCAGGCGCTGCCGCTGCTGCTGGGGCCCTGGCTGACGCGGCTCTACAGCCCGGCCGAGTTCGGCGTCTACCACCTGTTTGCCGCCGTGGCCGCCAATGCCGCCGTGGTGGCTTGCGCGCGCTATGAATTTGCCCTGCCGCTGGCCAACGACGATGCCGACGCTGTCGCCCTGCGCGCCCTGTGCCAGCGCCTGCTGCTGGCCAGCACGGCGCTGGCCGCCATAGGGGGCATCGCCTGGGCCGCCCTGTCGGGCCAGGCCTGGCCGTTGTGGCTGCCGGCGGCGGTGGGCGCGCTGGGCCTGGTGTCGCTGGCCACGCTGAACGCCACCCGCGCCGAGCGCTTCCCCGCCCTGGCCATCGCCCGGGTGCTGCAGCACGGTGGCGGCGCGCTGGCCCAGCTGGGCGCAGGGCTGCTG
>JARXAJ010000164.1 GCA_029865965.1 Aquabacterium sp.
ACAGTCCAGTGGACTGTTTGTGCCTGGCGAACGCCAGCGGCCACTGGCCGCTGGCATGGAGCAGAACAGGCCCGCCCGGCCCGGCGCGATCGCTCAGGCCGTCGAACGCCGGCTTTCAGCAACAACAGCAAAGGGCAGCAAAGAGCCCCAACCCGCCCCTCATCCCAGCTCAACCCTGCGCGGCAGGTCGGCGCCTCGACGGCTGCAGGTGATTGCAGCAGCGCGTGCGGCAAAGCCCAGAGCCTCGACCAACGTCGGGTTGTCGATCTGGGCCAGCGCGGCAGGTGACAGGCGGCCCGTCTCGGCGGCCCAGGTCAGCAGCGCGGCCTGGAAGGTGTCACCGGCGCCCACGGTGTCGGCCACCGTCACCCGCACCGGTGGCACCACCACGCTGCCGCGGGCTGTGAAGCCGACCGCCCCTTCGCCACCACGTGTCACCACCACCAACGGTGTGCCGGCGGCCAACGCATCGGCGGCCCACTGTTCGATCGATCGCCCCGGGTACAGCAGGCCCAGGTCCTCGTCGCTGACCTTCAGCAGATGGGTGCGCGGCACCATCCACTGCAACGTGGCGCGCCACAGGTCCAGGTCGGGCTCGACATTGGCGCGGATGTTGGGGTCGTAGCTGATCACACTGTGCTGGTGCTCCCGCTCGACCAGCGCGCGCTGGGTGGCGCCCACCGGCTGCACCACCATCGCATAACTGCCGAAGTGGAAGCAGTTCGCCTGCGGCGGAATGGCGGCCAGGTGTTCGGCGCGCAGTTGCCGGTCGGCACCGCCGTGGCCATAGAAGGCATAGGACGGCACACCCTGCGCATCCAGACCCACCAGGCTCAGCGTGGTCGGCGCGTCCACCCGGGCCACGGCACGCGCGTCGATGCCCTCGTCGGCCAGGGCCTGCATCAGCCGCTCACCGGCAAAGCCTCTGCCGATGCCACCACAGAACCCCACCGGCTGGCCCAGCCGCGCCAGGCCCAGCGCCACATTGAACGGGCTGCCGCCGATGCGGCCGTCGAAACCGATGCCGGTGGGCGTGCTGCCGGTGGCAAACACATCGAACAAGGCTTCACCACAGACGATGAACATCACCGCTCTCCTTCGGGTTTTCAATTAGTCAATCAACTTGATTTATTTAAACCTGGTGCCCAGAATGGCGCCATCCGTTGATTCCCCAACGGCAGCAGCGCCCGACGAGGTGCCCACCACCGACATCACCGACACCACCGACACCACCACCACCGCGACCGGAGACGCCCCCATGCGCACCCCTCTTCTTGCCACTGCCCTGGCCCTGGCTGCCGGCACCGCCTTTGCCCAGGCCCAGCCGGTCATCGGCCTGATCACCAAGACCGAGACCAACCCCTTCTTCGTGAAGATGAAGGAAGGCGCTGCAGAAGCCGCCAAGGCCAAGGGGGCCAAGCTGCTCAGCGGCGCCGGCAAGACCGACGGCGACAACGCCGGCCAGGTGACAGCGATGGAGAACATGATCGCCGCCGGCGCCAAGACCATCCTGATCACGCCCAGCGACAGCAAGGCCATCGTGCCGTCGCTGAAGAAGGCGCGCGACAAGGGCGTGATGGTGATTGCACTCGACAGCCCCACCGACCCGGCAGATGCCACCGACGCCCTGTTTGCCACCGACAACTACCAGGCCGGCGTGCTGATCGGCCAGTACGCCCGGGCGGCGCTGACGGCAGCGGCGCCGGGCAAACCGGCGCGCATCGTCACGCTCGACCTGTTCCCCGGCCACCCGGTGGGCGCGCAGCGGCACAACGGCTTCCTGAAGGGCTTCGGCCTGGCCGCACCCGACGCCAAGAGCAATGAATTGGGCAAGGCCGCCGAGGTGGTGTGCATGGCCGACAGCTTCGGCGACCGCGCGAAGGGCCAGACGGCGATGGAGAACTGCCTGCAGAAGGCCGGTGACGTGAACATCGTCTACACCATCAACGAGCCCGCCGCCGCCGGTGCCCACAACGCGATGAAGAAGGCCGGCAAGGACCAGGGCGTGATCATCGTCTCGGTCGACGGCGGCTGCGACGGCATCAAGGACGTGGGCGCCGGCGTCATCGCCGCGACCAGCCAGCAATACCCGCTGAAGATGGCTGCGCTGGGCGTGGACGCCGGCGTCGCGTACGCCAAGACCGGCAAGAAGGTGAGCGGCTACACCGACACCGGCGTCACGCTGATCTCGGCCAAGCCGATGCCCGGTGTGGAGAGCAAGGACGTGAAGACGGGTACCGATCTGTGCTGGGGGAAAAAGTAACCCGCCCGTAGCGCCTTCGGCGCCCCTCCCAGGGGGGGCGCCCCCGGTGGCCCGGCAGAGCCGGATCCACGGCGGCTGCTTGACAGGCGCGCTGTGCGCGCCAGCGGGTTGCTTGCCCGCAACCCGCCCAAACACTTGCGTGAAGGCCTTGCCATGAAGCGTCCTCCCATCGGCCAACTCGGGCCGTTCATCGCGCTGGTGATCGCCTGCGCTTTTTTCGCCACCCAGAGCGACCGCTTCCTGACCGGCGCCAATCTCAGCCTGGTGCTGCAGCAGGTGATGGTGGTGGGGGTGATCGCCATCGGCCAGACATTGATCGTGCTGACGGCGGGCATCGACTTGTCGTGCGGCATGGTGATGGCCCTGGGCAGCATCGTGATGACCAAGTTCGCACAAGACCTGGGCCTGCCCGCGCCGCTGGCCATCCTGTGCGGGGTGGGCGTCACTGCGCTGTTCGGCCTGGTCAACGGCCTGCTGGTCACCCGGGTGAAGCTGCCGCCGTTCATCGTGACCCTGGGCACGCTGAACATCGCATTCGCCATCACCCAGCTCTATTCCAATGCGCAGACAGTGACCGACGTGCCCGCCGCCATGACCTGGCTGGGCGGCACGTTCTCCGTCGGCGGCACCGAGGTCGGCTACGGCGTGGTGCTGATGATCCTGCTGTACCTGGGCGTGTGGTTCTGGCTGCGCGAAACCGCCGCCGGACGGCATGTCTATGCCGTGGGCAACAACGCCGAGGCCACCCGCCTGGTGGGCATCCCCACCGACCGGGTGCTGCTGGGCGTGTACGTGCTGGCCGGCGTGTTCTACGGCATCGCCAGCCTGCTGAGCGTGGCCCGCACCGGCGTGGGCGACCCCAATGCCGGCCAGACCGAGAACCTGGACGCCATCACCGCCGTGGTGCTGGGCGGCACCAGCCTGTTCGGCGGGCGCGGCGTCATCCTGGGCACCCTGGTGGGCGCAGTGGTGGTGGGCGTGCTGCGCAACGGCCTCACGCTGATGGGCGTGGCCTCGGTCTACCAGGTGCTGATCACCGGCATCCTGGTGATCGCAGCGGTCGCTGTCGATCAGTTGTCCCGCAAGGGTCCACGTTAGATGTCAGCCCCCCGGCTTCGGGGTACCGAAGCCATCCCCCACGGGGGTGCCGGTCGCCTTGGCGCGGCCCGGCGCCGACCGGCTCTCCCTCGAACGGAACCCCATGACTTCCCACAAACTCGTGCTGCAGGCCACCGGCCTGGTCAAGCGCTACGGCCAGGTCACCGCGCTCGACGGCGCTGATTTCGAACTGCGCGCCGGCGAGATCCTGGCGGTGATCGGCGACAACGGCGCCGGCAAGTCCAGCCTGATCAAGGCGCTGTCGGGCGCCACCGTCCCCGACGCCGGCGAGATCCTGCTGGACGGCAAGCCGGTGAAGTTCAAGAGCCCGATCGACGCCCGCCATGCCGGCATCGAATGCTGTTACCAGGATCTGGCCGTGGCCCCGGCGATGACGATTGCCGAGAACCTGTTCCTGGGCCGCGAGATCCGCCGTACCGGCTTGTTGGGCAGCGTGCTGCGCATGATGGACAAGCAGCAGATGCTGGAGACCGCCACCGCCCGCATGGCCGACCTGAAGGTGGGCATCCGCTCGATGACCCAGACGGTGGAAACGCTGTCGGGCGGCCAGCGCCAGTGCGTGGCGGTGGCGCGCGCGGCGGCCTTTGCAGAGCATGTGGTCATCCTGGACGAACCCACCGCCGCACTGGGCGTGAAGGAAGGCAACATGGTGCTGGAGCTCATCCGCCGGGTGCGCGACAAGGGCCTGCCGGTGATCCTGATCAGCCACAACATGCCGCATGTTTTCGAGATCGCCGACCGCATCCACGTGGCCCGCCTGGGCCGGCGCGCCGCCGTGCTGAACCCGAAGAAAATCAGCATGAGCGACACCGTGGCGGTGATGACCGGCGCCATGCCACCCGAAAAGATCCCCGCCGATTGCCTGGCCTGACCCCGAGCCCCATGCCGATGCAAGCCGCCACCGACCCAGCGCCACCGCCCAACCGGCTCAAGCCCCGCGGCTCCAGCCAGGGCGGGCTGCGCCAGTACAACGAGCGGGTGGTGCTGCAGGCCATCCGCCTGCACGGCGCCCTGCCCGGCGCCGAGATCGCCCGCGTCACCCAGCTCACCGCGCAGACGGTCAGCCTGATCACCAAGCGGCTGGAAGCCGACGGCCTGCTGCTGCGCGGCGAACCCCAGCGCGGCAAGGTGGGCCAGCCGGCCGTGCCGCTGCGGCTGAACCCCGACGGCGCGCTGGCCATCGGCATCAAGGTGGGCCGGCGCAGCATGGGCGTGTTGCTGGTCGACTTCACCGGTGCGGTGCGCCAGCGCTGGGCGCTGGACTACCGCTATCCCGACCCGGGCCAGTTGCTGGCCGAGATCGGTGCGCGGCTGGCCGAGATCCGCAGCCAGCTCAGCGACGATGCGTTTGACCGGGTGCAGGGCGTGGGCATCGCCGCGCCGCTCAGCCTGGGCGGCTGGCAGACCCTGCTGGACATGCCGCCCGCCGTGGCAGCGCGCTGGCCGCAGACCAACCTGCGCGCTGATGTGGCGGCGCTGACCGACCTGCCGGTCAGCCTGATCAAGGACACCGCCGCCGCCTGCGTGGCCGAGCTGGTGGCCGGGCGCGGGCGCAGCGTGCAGAGTTTTTTGTATGTGTTCGTCGACACCTTCATCGGCGGCGGCCTGGTGCTCGACAGCCACCTGCGTGCCGGCCTGCACGGCAATGCCGGCGCCATCGGCTCGCTGCCGATGGGCCTGGCCGGGCACGCAGGCGCTGGTGGCAGCAACGCCGGGCCGCCGGCGCAGCTGCTCAGCGTGGCATCGCTGGCCAACCTGGAGGCGCTGTACCGCCAGCAGGGGCTGGACACCGCCGCTGTGGCCGACGACCGCGCCCTGCAAGCGCCCTGGCTGCCGCACACCCAGGCCTGGCTGGCCGACGCCGCCGCCGCGGTGGCGCTGGCGGTGAACAACGCCGCCTGCCTGCTCGACCTGGAAAGCGTGATCGTCGACGGCTCGTTCAGCCGCAGCCTGCAGGCAGCGCTGGTCGACAGCCTGCACCGGGCACTGGACAGCTACAGCTGGGAAGGCGTGACGCGCCCCGCCCTGCTGCCCGGCACCATCGGGTCGGACGCACGGGCACTGGGCGGCGCCCTGCTGCCGCTGCATGCCAACTTCTCGCCCGACCGCGACCTGTTCCTGAAGATCGCGGTGGAATGAGACCACCCGCCTGGCCAAGTCTGCGGCAACATGCCCCGCGCAGACCCGGGATGGCCAGGCAGGCACGGCAGCGCCACACTCGGGCCTAACTGTCCCAACCCCTGCCCCAACCCCTGCCCCATCCCTGCCCCCGCACCATGCGACCCCGGCCCCGCGGCTTCACCCTGATCGAACAGCTTGCCGGCATCGCCCTGGTGGGCACGGCCTCGGCCACCGCCCTGCCGATGCTGGCCGACGTGCGCACCCAGGCCGAAGACACCCTGCTGGCCAGCCTGGCTGCAGCGGCCGGCGCGGCCATGGCGCTGAACCAGGCCGGCTGCCTGGTCACCCGGCAACAGGCGGTGCCGGGCAAATGCCAGCCGGCTTCTATCGCCGCCAGCCCTTCGCCAGCCAGCGAACGCCTTCCGGCATGCGCAGCGCGGGCTCAGAGCCTGTGAAAATTTCGATCGTGCCCGATCGGCGCGCCAAAAGCGGCCTGATCTAGGCGCAAAGCACAGGCTTAGGCTGGGCTATGGCGAGCATTTGCAACGACGAGCAGGGCGGTTTTGGCGTGTCGAGCGGGCATGAGCGAAAAATTCACAGGCTCTCAGTCCGACATCAGCTGCAGCAGGCTGGGGCCGCGCCCCACATCGGGCGCCTCGGGCGGTGACCAGGTCACGCCTTCCTCCGCTGCCCAGCGTGCCAGGCTGCCGTCGGCCAGGGCCTGGCTGATGGCTGCATCCAGCGCCGGGCGCACCGTGGCATCGGACGCCAGCGTGACGAAGCCCAGGTTCATGCCCAGGGGGCGGCGCCAGCCGGCGGCCACCAGGGTGGCGCCGGGATGCTGCACCCGCCAGCCGTCGAACAGCGCCATCGGCATCAACAAGGCGTCGAAACGCCGTGCCGCGCCGGCGGGCGGTGCGGCCATTTCATCCAGCGGGCTTTCGGTCTGGTTCAAGGTGACCACCCGGTTGCGCAATGCGCCGAACTTCCAGCCCATGGCCACCGCGCCGCCCATCGTGCCGACCACCGCACCCAGCTTGCGCTCGCCCAGGTCGTTCAGGCTGGCCATGGGCGGCGCGCCGGGCAGCAGCACCACACCCAGCGCCGCACTGATGTAGCCGCGGCTGGGTGCCAGTGGCTGCAGCGTGATGTACGGCCGCTCGCGCTTGCGTTTGGCGCCCGGGTAATCCGGCGTGCGCGACGACACCCGGGTGGGTGGGCCGAACTCGCCCGCCACCAGCGGAAAACCGCTGACCGCATCACACACGCCGGCAGCCAGCAGGGCAGCCACCTCATGGGTGAGCGTGCTTTCCTTCTCGTACGCCGACTCGAACGGCACCACCTTCAGCGGCCGGCCCATCGCGCTGGCGGCTGCCTGGGCGATGCGCAGATCCAGGCCGCGCGGCTGGCCGGCCACCATGTGCGACAGCGGCGGGTTGTCGGCCGTCACGCACACCGTCAACGGCGCTGGCTGTGCCAGCGCGGCGCTGCTGGACAGCAGGCCGGCAGCGCAAATGGCGAAACGCCGCATGCTAGTTTTCCTTGCCGCCGCGGCTGCCCACGAAGGCCCACAACACCGCCACCTGCTCGGGTGTCAGCGCCTCCTTGAACGATGGCATGTTGCCCTTGCCGTTGGCGACGCTCTGGTGGAAACGGTCGGGCTGGTCGACCGGAAACTTGCGCAGGTCATAGACCGTGGTGCCGGCGTTGACCATGTTGCGGCCATGGCACTGGGCGCAGGTGCGGTTGTACTGCTCGCGCCCGGCATCGATCTGCGCCGTCTCGAACCGCCCGCTGGCGGCCTGCGCCAGCGAAGCGACCGGCAGCGCGAGCAACAGCAGCGCGCTGCGGACATGCAGGGACAAGGTCATTTCAGGGCGAAGGTCCAGACCGAGCCACCGGCCGGGGTGGCCGCCATGCGCTCGTCGCCCAACAGCGCCCACACGCCGCCAGCGCCTGCGGTGATGGTGACGTACTGCTTGCCCTTGTGCTCCCAGGTGACGGGCAGGCCGATGATGCCGGTGCCGACGTTGAACTCATAGAGCTTCTTGCCGTTGCTGGCATCCACCGCCATGAACTCGCCGGTGGCCGCGCCGGTGAACACCAGGTTGCCGGCGGTCGACATGGTGCCCGCCATGCTGGGCTGGCCGGGCCAGGCCATCTGCCACTTGCTCTTGCCGGTCATCGGGTCGATGGCGCTCAGGTAGCCGTGAGGCTGGTCCTTGGGCATCATCACGCCGCGGAAGTTGATGCCCAGGTACCACTCGCCCCGCTTGTACTCGGGCTTGGCCAGCTGGTACGGCCAGGCAACGTTCAGCGTGTTGGCATACGCCAGGCCGGTGGCCGGGTTCCAGCTCATGGGCTGCCAGTTCTTGCCGCCCAGCACCGACGGCCAGATCATCTCGTCGCCACCGGCGCGCACGTTCTTGGTCTGCTGGCTGTCCACCGGGCGACCGGTGGCCAGGTCGATCTTGTCGGCCCAGTTGACCTTCACGTACGGGTTGGCAGCCAGCAGCTTGCCGTTGCTGCGGTCGAGCACGTAGAAGAAGCCGTTGCGGTTGGCCTGGGCCAGCACCTTGCGCGGCTTGCCGTCGATCTTGATGTCGACCAGCATACCCACCTCGGTGGCGTCATAGTCATACGGGTCGTTCGGGCTGAACTGGTAGTGCCAGACCAGCTCGCCGGTCTTCGGCCGGATGGCCACCACCGAACAGATGTAGAGGTTGTCGCCCAGGCGCACCTGCGGGTTCCAGGGGCCGCCGTTGCCGGTGCCCCAGTACACCAGGTCCAGGTCCGGGTCGTAGGCGCCGGTCAGCCAGGTGGGCGCGCCGCCCTTCTGGTGGGTGTCAGCGGGCCAGGTGTCGCCACCCTTTTCGCCCGGTGCGGCGGTGGTGTAGAACTTCCACAGGTTCTTGCCGGTGGCCGGGTCCCAGCCGTCGATGAAGCCGCGGGTGCCGTATTCACCACCGGCCATGCCGGTGATCAGCACACCGTTGGCCACCAGCGGCGCGCTGGTCATGGCGATGCCGTCCTGGTAGTTGGCAGCCTTCACTTTCCACAGCGTCTTGCCGGTCTTGGCGTCCATCGCCATGACATGCGCATCGAGCGTGGCACGGAACAGCTTGCCGTCATAGATGGCGGCGCCACGGTTCAGGATGCCGCAGCAGGCGTACTTGAACACGTCCTGCGGCAGCTCGATTTCCTGCTTCCAGAGCTGCTTGCCGGTGAGCGGGTTGAGCGCGACCGTGCTGTTGAAGGTGGTGACGTACATCACCCCGTCATGGATGATGGGCTGGCTTTCCTGGCTCTGCGGGTTGTTCAGGCTGTAGCTCCAGGCCGGCTGCAACTTGGCGGCATTGCCGCTGTTGATCTGCTTGAGCGGGCTGTAGCGCTGGTTGTTGTAGCCCATGCCGTAAGTGAGCACGTCGCCGGGCGTGGCGGCGTCGGCTTTCAGTGCGGCGTCGGACTGCGCATGCACCGGCGTTGCCGCCAGCGATGCCAGGGCCGCACCAGCGGCCAACCATCGGGTGATCTTCATGGGCGTTGTCTCCTCTGAGTGGATGGTCCGTGCTGCCACGGCCTGCGGAAATGTTTCCCGGAGCCCAATAGTGGTGGTTTGTGTGACTGCTGTCCATGCGTTGCGGGTAGTCCCGTCCCGGGCTTTCCCTAATGCGCCTGGGCTGGTTGCACTGTCTACAGTGCGGGCGGCACGCCAGCACACACCCGGCGGGCAAGGCGGTGTTGCACACTGCAACACCACCAGCCGGGCCGCATGCCATCCACAGGACAGCCCATGATCAGCACACCTGAACTGCAAGCCCGGTTGCAGACCGTGCGCGGCCACTACCGCATCAGCCCATGGATCCTGCCGCGCGAGGACGAGGCGCCGCTGCTGCGTTCTTGGCAGCGCTGCCGCGACGCCGGGATGCGAGAGAACGAACGCATCAGCTTCGAACTGGTGTCGCGCTCGCTGCTGTCCACGCTGGACGACGAACACGGCACGCTGGTGCATGCCGCCCGCCCCGAGACCGAGCGCCTGGCCCAGGCGCTGCGCGGCACCGGCAGCGCGGTGCTGATGTTCAACGCCCGTGGCGTGGTGATCGACCGGCTGTGCCACGAGGCGGCCACGCCCACCATCCTGCTGCATGCCACCCGCAAGGGCGTGAACCTGTCGGAGCGCTGCGTGGGCACCAACGCGCCCGCCATCGCGCTGGCCGAGGGCATGCCCTACCTGGTGGGGCGCGACGCCCACTTCTTCGACAACGTGCGGCCGTTTTTCTGCGTGGCCGCGCCGATCGACGCACCCGACGGCCGCCGGCTGGGCGCGCTGGACATCACCAGCTACGACCAGGTGCCGGGGTTCGACGTGTTCTCGCTGGTGATGGATGCTGCGGCAGCCATCGAGAACAGCTTGTTCGCACCGGGGCCCGACCGGCTGCTGGTGCACTTCCACCCACGGCAAGAGCTGCTGGGCACGCCGATGGAGGGCCTGCTGCAGGTGGACGCCAGCGGCCTGGTGACCGGCGCCAACCGCCAGGCGGCACGGCTGCTGTGCACGCCGCGCACAGCCTTGCAGGGCATGGCCTTCGGCGCCCTGTTCGACCGGCGCCTGCATGGCCTGTTTGCCCAGCCCGCACGCCAGCGCGCCGACCTGGTGGAGATGCAGACCCATGTGGGCCTGCAGGTGATGGCCCGCTTCGAGGGCGTTGCCGCGCAAGACGGCGCACACAAGTTGCTGGGCCGCGACCTGCGCAGCAGCAGCCTGGCCCAGGCCATGCCCATGCCCATGCCGGCCAGCCTGCGCACGCTGGAATGCCAGGCCATCGAGCGCACGCTGGCAGCGCTGGACGGCAATGTCTCGGCCACCGCCAAGGCGCTGGGCATCAGCCGCAACACCATCTACAGGCGCCGGCAGGCGCTGGCGGGCAAGGCCGGCTGAGCCCCCTGCCCGCCAGCTGAAGACACGGCTGCTCCGGCCGATCCAGGGCCAGACCCGGCCCTGTCGTCAGCCCGGACGCAGGGGCATCGGCGTGGGCACGCATGGGGCCCGCCGCGACACTTTTTCGCAGCACCGGGTGGTACATTCCCGCGCCCTGCGGGCCCAGCTCTGGCGGCACCATGCAGGAAGAGCGCGCATTGCCGCCCGCCACAACCGAACAGAGACCGCCCCATGACCACCCCCACCTCCCGCCGCGCATGGCTGGCCAGCGCCGCCGCTCTGGCCCTGGCATCCCACTGGCCGATGGTCCAGGCCCAGACCCAGGCCTGGCCCACCAAACCAGTGAACATCGTCGTGCCCTTCCCGGCCGGCGGCGGCACCGACGCCTTTGCGCGTCCGCTGTTTGCCACCATGGCCAAGGCCAGCGGCAAGCAGTTCATCATCGACAACAAGGGTGGTGCCGGCGGCACGCTGGGCGCCGGGCTGGCCGCCCGTGCAGCGCCCGACGGCTACACCTTTTTCATGGGCGCGGTGCACCATGCCATCGCGCCGTCGATGTACCCCAAGCTCGACTACAACATCGAGAGCGATTTCATCCCCGTCGGCCTGGTCAGCAGCGTGCCCCAGGTCATCGTGGTCAACCCGCAGAAGGTGCCGGCCACCGACCTGAAGGGCCTGCTGGACTACCTGCGCAAGAACCCCGCCAGGCTGAACTACGGCTCGGCCGGCAACGGCACCAGCCACCACCTGGCCGGCGAGCTGTTCAAGCTGCAGACCCAGACCTTCATCACCCACATCCCCTACCGCGGCGCCGGCCCGGCGCTGCAAGACCTGATCGCCGGCCAAGTGGACCTGATGTTCGACGGCCTGGGCTCGTCGGCGGCGCACATCAAGAACGGCCGTATCAAGGCGCTGGCAGTGGCGTCGCCCACCCGCGCGCCGGGCTTCCCCGACGTGCCCACCAGCGCCGAAGGTGGCGTGCCCACCTACCAGGTGGCCACCTGGTATGGCCTGTGGGCGCCCAAGGGCACGCCGCAGGCTGCCATCGACGCGATGACCGCTGAGCTGAAGAAGGCGCTGGGCAGCGACGAATTGAAGGCCACCTGGGCCAGCCTGGGCGCCAACCCGCCCAACCTGTGGGGGCCCGACTTCGGCCGCTTCGTCGGCAGCGAGATCAAGCGCTGGGCCGAAGTCGTCAAGGGGTCGGGTGCCAAACTTGACTAAGCCCCCGAAGCGCCTGCGGCGCTTCCCGCAAAGGGGACGCCGCCAGCGGCCCGGCAACGCCGGTTCCGCCGCGGCCGCTTGATCGCCAGCACCTGCCCATGACCACCTGCAACCACAACCTCTTCGTCGCGCTGCGCGCTGCCTTTCCGGCCGACCTGGCGGCCACCGCCATCGAGGTGGCCGACGGCCCCGGTGCCGGCGCGCACTACAGCTGGGCCGACCTGGAACGCGGCACGGCCATGCTGGCCAACCTGCTGCACAGCCTGGGCCTGCCCGCCGGCAGCCGGGTGGCTGTGCAAACCGAGAAGAGCGTGGAAGCGCTGATGCTCTACCTGGCCGTGCTGCGGGCGGGTTATGTCTTCTTGCCGCTTAACACTGCCTACCAGGCCGCCGAGATCGGCTACTTCATCGGCAATGCCGAGCCGGCGGTGGTGGTGTGTGCGCCCAAGAACTTTGCCTGGGTCAGCCGCATCGCGTTTTCTGCCGGCACCGGCCATGTGTTCACGCTGGGCGAAGCGCGTGACGGCACGCTGCTGGAACGTGCCGCCGCAATGCCCGACCAGCACGCGCCGGCCGTGGTGCAGGCCGATGACCTGGCGGCCATCCTCTACACCAGCGGCACCACCGGGCGCAGCAAGGGCGCGATGTTGAGCCATGGCAATCTGCTGAGCAATGCGTTGACGCTGAAAGACCACTGGGGCTGGCAGCCGGATGACGTGCTGATCCACGCGCTGCCGATCTTCCATGTGCACGGCCTGTTCGTGGCCAGCCACGGTGCGCTGCTCAATGGCAGCAAGATGGTGTGGTTCGGCAAGTTCGACCCCAAGGCTGCCATCGCCCGCATGGCTGGCGCCACGGTGATGATGGGCGTGCCCACGCTGTATGTGCGCATGCTGGCCGAGCCCACGCTCACGCGTGAGGCGGTCACGACCATGCGGCTGTTCATCAGCGGCTCGGCCCCGCTGCTGGTGGAGACCTTCGACAGCTGGACCGCGCGCACCGGCCATGTGCTGCTGGAGCGCTACGGCATGAGCGAGACGGTGATGCTGACCAGCAACCCCTGCCGGCCGCAGCACGGCCCGCGCCGGCGCGGCACCGTCGGCCCCGCCCTGCCGGGCGTGCAGCTGCGGGTGATCGACGATACCGGCGCGGCCTGCCCCGCCGACAGCATCGGCCACATCCAGGTGCGCGGCCCCAACGTGTTCGCCGGCTACTGGCGTTTGCCGGAGAAGACGGCCGAGGAATTCACGACCGACGCACAGGGGCAGAAGTGGTTCAAGACCGGCGACGTGGGCAAGGTGGAGGCTGACGGCTACGTCACCATCGTCGGCCGCAGCAAGGACCTGATCATCAGCGGCGGATACAACATCTACCCGGCCGAGATCGAGGGCTTCCTGAACGACATGCCGGGCGTGGCCGAATCGGCGGTGATCGGCGTGCCGCACCCCGACTTCGGCGAAGGCGTGGTGGCGGTGGTGGTGGCCCAGCCCGGTGCCACGCTGGCACCGGCGGCAATGATCGGCCAGCTCAAGGCCAGCATCGCCAACTTCAAGGTGCCCAAGCACCTGTTCGTGGTGGATGACCTGCCACGCAATGCGATGGGCAAGGTGCAGAAGAACCTGCTGCGCGACCAGCACCAGGGCTTGTTCGGCTGACCCGGCCCGCGGCCGCCGTGCCGCAAGACAAGTCACGCAGGTGCCACCTTGCGCAGCGGCTTGCTGCCTACGATGTTGTGACGTGCAACGCAGACAAGCGACCCGCCATGGCACACGACATCCTCATCCACGGCGGCCTGATCGCCGACGGCAGCGGCGGCACCCCTTATGCCGGCGATGTGGTCATCGACGGCGACCGCATCAGCGCCGTCGGCCATGTCTCAGGCAGCGCGCACCGGCGCATCGACGCCACGGGCCAGGTGGTCTCGCCCGGCTTCATCGACCTGCACACCCACCTGGACACGGGCGGCCATCCTCGGCGGCCTGCCCTGGGACTGGGAGGACTACGGCGGCTACCTCGACAGCATCGAGCGCCTGCGCCCGGGCATCAACCTGTGCGGGCTGGTGGGCCACAGCGCACTGCGTTTCTACGTGATGGGCGACCGGGCGGTGGACGAACAGGCCACCGATGACGAACGCCGCCGCATGGCGCAGATGGCGGGCGAGGCCGTGGACCAGGGCGCCATGGGCTGCTCATTGAACCGTTTTGCCGGCCACAGGCTGCCCGACGGCCGGTCGATCCCCGGCACCTTTGCTGCGGCTGCCGAATGCGTGGACATCGCCCGCGCCGTGGGCCGGCGCGGCGCGCTGATGCAGGTGGTGGGCGCCGAGTTCGCCCTGTTGCGTGCACTGGCCGACGAAGGCGGCAGCCGGGTTCTCTTCAGCCACGGGCTGGCCCGCAATGGCGGCGAGGCCCTGAAGCGGCGCCAGAATCTGGAAGCGCTGTGCATCGGCCGCGACGTCACCGCCATTGCCCAGGTGCGCAGCTCGGGCCTGGTGTTCGGCCTGCAGGCGGGCATGCCGATCGCCAGCCGCGCGGCCCACTGGCGCCGGCTCAAGCCCATGACCCTGGCGCAGCGGCTGGCGGTGCTGGCCGATCCGGCGCAGTTCCAGGCCCTGGTCGACGAGGCCAGGCGCGACGGCTTTCCCAACCTGCTGGGTGCGAGCATCGAGCGGGTGTACTGGCTGGGTGACGGGGCGTCGCCCGACTACGCCGCCGGCAGCAGCCACCAGTTGCTGGCCATGGCCGAGGCCGCAGGCGAGCACTGGGCCCACACCTTCCTGCGGATGAGCCTGCAGTCGCAGGGCATGGCGCTGTTCACCCTGCGGATGTTCAACCCCGACATGGACGCACTGGCGCAGTTCATCGCCAGCCCGAACGTGCTGCCCGGCCTGGGCGACGCCGGGGCCCATGTGACGCAGGTGATGGATGCCGGCTGGGCCAGCTTCGTGCTGTCGCACTGGATGCGCACGTGCGGGCTCCACACGCTGCAGGAAGGCGTGCGCAGGCTCACGTCGGCGCCCGCAGCGGTGTTGGGCCTCACCGACCGGGGCCTGATCGCGCCGGGGCAACGCGCCGACATCAACGTCTTCGACCTGGCCCGCATCGGCGAGCACCAGCCCCGCATCGTGCACGACTTTCCCGGTGGCGCGCCGCGCTACACGCAACGCGCCGAAGGCTATGCCGCCACGCTGGTCAACGGCAGGGTGAGCCTGATCGACGGCGAGCCGACCGGTGAACGCGCCGGACAGGTGCTGCGGCACACGCGGCGCGCGGCGCGCCCAGCCTGAAAGGCGACACCGGCACGCTGGCGATCAGCCGGCGCCGTCCTGCGCCTTGGCAAAGCGTGCGTCGCGCCAGGCAATCGCCTCGCGCATGCCGCGTTCGCGTGCGATGTCCATGAAGGCGCGCTTGTCGGGCGAGCCGTGGCTCTCGATCGTGTGGTCGATGTCCAGCGCCATGCGCAGCGCGGTGGGCATGCCCTGGATGTCGTAGGTGCGGTTCAGCGCCTTCTTGGTCTGCACCACCAGGTTGGGGTCCATCAGCGCGATGCCGCGCGCGGTGCGCAGCGCCTCGGCCAGGTGGGTGCCGGGTGCCACCACCCGGCTCACCAGGCCCATGGCCAGGGCCTCGCGCGCGGGGATGCGGTCATCGGCCGACAGGATGATGCGCTTGGCCTGCTTGGGGCTGGTCATCCAGGGCAGCAGCAGCGTCACGATGCCGGCGCCGAACTTCAGCTCGGGCTCGCCGAAGGTGGCGTCTTCACAGGCGATGGTGATGTCGCAGGCCATGGCCAGCTCGAAGGCCCCCGCCAGACAGGCGCCGTGCACCGCGGCGATGGTGGGCTTGGGGCTGTTCCAGAACCGCATCGTGGTGTCGAAGTCCAGGTCGAGGATGCCGCGCCACACGGCGTCGCCGGCAGGCGCCTGCTCCATCTGCGCCTTCAGGTCGAAGCCCGACGAGAACGCCCGGCCGGCGCCGCTGACCACCACCACCCGCACCTCGGCATCGGCCTCGGCGCGGTCCATCGCGGTGTTGATCTCCTGCAGCGCGCCGGCATGCAGGGCGTTCAGCCGCTCGGGCCGGTTCAGGATGAGCTGGGCCACATGGTCGGCCACAGAGTAGGTGATGAAGGAAAAGGGCATGGGATGGTCCTGGATGGTGTGGCGTGCGCGGGGTGTCATGGGGGCAGCGGCTGGGTCTGGCCGGCGGCCAGCAGCGCGGCCAGGGCGCCGCGGTCGGCCTTGCCGGTGCGGCCCAGCGGCAGGGCATCGCCCAGGTGCCAGGCGTCGGGGTGCTTGAACTTCTCCAGCCGGCCCGCCAGGTGCTGGCGCAGGGCGGCCACCGTCACCACACTGCCGCTGCGCGGCACCACCAGCACGTGGATGCGCTCGCCCAGCACCGCATCCGCCACGCCCGCCACCATGGCGGCGGCCACGTCGGGGTGGGCGCTCAGCGCCTGCTCCACCTCCACCGGCGTCAGCTTGTGGCCGCCGCGGCTGATCAGCTCCTTCTGCCGGCCCATCAGTTCGACCAGGCCATCGGCATGCTGGCGCGCCAGGTCGCCGGTGCGGAACCAGCCCTGCTGGAAGGCGGCGGCAGTGAGCTCGGGCGCGTCCAGGTAGCCGGCCAGCAGGAAGGGGCTGCGCAGCTGCAGCTCGCCCACGGCACCGGGCGCCACCGGCTGGCCACTGGCATCGGCAATGCGGTGCTGCACCCGGGGCGACGGCCGGCCGATGCAGCCGGGGCGCTGGGCATAGTCAGCCGGGAAGGAGAAGAAGTCGCAGGTCGAGGTTTCGGTCAGGCCGTAGATGTCGATCAGCGCACTGCCGGCAAAGCGCTGGCGCAGGGTGTCGGCCAGCGACAGGCCCAGCAACTCGCCGCCGATCAGGATCTGCCGCAGGCTGCCCTGCTGCGCCACCTGGGCCATGGCCGGGCCCAGCGCGGGGTCGGACAGCACCACCCGCATCATCGTGGGCACCAGGCCCACCAGGCTGATGCGCTGTGCCGCCAGCGTGGCCAGGAAGTCGGCAGCGTCGAACCTGGGCGCCATCACCAGCGTGCCGCCACGCAGCAGGGTGAGCAGGGCCACCCACAGGCCGAAGCCGAAGCTCAGGTTCAGCACCAGCAGCGTGCGGTCGGTGGGCTGGAAGTGCAGCAGGCTGTCGATCTGCTGCAGCTTGCCGCCGAAGGCCGCATGGCTCAGCACCACGCCCTTGGGCACGCCGGTGGAGCCCGAGGTGAAGATGATGAACGCAGCCCCCGCCAGCAGCGGGCGCAGCGGCGGCGGCTTGTCGCCGCAGTGCTGCACGGCGGGCACCGCGCCGGCATCGGGCCAGTCCAGCCCCAGGCGGGCACCGGTGCGCTGCTGCAGCCCGGCCAACAGCGCTGGCGGCGTGCTGCGGTGCACGGCCACCACCACACCGCCGGCCAGCCACACTGCCAGCAGCGCGGCGATGTCGCCAGGCTGGTTCGACACCATCACCAGCACCGGCTCGTCGGCCTGCAGCCCGGCCGTGCGCAGCAGCGCAGCTGCCGCCCGGGCCTGGTCGGCCAGCGTGCGGTAGGTGACCAGCGCCCCGGGTGCCTGCAGCGCCGTGGCGTTGCTGAAGCTGGTGCAGGCCTGCAGCAGCGCCTGGCCCAATCTGTCCGACATGCACTCTCCTGACAAGCCCGCCATCTTCAACCCCGACGCGGCCGCCCGCCATTGCCGGAAACGCCCACACGGCCGTTGCAGCGCTGCAGCCGGGCACGGCGAGAATCCGCGCTCTTCCACACCTACACGCAACAAGGCCAGCCATGCAGAAAGAATTCGACATCGTGGTGCACGGCGCCACCGGCTTCACCGGCCGGCTGGTCATCGAACACCTGCTTGCCCGGGGCAGCGCCGGCCTGCGCTGGGCCATGGGCGGGCGCAGCCTGGACAAGCTGGCACAAGTGCATGACGAGGTCGGCGCACCCGCCAACACCCCGCTGGTGGTGACCGACAACGCCGACCCCGCCAGCCTGGCCGCGCTGATGGCCCGCACCCGCCTGGTGCTGACCACGGTGGGCCCCTACCAGCTGTACGGCAGCGCCCTGGTGCAGGCCTGCGCCGCCCACGGCGTGGACTATGTCGACCTGTGCGGCGAGCCGGCCTGGATGCGCCAGATGATCGACGCCCACCATGCTGCGGCCCAGGCCAGCGGCGCACGCATCGTGTTCAGCTGCGGCTTCGACTCCATCCCCTTCGACCTGGGCGTGCTGATGCTGCAGGACCAGATGGTCCAGCGCTTCGGCGCGCCCGCGCCGCGGGTGCGCGGCCGGGTGCGCAAGATGAAGGGCACGTTCTCGGGCGGCACCGCCGCCAGCCTGAAGGCCACCATGGCCGCAGCAGCCACCCAGCCCGGCGTGCTGGACCTGCTGCGCAATCCATTCGCGCTGACGCCCGGCTTCACCGGCCCGAAGCAGCCGTCGGGCAACAAGCCGATGGTCGACGAGGCGCTGGGCGCCGACATCTGGGTGGCGCCCTTCGTGATGGCGGCCATCAACACCCGCAATGTGCACCGCAGCAACTTCCTGCTGCAGCAGGCCTGGGGTGCCGACTTCGTCTATGACGAGATGCTGATCACCGGCCCCGGTGACAAGGGCAAGGCGATTGCCGATGCCGTGGCCGCCGACAAGAGCCTGGCCAGCGACGACGGCCCCAAGCCGGGTGAAGGCCCGTCGCGCGCTGAGCGCGAGGCCGGCTTCTACGACGTGCTGTTCATCGCCACCGGCCGCAACGGCGAGACCCTGCGCCTGGGCGTGCAGGGCGACCGCGACCCGGGCTATGGCAGCACCTCGAAGATGATTGCCGAGTCGGCCATGTGCCTGCTGCAGGACGCCAGCACCACGCCGGGCGGCATCTGGACCCCGGCGTCGGCCATGGGCCAGCGGCTGACCGACCGGCTGCAGGCCCATGCCGGCCTGACGTTCGCCGTCGAAGCGGCCTGAAGCGGCTAGCTGGCCAGCACGGCCAGCACCTGGCCTTCGGTGACGGCATCGCCCTCGCCGACCAGCAGCTCACGCAGCGTGCCGCCGGCCGGCGCGTCGACCGGGATCTCCATCTTCATCGACTCGATGATCAGGATGGTGTCGCCCTCGGCAACGGCTGCGCCGGCCTGGCGTTCCAGCTTCCAGACCGTGCCGGTGACTTGGGATTGGATGCGGTGGATGGCCATGGGCGGGGTGTCCTGCGGGCGTGTTGGGGCGTGCCAGGGCCTGGCACGCGGAAGCGCCAACAGTACGCCTCACAGCGCCAAAGCTGCTCAGGGAAAGCACTGAAAAATTGTTAACAAATGACAGTGCACAGCAGGCGACCCGGTTCCTAGAATGGACCGGACACCCCCCCAACCCACCCAGCCGATGCCCCGCGCCGCCGCCCTCACCGCCACAGCCGCCGGCACACCCAAGGCGGCGGGCAGGCAGGCGGCCAGGACGGCCCAACAGGCCAAGACGACCCAACAGGCCCAGCCCGCCAAGGTGGCCACCGCCACCACCGGCGAGCAGATCGCCAAGCAGCTGGGGCAGGACATCCTGCGGGGCCACTATGCCCCCGGCCAGCGGGTGGGCGAGCAGGCAGTGGCCGAGATGTTCGCGCTCAGCCGCGGCCCGGTGCGCGATGCCTTGCGCATCCTGGAGCGCCAGGGCCTGGTCGAGATCCGCCCGCGCCGTGGCGCCTATGTGGTGGAGCTGGCGCTCAACGATGTGGCCGACATCTTCAACGTGCGCTGCGCCCTGCTGGGCCTGGCGGTGCGCTACCTGGCCCGCAACCCCGACAAGTCGGCCCTGGCCGAGGTCGACCCGCGGCTGGACCAGCTGCGCAAGCTGGCAGCGCAGAAGAAGCCGTCGCTGCTCGACTTCGCCCAGGCCACCGGCCGCGTGGCCATCGGCCTGCTGACAGCCTGCGCCAGCGCCAAGGTGATCCAGACCACCTACCGCGACCTGCCGCACGATGCCCTGTGGCGCATGCTGTGGATGACACCGCAACCGCCCGACTATGTGCGCCCGGAGCGGCGCATCGACACCTTCCACGACTATGAGCAGCTGCTGGTGGCCATCCGCGCCGGGCGGGCCGATGCGGCCGAGGTGCTGATGCGCAAGATCATGACCGACACGCGTGATGAAGTGCTGGGCTACATGGCCCAGTCACACACGGATGCGGTCGATCTGTTCCGCCAGCAGGTCTACTGACATGGCGACCCCAGGCGCACCGTGTTCGTTGCCCCCGAGGGAGCTGTGCGTGCCGTCGGGCCGGCCGGGCGGGACTGACCATGCTTGAGGTGCGCGACCTGTCGATCAGCTTCCGCACCGGCGGCGGCCAGATCGCCGTCACGCGCAAGCTCAACTTCCACATCGCCGCCGGTGAGCGGCTGGGCGTGGTGGGCGAAAGCGGCTGCGGCAAGACAGTCACCGGCCTGTCGGTGCTGCGCCTGCTGCCTGAGGCGCACACCCGCATCGATGGCCAGATCCTGTTCGAGGGGCAGGACCTGGCGCGCCTGAACGAGCCGCAGATGCAGGCCATCCGCGGCCGCCACATCGCGATGATCTTCCAGGAGCCGATGACCGCGCTGGACCCGGTGTTCAGCGTCGGCGAGCAGATCGCCGAGGCCTACCGCACGCACTTTCCGGTCAGCCGCCAGGAAGCGCGTGAACGCGCCATCGACGCGCTGGCCCGGGTGGGCATCCCGCTGCCGCAGCGGCGGGTCGATGAATACCCGCACCAGTTTTCGGGCGGCATGCGCCAGCGGGTGATGATCGCCATGGCGCTGATCTGCGAGCCCAAGCTGCTGATCGCCGACGAGCCCACCACCGCGCTCGACGTGACGGTGCAGGCCCAGATCACCGACTTGCTGCGTGAACTGAGCGACCGCGCCGGCACCGCACTGATGTTCATCACCCACGACCTGGGCGTGGTGGCCGAGGTCTGCACCCGCATGG
Source organism: Aquabacterium sp. (assembly GCA_029865965.1). GTDB lineage: Bacteria > Pseudomonadota > Gammaproteobacteria > Burkholderiales > Burkholderiaceae_C > Pseudaquabacterium. The sequence continues at coordinate 20,625 of JARXAJ010000164.1, forward strand.
TGACGATGTATGCCGGCGAGATCGTCGAAGACGCGCCGGTCGACGACGCGCTGATGCGCCCGCGCCACCCCTACACCTCGGGCCTGCTGCGGTCACTGCCGCGGCTGGCCAAACACCGCGAGGCCTTGCCGTCGATCCGCGGGCGGGTGCCGTCGCCCAGCGAGATGCCGCCCGGCTGCCGCTTCCGCGCCCGCTGCGACCACGCGCTGGCGGCCTGCGCCGGCGAGCAGGTGGCAACCCAGTTGTCTGCGGGCCACAGTGCCCGTTGCATGCGGGCGGGCGAGCTGCAGTTGCCGGGGGTGGTGGCATGACCGCAGCCGCCCAGCCACTGCTGCAAGTGCGCGATTTGTGCATCCGCTTCCCCACACAGGACGGCGCGGCCACGGTCAAGGCCGTCGACGGCATCAGCTTCGACGTGATGCCCGGCGAGACCTTCGGCGTGATCGGTGAATCCGGTTCGGGCAAGACCACGCTGGGCCGGGCCCTGGTGGGCCTGCTGCCGCCCACCGAGGGCAGCATCCTGCATGACGGCGTGGACCCGCGCAGCCTGGGCGCCGGCGCCTTGCGCATCCACCGGCGCGACTACCAGATCGTCTTCCAGGACCCGCATGCCGCGCTGAACCCGCGCCAGACCGTGCTGACCAGCGTCTGCGAGCCGCTGGAGATCGCCGGCGACCTGCCCCGCGCCGAGCGTGCGCGGCGCGGTCTGGAGGCGCTGTCACGCGTGGGCATCGCGCCCGAGTACGCGCAGCGTTATCCACACATGCTGTCGGGCGGGCAGAAGCAGCGCATCAACATCGCCCGGGCGCTGACGGTGCGGCCAAAGCTGATCGTCTGCGACGAGGTGGTGGCAGCGCTGGACGTGTCGATCCGCGGCGATGTGCTCAACCTGTTTGCCAGCCTGCAGCGCGAGTTCGGGCTGACCTATGTGTTCATCACGCACGACCTGTCGGTGGTGGCCCATGTCAGCGACCGCATCGCCGTCACCTACCTGGGCCGGCTGATGGAACTGGGGCCGACGCTGGCCGTGGGCGCGCAGCCGCTGCACCCCTACACCGAGGCGCTGATGTCGGCCGACCCGCTGCCGCTGCCGTCGCACCTGCGCTCGCAGCGCCGGCGCATCGTGCTGCAGGGCGAGATCCCCAGCCCGATCGACCCGCCCTCGGGCTGCCGCTTCCGCACCCGCTGCCCCAGCGCCCAGCCCCGCTGCAGCACCGAGGCGCCCGCCTGGCGAGAACTGCGCCCGGCGCACTGGGTGGCCTGCCACTTTTCCACGCGCGATGGCCCGCCCGCGCGCCCACCGCAGCAAGACGCCGCCTGAGACGGATCTGCCGCACCCCACCCCCAGGAGACAACCATGACCGACGCACACGACGCATCCCCGACGCAGCAGCCCACGCACGGGCTCAACCGGCGCGACCTGATGGCCCTGGCCGGTGCCATCCCGCTGGCCGGCACGGCCTGGGCCCAGGGCGCTGCGCCCACCCGAGGCGGCGTGCTCAAGGTGTCGGCCAATGCCAACCCCAGCAGCCTGGACCCGGCCACCGGCGGCGCCGGCAGCGACCACAGCTTCCTCTGGACGATGTTCGACACCCTGGTGGAGTGGGACTACGACACGCTCAAGGCCAAGCCCGGCATGGCGGCCTTCAACTTCCCCGACCCGCGCACCCTGGTGCTCGACATCAAGCCCGGCATCCTGTTCCACGACGGCACGCCGATGGATGCTGCTGCGGTGAAGTTCAATCTCGACCGCGCACGTACCGAAGCCCGCAGCAACATCAAGGCCGACCTGCAGAACGTGGCGCAGGCCGATGTCACCGGCCCGCTGCAGGTGACGGTGAAGCTGGCGCGGCCCGACACCGCGCTGCCCGCCATCCTGAGCGACCGCGCCGGCATGATGGTGTCGCCCAAGGCGGTGCAGGCCCTGGGCCAGGAACACGACCGCAAGCCGGTGGGCGCCGGGCCTTGGAAGTTCGTCAGCTGGAGCGCCAACGAGAAGATCGTGGTCACCCGGGCCGACAAGTACTGGCGGCAGGACCGCGGCTTCGTCGACGGCATCGAATTCAGCATCATCCCCGAGCTGGCCACCGGCTTGCGTGCGGTGGTGGCCGGCCAGAACGACTTTGCCTACCAGGTGCCGCCGCGGCTGATGCCGCTGATCGACAAGGCCAAGAACCTGAACAAGGTGACCGGCCCCACGCTGTACTGCCTGCAGGTGTACTTCAACTTGGCCAAGAAGCCGCTGGACAACCTGAAGGTGCGCCAGGCCATCAACTTCGCGCTGGATCGCAATTCCTTCGTCAAGGCGTCCCTGGCCGGTGTGGGCGAGCCGGCCTACATGAACCTGCCCAAGACCCACTGGGCCTATGACGAGACCCTGGTGGGCCTGTACCCGCACAGCATCGACAAGGCCAAGAAGCTGCTGGCCGAGGCGGGCTTTCCCGACGGCATCGACCTGACCGTGGGCAGCTACACCGACCAGGACTCGGTGCGCCGCAGCGAGATCGTGGGCGAGCAGTTGCGCAAGGCCGGCATCCGGCTGAAGTACATCACCGGCACCATCCCCGAGATCAGCGGCCAGTTCTTCGGCAACGAGAAGAAGTTCGACATGCTGCTGTCGGCCTGGACCGGCCGGCCCGACCCCAGCATGACCTACAGCCTGATGTACAGCAAGGACGCGTACTTCAACGCCGGCCGCGTCGACCATGGGCAGAAGCTGACCGACCTGCTGGCCGAAAGCCGCGTGGCCGAGCGCATCGAAGGCCGCAAGCTGATCTTCTGGCAGCTGCAGCGCGCCGTGATGGAGCAGGCCCTGGTCGCGCCGCTGGCCTTCCAGTACGAACTGGTGGCCACGTCGCAGAAGGTGAAGGGCTACAAACCCAACCTGCTCGGCAAGCCGAAGTACGAGTTCGTCTCCCTGCAGGGCTGAAGCCGCCATGCTCGCTGCTGCCCGCCTGCGGGTGATCCGACGCCGCCTGCTGCAGGCGGTGCCGGTGCTGGTGCTGGCCACCTTCGTGGTGTTCGGCCTGCTCAAGCTGATGCCCGGCGACATCGCCATCACGTTGGCGGGTGAAAACGCGACCGAGGCGCGCATCGCCGAGATCCGCACGCTGTACGGGCTGGACCGGCCGTTCCTGGTGCAGTACGGCAGCTGGCTGGGCCATGCAGTGCAAGGCGACTTGTCGAAGTCGCTGGCCAATGGCGAGCCTGTTGCCCAGTCCATCGCCCGGGCCTTCCCGAACACCCTGCTGATCGTGGTGCTGGCGATGACGGTGGCCCTGGGCCTGGGCGTGCCGCTGGGCATGCTGGCCGCCAGCCGGCCCGACGGGCTGCGTGACCGCATCGTCACATCGGTCGCGTCGCTGGGCATCGCCGTGCCCAACTTCTGGCTGGCGATGCTGCTGGTGGCCTGGCTGGCGCTGCACTTCGGCTGGTTTCCGGCCACCGGCGCGGTGTCGATGCAGGAGAGCTTCAGCGGCGCCTTGCACCATGCCATCCTGCCGGCGCTGGCGCTGGCCGCTGGCGGCGTGGCCGAGGTGTCGCGCCAGTTGCGCAGTTCATTGGTCGAGATCCTGTCGTCGCCGCCAGTGCGCACCTTGCGCGCCAAAGGGCTCAGCGCCAACGTCATCCTGTGGAAGCACGGGCTGAAGAATGCCGGCGTCAACCTGTTGACGGTGAGCACGCTGCTGTTCAACCGCCTGCTGGCCGCCACCGTGGTGGTGGAGGCGGTGTTCGCCATCCCCGGCATGGGCAACCTGATCGTCAACGCCGCGCTCACCCGCGACCTGCCGGTGGTGCAGGGTGTGGTGTTCGTGATGGTGCTGGTGGTCATCAGCATCAACCTGGCGGCCGACCTGCTCTACACCGTGCTCGACCCGCGCATCCGATGATCGCCAACCGCTTCTTCGCATGGCTGCGGCGTGACCTTCGCGCCAGCATCAGCCTGGCCTTTCTGCTGGCCCTGGTGCTGCTGGCCGTGTGCGCACCGTTGGTCGCGCCCTACCCCGTTACCGCGCAGGATGTCGACAACACCCTGGCCAGCCCGTCGGCCGCCCATCTGCTGGGCACCGACGACCTGGGCCGCGATGTGTTCAGCCGCATGGTGCATGGCGGCGCGGCCACGCTGTATGCCAGCGGCCTGGCGGTGGGCATCGCCCTGCTGCTGGGCCTGCCGGTGGGCCTGTTGGCGGGCTACACCGGCGGCTGGGTCGACGATGGCATCAGCCGCTTCATCGACGCGCTGCTGTCGTTCCCGTCCATCGTGCTGGCGATCGCCGTCACCGGCGCGCTGGGCATCGGCCTGACCAACGGCATGATCGCCGTGGGCATCGTCTTCAGCCCGCAGATCGCCCGGCTGGTGCGCGCCCGTGCCCTGATCGTGCGGCAAGAGCTGTATGTGGACGCGGCGCGCTGCTTCGGCGCCAGCACCGGGCGCATCCTGTGGCGGCATGTGCTGCCCAACAC
>JARXAJ010000238.1 GCA_029865965.1 Aquabacterium sp.
CCGAGTCGCGACTCCACCAGGTCTTCCACCGCAGCCTGGTCGTCTCTGGCACTCAAGACTCTGAGCAAGTCTGCCTTCTGCGTCAGTGTCAGACGCGCCACCGATACCAACCACCTCTTCAGCTCTGCCGCATCCATCACCAGCTCCGAAGGCCCGCCACAAGGGGCCAATGCGACAAGTCTGACGCGCGGGTAGCTCATGGAGTGAGCCATCACGAATTAACGCGCAAAGAGCCCCGCACTGGGCCTGTCCACGACATCGACCAGCACGGCCGGCCGTTGGCGCCATGCATGACCGGTCTCATCCTCGGCTGGCCTGGGTACGACGTGGCGACGTGGCTGCGCCTGGCGTCTTGGATGTTGGTGGTGACGCTGGCCTTCCCGCCATGTCTGAATTGTCTTGGCACGCGCCGCGTTGCTTTGGCCCGACACACTCACCCGATGGGTAAAGAACACTGCAAGGCGCTGGTGGCACGCCGAATGGCTGGCGGTGACGAGCCGCCGCCATGGGCAGCAGGCTTGGCGGGCGTCTGCATGTGCACTTGGACGAGGGTGCGTCGGCCATGCCGCACGGCCAGTTGTCGCGTTGCAGGCCGGGCTCCAACCCGAGCAAGCCGGGGCGGTTCAGTCGAGATGGCGATGGTCCGCCCAATGCACGGACCAAGGGGTTCAGGCGAAGAATTCAACCTTGCCATCGTCCAGGTCGTAGCGGGCCGCGACCACCTTGACCTTGCCCTTCTTGATCAGGTCGGCGATCAGGGGGCTGCTGCTGGCGATTTGCTGGGCGGTGCGGTTGGCGCTCTCGCGCACCGCGTTCTCAACCATGTCACCAGACTTGCCCGTGACCGCCTGAACGGCCGGCACGATGGCGCTGACCATGGGTCCGATCGAACCAGGGAACTTGGCCTGCTTCTGGACCATGTCCACCGCTGCTGCCACCGCGCCACAGCGCTCATGGCCGAGCACCACGATCAGTGGCACGCCCAGCACGGCAGATCCGTACTCGATGCTGCCCATGGTGGCGGTGTCCACCATGTTGCCGGCATTGCGAGTGACAAACAGCTCCCCCACACCGGCGCCGCCGAACAGCAATTCAGGTGCGACGCGGCTGTCGGCGCAGGACACGATGGTGGCCCAGGGCGCCTGGTGCTTGGCAACCTCGACCCGCTGCTTGAGCAGGTTGTTGGCGCAAACGTCTGGTGCCTTGACGTACTTGTCGTTGCCAGCGATGAGCTTGGCCAGCGCCTGATCGGCGGTCAGGCTGGTGGGCGCGCCGGCACTTGCGGCCAGGCTGTCGGCGGGTGATGCCAACAGGCCAGCGGCCACGCCGGCTGCGGTCAGGGCAAGGAAACCACGGCGGGAAGCCGGAGGGAAACTACAGAAGGAACAGAACATGTGTAAACCATGTAAAAGGAGTAAGAGTATCAATTGTTTGATTTCTTTTCAAATGGTTTCTGCCCGCCTGCCCGAACGCCCGACGCCCGACGCCGGCATCGAGCTGCCCGCCTTGCAGTCAGCGTGCCGAGGGCACGGACCATGCCCGGCCGGCCGCTGGACCATGAATGGTTGATCGCTCTGCTGGGCTGCGACGCACTGGCCGCCAAGTTGGGCCGTGGTTCGCTGGAGGTGTTGATCAATTGGCTGCGCATGAAGTTGCGCGCCGGATACACCCACCAAGCTGGACATGCGCACTGCGCGGGCGCGGCGACGACTGGACGCTTGCACCGGCTTGCCAGTGACCGACCCGACGTGACCGGATCAACCCTCGTACGCAAGCCCGACGCACTCGACGCACCCGACACACGCGGCGCTGGTCGGGCTGGGCCGGCGTGGCGACAACGACGTTCCGATGCGGCCGGTGTCCCGGGTCTCAGGTCAGGGCCCGGCCTTGCGCATGGCCTGCTCCACCGCCACCTCGGTCTCGGTCAGTGCCGGCAGCACCATCTGGAACACCGCACCGCCTGCGGGGTGGTTGCGCGCAATGATGCGGCCGTCGTGGCCGTCCATGATCTTGCGGCAGATGGCCAGGCCCAGGCCGGTGCCGCCCGATCCGTCCTTGGTGCGGCTGCTCTGCACAAAGGCCTCGAAGATGCTCTCGAGCTCAGCCACCGGGATGCCCGGGCCGTGGTCGCGCACGGTGATGTGGTGCTCTCCCCCGGGCCGGGCTTGCCAGTCGACGGTGATGGTGCTGCCCTCGGGTGCAAACCGGATGGCATTGGCCAGCACATTGCGCAGCACCTGCTGCAGGCGGACGGCATCGGCCTGCGCCCACAGTGCCGGCGCAGCGGCCCCCGGCAGTTGCAGGCTCAGCTGGCGGGCCTGGGCCAGGCCCTGCAGTTCGTCGCGCACGGCCCGCAGGGCGGGCGCGATGTCCTGCGGCACACGCTGGATTTCGCCTACCGGTGATTCCAGCCGCGACAAATCCAGCAGGTTGTTCACCAAGGCCAGCATGCGCTGGCCGGCGTCGTGGATGCTGGCAAACATGCCCTGCAGCCGGGGCTGGCTGGCGGTGCGCATGTCGCCCAGCTCCGAGAAGCCCAGGATCGACTGCAGCGGCGTACGCAGCTCATGGCTGATGTTGGCCAGGAACTCGCCCTTGGCGGCATTGCTGCGCTCGGCCGCGTCCTTGGCCTCGGTGGTGCGCTGGGCTGCCTCGCGGTACTCGGTCACGTCCATCAGGCAGCTGATCAAGCCGGCCACCTGGCCGCCGGCATCGGCAAACGGCGTCAGGCGCACCATCACATCACGCGGCAGGCCGTCGCTGTCGAGGATCTGCTCTTCATAGGCCACCGCCTGCATCGAGGCGATGGCCATCTGCTCCTGCGCCTCATGCGGGGCGGCAAGCTGTGGCGGGTAAAGCCGGCCCAGGTTCTGGCCGATGGCGCGGGCAGCGGCAATGCCGGTCAGGCCTTCCCAGGCCTGGTTGACGCGCAGGAAGCGCCCGTCGGCGTCCTTGACCACCATCGGGATCGGGCTCACCTGGAACAGCCGGTCGGTGAAGGCGTCCTGCGCGGCCAGGCTGCCGCGTGCGGCTTGCAGGTCGATGCGCACTGCCTCGTGGCTGCGCAGGCTGCGCCAGGCCAGAAAGGTGACGGCACCCAGGCCAGCCAGCAACAGCAGGCAGCCAGCAGCCACGTTCAGGCCGATGGCACGCAGCTGTGCCTGCAGCATGGCCTGCGGCGTTTCGACCAGCACCACCAGCGGTTGGCGGCGTGCGGTGCGCCAGGCCATGAACATCGGCACGCCATCCAGCCCGGTGCCCAGCCACTGGCCGTTTTCACGGCCCACCTGCACCGCCTGGGTGAACAGGGGCTGGGTCTTCAGCCAGGTGCCGGCCGCCTGCCCGCCTGCGGCCGCCGGCACCAGCAGCTGGCCACCGAAGGACAGCAGCGACGCGCGCAGCGGCGTGCCCTGCAGCAGCAGGTCGTACTGGTTGGCGAAGAAGTCGGGGTTGATCGTGGCCACCAGCCAATCGCTGTCGGCGCCCGGCTGCAGTGGCAGCAACAGCGGCAGCAGGCGGGCACCGGCATGGCTGGCAGCGTCGGCGCTGGCGGGCAGCTGCGCCAGTTCGGCCAGGTCTCGCCCGGGCAGCAGCGGGCCCAGGCCGCTGGCGTTGGCTGCCGGCAGCAGCCGCTTGCGTTGCACTTGCACGCCCACGTTGGCCGGTGCCGAACTGGCCACCACCCGACCCCGCGCATCCACCAGGCTGATGCTGCGCAGGAAGGGCAGGGCCTGGATCGACTGCTGCAGCAGCGGCGACAGCTGCAGGTTGCTGCCTTGCTGGCGCTGCAGGCGGGCGGCCTCCAGCGCTGCGCCCATGGCCAGGTCGACGGCATTGAAGGTGCGGTTGGCATGGTCTTCCAGCACGCGGGCGTACAGCGCGCCCTGCTCGACGGTGGCTTCGCGCAGTTCCCTGCGCTCATAGGCCATGAAGCCCAGCGCTGCCACCAGCACCATCAAGGCCGCGGCCAGGCCGGCTGCCAGCAGCCCCCGGCTTTGCAACCAGGCGGGCAGGGCGGTGCTGGTGCTGGCAGCAGTGCCGGGTGACATCACGGCGTGACAGGCGCGCTACTTGCGCACCACGATCTCGCCCAGGCCGTGCTGCCTGGCGGCGGCTTCCAGGCGCCCGTCACGCTTGATGGCGGCAACAAACTCGTCCACCCGCTTCAGCCAGGCGTCGTCACCGGGCTTCACCGCATAGGCATAGGGCAGGGTGTGGAAGGGTTGGGTGGGTGACACCAGGCGCGCCCAGTCGGCGTTGTCGAGCAGCCGGCGGCTGTAGGGGAAGTCGGTCATGAACACATCGACCCGGCCCGCTTCCAGCTCTTGCTCTCGCGTCTGCGGCGGCTTCACAACCACCAGGGTGGCCTGCTTCAGGCCGGCGGCCATCACCGGCTCCATGAAGGTGCCGGCCTGCACCGCCACCTGCACGCCGGGCTTGTCGATGTCGTCGAAGCTCTTGATGCGGCTGGTGCGGGTGGTGATGCCGCAGATGTCGCTCTGCAAGTAGGGCTGGCTGAATCGCAGCTTCTCGGCGCGCGCCGGCAGCACGGCCACCGCATGCATGGCGATGTCGCAGCGGTCCTGGGTGACGTCGTCGATCAGCTTGGGGAACGACGAGTCCACATGGACCAGCTTCACCTTCAGGTCACGGGCCAGCTCGGCCGACAGCAGGATGTCGATGCCGGCCAGTTGCTGGGTGCGCGGGTTGCGCCAGGTGATGCCGTAGTAGTCGGGCCAGATGCACACCCTGAGCGTGCTGCTGGTCTGGATGCGGTCGAGCACCGGGCCGGCCAGCACGCTGGATGCAGCCGCCAGAAGCCCCAGGCCGGTCAGCGCAGTGGCCAGGCTGGGCAGGCACATCGTCACCAGGGCGGGCAGGCGGCGCAACAGTGTGGTGGGCATGGCGGGCAGGCGCCACCGGGTGGTGGCGGGGGTCATGGAGCACGGCAGCAAGTGTCGCATCCGACCCCGCAGTTCGGGGGGGGTCGGGGCGGCTGAAAGGCCCCCGTCCATCAGTGCAAAAGAAGCGCTTTCGGGTGCCTTCTGTGCTGGCGGTGTCGACAGGTCGGTGCGCAGCTTCCACAGTTCGGGGAACAGCTCCACGCCGAGCATGCGCTTGAGTCAGCCCGCGCCGCGGGTGCCGCCGGTGCCGGTCTTCATCCCGATGATGCGGGTGACGGTGGTGAGCTGGCGGAAGCGCCAGAGCCGGACGGCGTCTTCCAGGTCGGTGGGTTCTTTGTTGCCCAGGGTGAACTCGATGCGGCGGGACTGCCAGCGCTGGATGCCTGACGACCGTGCCAGAGAAGGCCGGATGGCGCTGTTTCATGGCGCGGTGCGGCGCCGCTGAACGGGCAGCCTGCGGTTGTGCTGGCGGGTTTGGTCATGTCACCACCCCGCGCTGGTTGAAGCGGGCTTCACGCCATTCGCCGCTGGCCAGCACCTGGCGCAGTTGTTCCACCGCATCCCATACATCGGCAAAGCGGGTGTAGAGCGGTGTGACACCAAAGCGCAGGATGTCGGGCAGGCCGTCTTGCGCATCACCGGCGCGGAAGTCGCCCACCACCCGGCGGGCAACCAGCGCCTGCACCACGCCAAACGCCGCGCTGTGCTGGGCGGCGGCGCTGTCGGGTGCAAACGCCAGGCTGACCTGGCTACCGCGCTCGGCATCCGCATCGGGCGACGCGAACTGCAGGCCATGGCCGCCGCAGCGCTGGCCCACCAGGTCGATGAACAGCCGCGTCAGCGCCAGCGACTTGGCGCGGATGCCGGCCATGCCGCCCAGCGGCTGCGCCGCCAGCAGGGTGTCGACGCCGCAGTCCAGTGCGGCCATGGCCAGCACCGGCGGCGTGCCGCACAGGTAGCGGTGGATGCCGGGCGCGGGCTGGTAGCCGGGCGTGAAGGCAAACGGTGCGGCATGGCCCAGCAAGCCGGCCAGCGGCTGCCAGGCGCGGCTGACGTGCTGCGGGTGCACCCAGCAGAAAGCCGGCGCGCCGGGGCCGCCGTTGAGGTACTTGTAGCCGCAACCCACCGCAAAGTCGGCGCCGTCGGCAGCCAGGGCCACCGGCAGGGCGCCGGCCGAGTGGGCCAGGTCCCACACCGTCAGGGCACCGGCGGCATGGGCGGCGGCGCTCAGGCGGGCCATGTCATGCAGGCGGCCGGTGCGGTAATTGACCTGGGTGAGCATCAGCACGGCGGTGGCGGGGCCCAGCGCGGCGGGGATGTCTTCGGGCCGGTCGACCAGTTGCAGGCTGCAGCCGTGCTGGCGGCACAGGCTCTGGGCAATGTAGAGATCGGTGGGGAAGTTGCTGCGCTCGCTGACCACGACATTGCGCACCACGGTGGGCGCTGCCGGCCGCGCCGCATCGGCCTCGCGCTGCAGTGCCAGCGCGGCCGACAACACCTTGAACAGGTTGACGCTGGTGGAATCGGCCACCACCAGTTCACCCGGGCCCACGCCCACCAGCGGGGCGATCTTGTCGCCGATGCGCTGCGGCAGGGCCATCCAGCCGGCGTCGTTCCAGCTGCCGATCAAGCCTTGCCCCCACTCTTGCGCCACCACCTGGGCCACGCGGGCGGCGGTGGCGCGCGGCAGCACGCCCAGCGAGTTGCCGTCCAGGTAGACCAGGCCGTCGGGGATCTGGAACAACTGGCGCAGCGGGGCCAGGGCATCGTCGGCGTCGAGCGCCAGGGCGTGGTCGCGGGTGGTCATGGCGGGCTCTCGGGTGGTGCGCGTTGTGGCGCGCTCAGCCAGATTGGCGGTCAGCCGAGTGCGCGCAAGACGGCGCGCACCGGCGAGGCATCGGCGGTCATCAGCTTCAGCCGCAGGGCGATCAGCTCGTAGTCGCCTTCGGTCACGTCGTCGAGCAGCAGGTTCTCCAGCACCCGCAGGCCATGCTGGCGGATGACCTGGTGGCTGGGCAGGGCCTTGCTGTCGGCGGGGTCGATGCTGGCGGTGTCGATGCCGATCAGCAGCACGCCGGCGTCGGCCAGGCGGGTGACGGTGTCGGGCGCCAAGGCGGCAAGTGCGCTGTCCCAGCCCGCTGGCTGGCGGGCATAGGTGCGCACCAGCACCCGTGGCGGCACCTGGTGCAGCGCATGCTGCAGGTGCTGCCATGCAATCAGCGGCCCGCAGCCGATGGCATGGATGACGCGGCAGGTGCCGAGGTACGGCACCAGGTCCAGTGCGCCCACGGCAGCGCCGTCAGGGCTGTCGTGCAGCGGGGCGTCGGCATGGGCCCCGGTGTGCGGGCTCATCGTGAGCGTGGCCACGTTCACCGGGCAGTTGTCAGACAGGGTGGCGCCCCAGGTCTGCTGGTAGGGCGCGTCCCCCGGAAACACGGGCGACGTGCTTTGTACGGGCGGTGAAATGTCCCACAGGCGTCGCATCAGGGAATCATAGGTTGCTGCGATTTGATTGATAACTGAAGTAAATATCCTGTGTCGAGGTTGTTGTGGCCGGATTCGGCTCTGAGCGGAAGTTGCCGACTCGCCACCTTCGGCGCGAGGCCGAGACCGCCGGGTGCCTGGCCGACTCCATGTCATTCCGGGCCTGCGGCCCTCCCTTCTTGACCTCCGCCGGCCAGGCGCCCGACGCCTTCGTCCAGCCACCGTCCCCGCATGCGGCGTAGGCCACGTTGGTGGCCAAGCGTCGGATCAGGTGGGCCTGTTTTGTGGAGGTCAAGGAGGAGTCAAGCGGTGGCCCGTCGGGCCTGCGCCGGGCCTGCGCCGGGCGGGGGACACGGAGCAAAACAGGCCCGCCCGAGCCGGCGCGATCGCTCAAAACGACCGACCGTTCAGAGCCCAGCGCGGCATGCACCCCTTCAGGGCTTCTTCTCCAGCCGCATCACATCGTTGTCGCGGCGCATGTTGAAGCGGTTGAGGAAGCTGTTGCCCAGCAGCACCACCGGCATGTCCGACGGCAGCACCACGCCAGCCACGTTGGCGATTTCGACATCGCCCACCCGCACCGATGTCAGGTTGACGGCATACACCGGCACCGTGCCGTTGGCGGTGTGGCTCAGGCCAGGGCGGCCACGCTTCCAGTCCAGGCCGATGCGGTTGGCTTCGCTCTGGCTCAGCGCCACGCTGGTGGCGCCGGTGTCGACGAGAAACATGACCTGCTTGCCGTTGATGCTGCCTGCCGCGCTGAAGTGCCCGCCCTGGCCCATCGGCAGCACGATGCTGCTGCCGGCGCCCGCTGCTGCCACGCCGGTGCCCAGCCGCGACGGCGCGGCACCCAGGCGCAGCAGCCGCACCTGGCCGGCCACGTCCACCTCAGCCTCGCCATCGCCCAGGCGGCGCAGCGTCACACCGCGCGCCGTGGCCCCCACCGACAGCATCTGCGGCTGGCCGTCGATCACCAGCAGCGCCTTGTTGGCGCCCATGCTGCCCTGCAGGCTGACCGATTGCGCCGCCGCGCCGGCCGTCAGCATGGCCAGCAGCCAGGGGCCGGTGCGGCGCAACAGCATCAGTCTCGGAAGTTGTTGAAGGCCAGCGGCACGTCGGTCACGTCTTTCTTCAGCAGCGCAATGGCCGCCTGCAGGTCGTCACGCTTGCCACCGGTGATGCGCACGCTGTCGCCCTGGATGGCGGCCTGGACCTTGATCTTGCTCTGCTTGATGATGCCCTGGATCTTCTTGGCGGTGTCGCTGTCGATGCCCTGCTTGACCACCACCGTCTGGCGCACCTTGTCGCCCCCCATTTTCTCGATCTTGGCGCTGAAGTCGAGGAAGCGGATGTCCACGCCGCGCTTGGTCAGCTTGGCGGTGAGGATGTCGCGCACCTGGGCGACCTGGAAGTCGCTGTCGGCATGCAGCTGCAGGCTGCGGTCCTTGCCGGATTCGACGTTCTCGATCTTCGCGGCCGAGCCTTTGAAGTCGAAGCGGGTGCCGATTTCCTTGTTGCTCTGATCCACCGCATTGCGCAGTTCGACCAGGTTGGGTTCAAGCACGGTGTCGAAGCTGGGCATGGGCGGTTCTTCTAGGGGAGAGCAACCCAAATTTTGCCATGCTGACCTGGCGCGGTGGCCTGCGCCAGGCAAGTCCACAACCGCCCCGCGCTACCGGGCGGTGCGGGCAATGCCCATGCGCTGCAGCAGGGCCCGGGCCGTGTCGAGCAGCGCGCGCAGCTCGGCGGCGGCGGCACTGCATTCGGCCGGCCCGTATCCGAAACCCTGGGTTTCGATCTGCAGCGCCAGCGCGTTGACCGCGCGCAGACCCAGGCTGGCCGATGCGCCTTTGACCGCATGCGACAGCGCCTTCAGGGCGGCGCTGTCGCCACGGTCCAGCGCGGCCAGCAGGTTGGCCGAGCTGCCCGATTCGTCCTGCAGGAAACCCGCCAGCACCGACTGGTAGCCCGCCAGCGTGACGCCCACGCACACGTCGCCGAAGACCGTCATGTCCAGGTGCGCCGCCACGTCACTGGCACGGAAGCGCCGCCGCTGTGCGTCGGCGGTGGGCGCTGAAAGGGTGGCTGGTGGCAGGTTGGCGGCTTTCATGGGCACGGGGGCGATCGGGGCGGCGTCGCGCGGGTCGGCCGACGACAGGGCAGCCAGGCCGGAATCATCGAAATCCGCACTGCCGGCATGCTGGCCGAGGGCGCGGGCGCCGAACAGGGCGCTGAGCAATGCCTCGATATCGTCCGGCTGCACCGGTTTGGAGAGGAAATTGTTCATGCCTGCCTCCAGCACGCGCTGGCGGGTGTCGGCAAAGGCGTCGGCCGTCAGCGCCACGATCTGCACCCGCGACATCGGCGCGGGCCCGGCGCGCAGCGTGCGTGTGGCCTGCAGACCGTCTTGCACCGGCATGTGCACGTCCATGAAGACCAGATCGGGCATCTGCTGGTTGACCAGCGCCACCGCCTCGGCGCCGTTGGTGGCCACGCGCACCCGGTGGCCCATGCGCCGCAGCAGGATCCGCAGGAACTTGCGGTTCACCGGGTGGTCGTCGGCCACCACCAGGTCCAGGCCTTCGCCAGCGTCGGCCGGGGCCTGGCCATCCACCGGCAGCAAATCGCCCGGGCTCGTCAGCGCCTCCAGCGTGTCGGGCCGGGTGCCTGGCAAGTCCACGCTGAGGGTGAACACCGAGCCCAGGCCGGGCTTGCTGTCGACGGTGATGTCGCCGCCCATCATGCGCGCCAGGCTGCGCGAGATCTCCAGCCCCAGCCCCGTGCCACCAAACCGGCGCGAGGCGCTGCCGTCGCCCTGGCTGAAGCGCTGGAACAGGCGCGCGCGCATCGCGTCGTTCATGCCGATGCCGCTGTCGCGCACGATGAAGCGCAGCTCATGCATCGGCGCGGCGCCCAGCGCGTCGGCCGGCGCCGGCCGGGTGCTCACGCTCAGCGACACCTCGCCCTCGTCGGTGAACTTCACCGCGTTGGACATCAGGTTGAACAGGATCTGCTTAAGCCGCTTGCCGTCGGCCATCACCCAGGGCGGCAGCTCGGGCGCCACATGCACCGTCAGCGCCAGGCCCTTGGCCTCGGCCGACAGCGCCATCAGCGCCTGCACATCGCGCAGCAGCCGGTTCAGGTCCAGCGCATGCGGCTCGATGTCGAGCCGGCCGCTTTCGAGCTTGCTGATGTCGAGGATGTCGTTGAGCAGGTCCAGCAGGTGGGTGGCCGACTCGCGCGCGGTGCGCAGGTAGTCGGCCTGCTCGGCGTCGAGCCGGTCGGTGTCGAGCAGGGCCAGCATGCCCAGCATGCCGTTGAACGGGGTGCGCAGCTCATGGCTCATGTTGGCCAGAAAGGCGCTCTTGGCCTGGCTGGCAGCCTCGGCTTCGGTGCGCGCTTCCTGCAGCTTGTCGGCCACTTGCTGCAGCTCGCGGCGGCGCCGCACCAGGCTGCGGAACTGCCGCAGCGTCAGCCAGGCAAAGGCCAGTGTCAACAGGCTCTGGAAGGCCGTCAGCCCCATGCTGAGCCGGGCCTGGTCGCGCACCGCGTCGTTGCGGTCGCCCGAGTTCTCGGCAATGCGCTGGTTGGCGCGCAGGGTCAGGTCATGGATGGGGGCGTACAGGTCCGACAGGTCGGCCAGCGCGCCCACCGCGGCCTGGCGTGTCAGCGGCCGTGTGGCGGCTTCGGCCAGCACCGGGTCGTGCTTGCGCACAAAGGCGTCCAGCGCGGCCATGGTCAGCACATGGTCCTGGCCGAAGTCCACCAGGTGTGCCACCCGCTGCGGCCGCACCAGCGGCAGGCGGCTGGCAAACAGCTCGAAGCGCTGGCGCACCCGGTCTGCCACCTCGGTGCGCACCGCATCCGCGGGCTCCATCTGGGCCTGGCGCAGCAGGTCGCGCAGGTGCAGATACTCGCTTTCCACCTGGTGGAAGCTCCACACCAGGTTGTCACCCTCGTCGCGCACCGTTCCGCTGAGCAGGGTCACCTGGCGCCATTGCACCCAGCCGATGGCGGCAAAGGCCAGCACCAGGCCGACGCCGGTGGCCACCAGCCAGCCGCTGGGCCGTTGCCAGGCGTGGCGATGGCGGCGTGGGTTTGCCATCAGCCCGCTGGTGTCAGCGGATCTCCAGCCGGCGCAACTGCCAGGCCGACCGGCTGTAGAAACGCTCGCTGCGCAGGTCGGCGCTTTCGTCGTAGGGGTAGATGATGAAGAGCGGGCCTTTGTCGCGTACCGCCATCGGTCGCCCGTCAACCCGGGTGGCCAGCAACACCTTGTGGCGCAGCGTGTCTTCCATCGGGATGTCCACCTTGTAGTCGTTCAAGGCCACCGCCCGCAAGGTTGTGCCCTTGGCACCGGCTGCGCCCAGCACATCGCGCAGCAGCGGGCCGCTGAAGCGCCGCACCTCCTTGTACCAGGGCGTGGACGTGCTGAAGCTGTGCTGCGGCAGCGCCTCCAGCATGGCCATGTCGAAGTCGGTTCGGCCGGCGGCGTTGGTGTGGCCCAGCGTGCCCACCAGCGACAGCAGCACCTTGCCCTTGGGGGCGTCCAGCGCACGGGCCGGGCTGACCGTCAGCAGAGTGGCAGTGGCCAGGCCTCGGCACAGGGCCCGGCGGCGCGCAGTTGATGGCAGCACGGTGCAGGCATGGTGCGGCGGGTGAGGCAAGGGCAGCAAGAACATCGGCGGAACGGTCTGTGTGCGTGCGGGCCGGGCAGCCTGCACGCCGCAGTGTCCGACACCGTGCCGCCGCGCCTGGCGCGGAACAGCCGGCAACTTGTCAAGCAATTCTCGGTCGGCCGCTGGCTGTGCAGCCCGCCGGGTGCGGGCGCTGTCGGTCAAAATCCGGGGATGCCCCACTCTCCGCACCTGCTGGACATTGCCCGCCAGGCCAGCCTGCGTGCGCTCAACACCTTCGGCCTGCCGGCGGTGGCGCACACGCTGGTGGCCATCCATGGTGACGCCGATGTGCGCCGGGTGCTCGACCACCCGGAGCTCGGCCGTGCGCCCAAGCTGGTGCTGGGTGGCGGCAGCAACCTGGTGTTGACGCGTGACCCCGACGCCGTGGTGCTGCGGGTAGCGGTGCCCGGCCGCCGCCTGGTGGCCGAACGCGACGATGCCTGGATCGTCGAGTTCGGCGCCGGCGAGCCCTGGCATGACGCCGTGGCCTGGACCCTGGACCAGGGCCTGCCCGGGCTGGAGAACCTGGCCCTGATCCCCGGCACCGTGGGCGCCGCGCCGGTGCAGAACATCGGCGCCTACGGGCTGGAGCTGGCCGACCGCTTCCACAGCCTGGATGCGGTCGACCTGGTCACCGGCCGCAGCGTCACCCTGGACGCCGCGCGCTGCCAGTTCGGCTACCGGCACAGCGTGTTCAAGCAGCCGGCGGCCGACGGCGGCCTGGCTGGCAAGAGCGTGATCACCCGGGTGCGGCTGCGTCTGCCCAAGCCCTGGCGGCCGGTGCTGGGCTACCTGGACATCGAGCGCCGCATGGCCGAGACCGGCAACCAAACACCCGACGCCCGCACCCTGTTCGACTGGGTGTGCGCCATCCGCAGCGCCAAGCTGCCCGACTGGCGCCGCATCGGCAACGCCGGCAGCTTCTTCAAGAACCCGGTGGTCAATGCCGAACAGTGCCGCGACATCATCGGTCGCGATCCGCACATCGTGCACTACCCGATGGCCGACGGGCGCTTCAAGCTGGCCGCCGGCTGGCTGATCGACGCCTGCGGCTGGAAGGGCAAGCGGGTGGGCAATGCCGGTGTCTACGAGCGCCAGGCCCTGGTGCTGGTGAACTGCGGCGGTGCCACTGGCGCCGAGGTGATGACCCTGGCCCGCGCCATCCAGGAAAGCGTGTACGGCCGCTTCGGCATCCGGCTGGAGCCCGAGCCCGTGGTGGTCTGACCAGGCGCTGCATGTGGGGCGCCAGCCCGGTCTGGCTGGTGTCGGGGTTTGACTTCAACCCGAATGCCGCGCCTCCAGACGGTGTCGGCGTGGGGCTTGACGCCGAACCCGACAGTGTGGCCGCGCTGGGGTGTCCAGCCGCCACCGCCAACTGTCACTTCTGGACGTCGGGGCCCTTGCCGATCTTGCCTTCGCGCACGGCCGACGCTGCGTCGGCCTTCACTGCGGCGCGCTTGGCCTGGTTGGGCCTGGACGCCGCCTTGGCCGGGCCTTCGCCCTTGACCAGGGTATCGGCCTTCTCGGCTGCTGCGGCCTCGCGCCGCACATCAGCGCGGGGCCGGGTCGACTTCATCGGCGGTGTTGCCTGTGGGCCTTCGCCCTTGACGATGGTGCCCGACTTCTCGGCCGATGCCGCCTCGGACCGCACCGCGGCGCGCGTCTTGGGGCTGGCTTCCTGGGCATGGATGGAGGCGTGGCTGAACAGGACCAGGGCGGACAGGGTGAGCAGTGTGGTCTTCATGGGTTCTCCGATGCGGCAACGCCGACCACCGGCGGATACCGGTGGTCGCTTGCGATCGCTGCGGAGTGTGGTGGGCGTGGCGGGCGGGCGTCTGTCTGCCAGCGCACCATGCGGGCTCAGAAGCCCGAGCCGGGCGTCAGCAGGAAGGCGGCCTCGTCATCGGTGCCGGGCCGTCCCAGCGCCGCATTGCGGTGCGGAAAGCGGCCGAAGCGGGCGACGATGTCGAGGTGCTTCTGCGCCCATGGCACCAGGCCGGCGCTGGCGGGGTCGTCGGCCGCCAGTTGCTGGAACAACTGCACCGATGTGCGCTGGTGCGACAGGTCTTCGGCATGCTCGAAGGGCAGGTAGGCAAACTGCCGCTGCACCGGCGTCAGCGTCCGGTCAACGCCGCTGGCCACCAGCGCAAGGGCGGTCTGCAGGGCCATCGCGTCGCCGGCAAACGCATGGGCGCTGCTGCGGAAGACGTTGCGGGTGAACTGGTCGAGCACCAGCACCCGGGCCAGCGCGGGCAGCGCATCGACCGGCTGGGTCAGCCAGCCATCGATGCCGCCGACCAGTGCATGTTCGATCAGCGGGCCAAAGCGCTGGGCGACCTGTGCATCAAAGGCCGCGTCCTTCTTGAACCACATGGCGCGCGGCTGGGCGTGGCCGGGGTCGTCGGGCGGGCCGAACCAGAAGTCGAGCACGGCCAGGGCGTCGGTGTGCATGGTGGCCCCTCAGCGGGTTGTGGCGTGGCAGGGCGCCCGGTTGGGCAGCAGGGTCAAGGATGCGCCAGCGGTGTTGGGTCGCACAGCGTCACATTCTGCCCAAGCCGGCCTTCCGACCGTGCTCCGGCCGCGTTGTCGCCGCGCCACGCGGTGATAAGCTTTTTCGAGGAGGACGCCTTAAGCAGGCGCGGCACGACGATGACAACAAGCACAGCGTGGGGCCGCTGGGCCCGGGCCCTGTTCGGGATGGTGGTGCTGGCGGCGGCGCTGGCCGCCCAGGCGCAGGACAAACGCAACCTGGCACCCGGCTTCACCGGCCTGCCTGCCGATGCGCAGGTGGTGATCACGCCGCTGGATGTGGAGCTGTTCAGCATCTCGGCCGGCGGGGTGATGGAGCCCAAGGCCGACTGGACTGCATCGGCCCAGCGCCACATGAAGGAGGCGCTGCACCAGCGCACCTTGTCGCTGGGCCGGCGCGGCCTGGAGCTCAGCACAGACCAGGCCGACAGCCTGGCCGAGCTGCTGAGCCTGCATGCGGCGGTGGCGCGGTCCATCGCCATCCACCATGCGGGCTTCCTGAAGCTGCCCACCAAGGAAGACAGGCTGGATTGGTCCTTTGGCGACGCCCTGCAGCCGCTGCAGCAGGCCACCGCCGCACGCTACGCGCTGTTCACCTGGGTGCGTGACAGCTATGCCAGCCCCGAGCGGGTGGCGATGATGATCGGCCTGGCCATGCTGGGTGTGGGCGTGAGCGGCGGCTTCCAGGTCGGCTATGCCTCGCTGGTCGATCTGCAGACCGGGCAGGTGCTGTGGTTCAACCAGTTGCAGCGTGGCTTCGGCGACCTGCGTGACGCGGCCAAGGCGACCGAGTCGGTGGGCGCGCTGCTGGCCGGCTTCCCGGCCCGCCAGCCGTGAGCCGGGCACCGGCGCCTGACCGGTCCCGCATCACCCGCCGGCGCGCGCTGGCCTGGGGCTGTGTGCACTGCGCCGGCGCCACCGGCCTGGCTGCAGCCGCTCCCATCCCGCCCGACTGGGCCCTGCCCGAGCGCCTGAGCCGCCCCGAGATCGACGGCGATGAGGGCGGCCTGTGGGCCATGGTCGACCGCGAGGAGGCCCGCACCCGCCGCAGCGCCTTCGTGCTGCGTGATGCGGCGCTGCGCGACTACCTCACCGGCATCGCTTGCAAACTGGGTGGTGCGCACTGCACTGACACCCGGGTGTATGCGATCCGCACGCCCTGGTTCAACGCCAGCATGGCGCCCAACGGCATGATGCAGGTCTGGACCGGCCTGCTGCTGCGCGCCGACAACGAGGCCCAGCTGGCCGCAGTGATCGGCCATGAGCTCGGCCATTACCTGCAGCGCCATTCGCTGGCGCGGCTGCGCGACGCCAAGACCCGCAGCGCGGTGATGGGCCTGATGGCCTTTGCCGGCGGCGCGGGCCTGATCGGCCAGTTGGCCCTGCTGGCCGGCATGGCGGCCTATTCGCGTGAGCACGAGACCGAGGCCGACCAGATCGGCGTGCTGCTGATGCGCCGTGCCGGCTATGAGACCCAGGCCGCCGCCCAGGTGTGGGCCAACCTGCGTGATGAATTGAAGGCCGGCGCCGGCGGCGACCCCGCCAAGCGCAGCGTGATGTTCGCCACCCACCCCGGCGTGGACGAACGCCAGCGTGCGCTGCAGACCATGGCCGGAGAAGGTGGCGGCTTTGCCGGTGACGCCGAGTACGCCGCCCGCATCGACCCGCTGATGCCCGACCTGATCGACGACGAGCTGCGCCGTGCCCAGTACGACGAGAGCATCGTGCTGTTCACCCGCCTGGCGCAGCGCCGGCCTACCCGGGGCGACCTGCGCTATGCGCGTGGCGAGGCCCACCGCCTGCGGGCCCAGCCCGATGACGCGGCCCAGGCGCTGGCCGACTTCACCGCCGCGCTGGCGCTGGAGCGCCCGCCGCCGCAGGCCCAGCGCGCCCTGGGTCTGCTGCACCGCGCCC
>JARXAJ010000251.1 GCA_029865965.1 Aquabacterium sp.
GCTCAAGGCGCCGCAAGCCAAGAACGGCAAGCATGTCAGTGTCGAAGACATGAACCCCTGGCGCTGATTTCGGCACCGGTATGCCGGCGCTCGACACCAACCTCCTGGTGCGCTACATCGTCCAGGACGATCCCTCTCAACTTGCCGCCGCCAAGCGCCTGATTAGCCGCTGTGTCGCCGAAGGCTCGACACTGTTCGTCCCTGTGACCGTCGTACTCGAGTTGGAATGGGTGCTGCGATCCAGCTTCGCATTTGGCAAAGAAGACGTGCTGATGACCCTGTCCAGCCTCTTGTCGGCAGCCGAGTTGACCTTCGAATCCGAGCGCGCGCTCGAAGTCGCGCTTCAGTTGTTCCGCAAAGGATCAGCAGACTTCGCGGACTGCCTCCACGTCGCATTGGCCGCGCAGGCCGGCGAGCAGCCGCTGTGGACCTTCGACAGGGGTGCCGCCAAGGTCAGCGGCGCTCAACTGTTGGTCAAGGCATGAACGGCGGCGAATCCCGGTCGAATTGACTCCGCCATGGCGCGGCGCAGCGTTGACTGCCGGGGGCTCAAGCCCGCACGCCACGTCCTTCACCAGGGACTGCGCACGAAGCGCAGCGGCCATAGAGGATGACTTCATGCTCCTCGAGCGTGAAGCCAGTCGGCACCAAACCGCCCGACCCGCCCACGCACCCGGGCACGTCGTAGACGCGGCGGCAGCCCCGGCACTGGAAGTGATGGTGGTGCTCTCGCCCGGCCGGCTCGTAGCGCATGGGCTCGCCGGCCAGCGCCACCGGACAGATGTCGCCCTCGTCTGACAGCTTCTTCAGGGCTCGGTACACGGTCGCGATGCTCAGCGTGGGCGCCTCGGTGGCGGCCAGCTCGAGCACTTCCTGAGGCAGCAGGGGCCGCCCTGCTCGCGCAATCGCGGCCAGGATGGCGGCCCGCTGCGGTGTGTGCAGAAAGTCAGCACACCACGCATCGACGGCCGACTTCGCGATGTCCGCCCACATCCGCCGTCCCACGCGCCGAAGTCCCTCTCGGCCAGCGCGCGTATGCAAGGCGCCAGCCGCCGGGGGCGGCTTACCCCATCGCTGCGAGTCTGGTGCGTCGAAGCAACCGGTTTTCGCAGATAATGGGAACGATTCGCATTACGTCTCTGCCCGCAGACCAGCCACCGCCAGTCTCCATGCACGGGCCCAGACGTTTCCCTTCATCCTCACCAGGGTCTGCACGTGCTGGAGCGCTACCACCGCGAACTGCTGAACTTCCTCTCGCGCCAGGTCAGTGACCGCGATACCGCGGCCGACCTCGCGCAGGAAAGCTACGTGCGCGTGCTCTCTGCCCAGTCCGGCGGCCAGGCCGTGACGAACATGCGCGCCCTGCTCTACCGCACCGCGCGCAACCTGGTGATCGACCAGCACCGCCGCAACGAGGTGCGCAAGCACGACGACCTGGACGGCATCCCCGAGGACCAGCATCCGCCCGCTCCGCAGCACCTGCAACCCGAGGAGGCCCTGGCCTCCTCGCAGGTCATCCGCGCCTACGTCGCCACGATCGAAGCCCTGCCCGCCCGCTGCCGCGAGGCGTTCGTATTGCATGTGTTTGATGAACTGAGCCACGCCCAGACCGCACAGCAAATGGGCATCTCCGTCAGCATGGTGGAAAAACACGTGGTGCGCGGCATGGTGGCCTGCAAGATCTGCGAACGCAGGCTGCGCGAACCCGAAGCGGCGCCCCCAGAGGCCCAGGCCTGAGCCCACGCGAAGGCGGATCGGGCAGCGACCTTCGCAGCCTTTCTCAAAATTGCGGCGCCACCCCGGAAAACCCGGGGTGAGGAATGCCCCCCGCCCGTGCGTCTACAACCACAAGAGCCATCCATTGCGCCCGCCATGCCCCTGAACCAGCCCCCAACCCACGGCCAGCCCTCGCTCGGCGCGCCTGATGCGAGCACGGGCTTGAGCGCAGACGAGCGCGAGTACGAGGCTTTTGCGCAAGCGCAAAACCCGCTGGACATTGAGGCCGCCACCTGGGTCACCCGCTGCCGCAATGGCATGAACGATGAAGACAAGGCCGACCTGCAAGCCTGGCTGGACGCCGACCCACGCCACGCCGATGCCTTGGCCGACATGGACGCCACCTTGGGCGATGTGAAGCAACTGCCCGACGGCGACGTGGCCGCGCTCAAGGCGGGCTTGCCCCAAGAGCCCAAGGCTGAGCCGGGGCACAGCGCACGGGCGCCCAGGTCGGCCAAGCCACGTGAGCCGCACAAGACGCCCTCAACAACCCAGCACCCCGCCCCCAGTGGCCTGCGCCTGTGGGCCGGCTTTGCGGGCTGGTTCTCAGCGGGCTGGGGCCAACTGCTGCCCCACGCCGCAGCCGCCGCCATCGCCTTTGCCCTGGTGGGGGGCGGCTGGCTGGGCTGGGACCACTGGCACCAGCTGCCCACTTTTGAACAGACCTTCGCCACCGTGCGCGGCCAGCAGCTCACCGCCACATTGCCCGATGCGCTGGCTGGCGACCTGCCCCAGGGCAGCACGCTGCAGCTCGACACCGCCACCCGGCTGGAGGCCCGCTTGTACCGCGACCGGCGCGAGGTACGGCTGACCGATGGACAGGCCATGTTCACCGTCCAATCGGACGCCGAACGCCCCTTCCACGTCTGGGCCGGTGCGCTGCGCATCACCGTGGTGGGCACCCGGTTCTCGGTGCGGCACACGCCTTCGGGCCTGGGTGAGGGGCAGACCATCGTGTCGGTGGAAGAAGGCCGGGTGCGGGTGGCCAGAGCCAAACCGGTCAGCGGTGCAGGCGGTGATGGCGCCGAGGTTCTAAGCGGAAGCGGCTCAGCCGACCACCCCTCCGTGGAACTCTCCGCAGGGCAGATGGTGGTGGCCGACGACGCCGGGCACCTGGGCCCCGTGGCCCGCGTGCCGGTCCACAGCATCGCCCCCTGGCGCAACGGCCGCCTCAGCTTCGACCAGGCCCCGCTGGCCGAGGCCATTGCCGAGTTCGAGCGCTATGGCCGCACCGGCCTGGTGGTGCGGGACCCTGCTGTGGCCGCCCTGCCGGTGGGCGGCAGCTACAGCCTGCAGCATTGGCAGCGCTTTGCTGAGACGCTGCCACAGGTGCTGCCCGTGCGCCTGGTGCGCCAGGGCGGGGTGACCGAGGTGATGCCGCGGTGACGCCCGGGCGGTCACGCCAGGTTTTTTAAAGAATTCTCATTTGCAACGTGTGGATTGCGAAGAGGTGCTGCGTCTTCATTGGAAGGACGGGTTCGGCGTGCAGCGCGCAGGCCCGGCAACACACCAAGCCAACGAGGAGTTCTCCCCCCATGCGACCGACGACGCGGCACCAGCGCTTCACCCCGGCACCCCTGGCCCTGGCGGCCGCCATCGCCATCACGCTGGCCGCCGGCCACGCGCCGCGGGCCCAGGCCCAGGGCACAGCGGCCACGGAGACCGCCCGGAGCATCGCGTTCAACATCCCGGCGCAGCCGCTGGGCCAGGCACTGAACGAGCTGGCGCGGCAGGCCAATCTGCAGCTGAGCTTTCCGGCCGCGCTGGTGGCCGGCAAGCAGGCGCCCGCCGTCGTGGGGCCGCTGACGGTGCCGCAAGCACTCGAGCGCGTGGTGGCCGGCCAGCGCCTCGCCGCTGCAGTTGATGGCGCGTCGGTGATCTTGCACGAGCGGCCGGTGGCCAGCGACCAGGCCACTCTCTTGCCCACGGTGCGCGCGGTCGCCTCGGCTGAGCGCCCGGGTGATCTGCCTGCGGTGTTTGCCGGTGGCCAGGTTGCCAAGGGTGCGCGCATGGGCGTTCTGGGCAACCAGAACGTCATGGACATCCCCTTCAGCGTCACCAGCTATACCGCCGAGCTGATGGAAAACCGGCAGGCCCGCACGGTGGCCGATGTGCTGACCAGCGACCCCACGGTGCGCAACACGGTGACCACCGGGCACCAGTACGAGAACTTTAAGGTGCGCGGCTTCACGGTCAGCCGGGGTGATTTCGCCATCGATGGCCTGTTCGGCATGAGCGGCAACAGCAACAGCACCATCGAGATGTTCGAGCGTGTGGAGCTGCTGAAGGGACCCAGCGTGCTGTTCACGGGCATGGCCCCCAGCGGCGGCGTGGGCGCCGTCGTCAACATGGTGCCCAAGCGCGCCGGCGCCGAGGCGCTCACCCGCCTGAGCCTGGATGTGCAGAGCGCCAGCCAGGTGGGCGCCAACCTGGACATCGGCCGCCGGTTTGGCGACAACCAGGCCTTTGGCGTGCGCATCAACGCCCGTCTGGCCGATGGCGAGACCACCATGCAGGGCCAGGACAGGCGACGCGAGTTCCTGTCCGTTGCGCTCGACTACCGGGGCCAGGCACTGAAGGCTTCGCTCGACGCCTACAGCAGCAAAGAGAAGGTCTCGGGCGGCGTCGGCGCGATGTTCTGGTTTGCGACCACGGGCACGATCCCGGCCGCGCCCGACCCCAGTATCAACCAGTTTCCCAGCGCCAAGGGCGAGCTGGACGCCAGGGCCGTGATCGCACGGGCCGAGTACGAGTTCATGCCCAACGTCTCGGCCTTCGCGGCGGTCGGCACGGCGAAGTACGGCAACACCGGCTTTGTTGGCGGTTCCATCCTGAACAGCATCAACGCCAGCGGCACCAGCACCAGCTCGCTCACCTACGGCACCCTGGGCTACCAGAACAACCAAAGCGCCGAAGTGGGCCTGCGTGCGATCTTCACCACCGGCGCCCTGCTGCATGAGATGGTGCTGCAAGGCTCGCAACTGGAAAGCAAGACCGGCACGGCCAGCAACACCACGCGCATCACCAGCACCAACATCTACAACCCGACCTATGTCGCGATGCCGGCGGTGCCCAGCGTCGCGCCCCTGAGCTCGAAATCGGCCTGGACCGGCCTGACGCTGGCCGATGCGATCAGCGCCTGGAACGACCGCCTAAAGCTCACGCTGGCCGTGCGCGAGCAGCGCGTCGATACCTCCAACTTCAGCGCCAGCACCGGAGCCGTCACGTCCACCTACGACCAGAGCGCCTGGGTGCCGTCGCTGGGCGTGGTGCTCAAGCCCTGGGGCGATGACCTGTCGCTGTACGCCAACCATGTGCGCGGCCTGAGCCAGGGCGAGTCGGTCACCAAGATTTCCGGGTACGCGCAGGACTACACCTTTGCGCCCTACAAGACCCAGCAGTACGAGTTCGGCCTCAAGTGGAACCAGGGCCGCTTCATGCACACCGCCTCGCTGTACCAGCTGGCGCAGCCGCAGCTGATCTCCGCGGGCACCGCCCCCAGCCTGACAGCGTCGATCAACGGCGAGAAGCGCGTGCGCGGGCTGGAGTGGAGCACGGCCGGAAACCTGGTCGACAGCGTCCGCCTGCTCGGCGGCATCGCCTACACCCATGGCGTGCAGACCAAGACCCAGGGCGGGCTGACCGACGGCAAGAACGCCGTGGGTGTGCCGCGATGGCAGGCCAACCTCGGTGCCGAATGGGACACGCCGTGGCTGCCTGGCCTGACCCTCACGGGCCAGGTCACAGCCACCAGCAGTCAGTATCTGGACGCCGCCAACAGCTTGTCGATTCCCGGCTGGGCGCTGCTGGACCTGGGCGTGCGCTACAGCACGCAACTGGCCAGCAAGAAGGTCGTCACCAAGCTGGGCGTCAGCAACGCCATGGACCGCCACTATTACTCGGGCTCCTTCCGAGACACCCGCGCCATCGCCAATCTGGGTGCGGGCCGCACCGTGTCGGCCTCGGTCAGCGTGGACTTCTGAGTCCGTCCCAGCACCAGGCCTGGCACCAGTCTCCACACCCATGACAACAAGCACCTTGATCGGGCTGGCCTTGTCCCTGGCGGCGTGCCTGGCCGTCTACCTGGCATCGCCCAACCAGCGCTGGCGCGCGGCGCCCTGGCCGCGGTGGCCGGCACACACCGCCGGTCTGGTCTTTTGCGTGCTGGCCTGGCTGTGCCTGGCCCAGGGCCGGCAGGCGCTGACCGCCACATTGATGCTCTACACCACGCTGATGGTTTGCGGCGTGCTGCTGCCCTCCAGCGGCGTGCTGCTGGGGCTGCGAAAGAAGAAGGCCTGATGTGAACCCCCGCCCAAGCACCTCAAGCACCACCGCCCTGCTCGGGCACCACCAGCGGCCCGGCCAAGCCGGCATGCGGAGCTGAGATGGGCAACATGAAGATGCCGCCCATTCAACGCGATTGGTGGTCAAAGACCCTGGCCGGCCTGTTGCTGGGCGGCGTGCTGGCCTTGGTGGTCAGCGGCCTGTTCGCCCAGCTCGGCCAATCGCTGCCCTTCGGGGCGCGCCGCCAGCTGGCGAACTGGATGGTGCCGCCGATCTGGCTGGGCGTGCTGGGCACCGTGTACTTCTTCTCCAGCGGACTGCGCGCCTGGCTGTGGCTGGGCGGCGCAGCGACCTGCCTGGCGGCCGCGATCTGGCTGCTGCGCTTGGCCTGAGCCTTTGAATCCGACATGAAAACCGAGTACGTCCGCATCTACAAGTCGGTGCACACCTGGGTCGGCATCGTCAGCGGCATGGCCTTGTTCATCGCCTTCTATGCGGGGGCCCTGGGCATCTTCAAGGACTCGCTGAACCGCTGGGCCGCCCCGCCAGCGCAGGCCCAGCGCCTGACCCCGCTGGCCGACACCCAGGATCTGATTACCAAGACCCTGGCCAGCGACCCGTCAGCCGCCAAAGGCTTTCTGATCTACCTCGACAACGCCGACCACATTCCGGCGCGCATGGCCTGGCGCGTGCGCGGGCCGGGCGATGGCGAGGACAACGCCTCGGCACCGATCACGCATATCGCCAGCCTGGACCCCCAGGGCAACGCCCGGGTCGAGCGCTTCCAGGGCAACCGGCTGGGCAGCTTCATCGACCACCTGCACCGCGTGGCCGGCCTGCCTGCCGACAAGGACCAGTACCGCTGGGTGATGGGCGTGTTTGCCTCGCTGTACGCCCTGGCCTTGATCTCGGGCCTGGTGATCCTGCTGCCCTCGCTGGCCAAGGATTTGTTTGCGCTGCGCATTGGCAAGAACCTGAAGCGCATGTGGCTCGACGCGCACAACGTGGTGGGTGTGGTGAGCCTGCCCTTCCACATCATCATGGCCCTGACGGCGGTCGTGTTTGCCTACCACGAGCCGATCTACGACGTGCAGGACCGCACCATCCATGCCGGTGCCAAGCCGGCCGGCAGCCAGCGCGAGCGCGCGCCCAGCAAGCCGTCGACCAAGCCTTCACCTGCACCTGCCGACATGGTGTCGCCGGTGGCCTTGGTCGCGAAGGTGAAGGCATTCGCGCCCGGCTTCGAGCCGAGCTTTCTGCAGTATCGGCGAGTCGGCGAGGCGGGGGCCGAGGTGCGGGTCTGGGGCCACGACGCCGCCGGCGTCATGCCGCGACCGCGCGGTGGCTTCGTGAGCCTGGATCCCTACACCGCCAAGATCACCAGCAGCGACCGCATGCCCGGCCGGCAGGACACGCCGACCCTGATCATCCACAGCCTGTTCGCCCTGCACATGGGCGCGTTTGGCGGCGAGATCGTGCCGTGGATGTACTTCGCACTGGGTCTGGCCGGTGCGTGGCTGTTCTACAGCGGCAACCTGCTGTGGGTGGAATCGCGCCGCGTCAAGGCCGCGCGTGACGCGTCCGACGGCGCCGCTGCGCCGGTGCAGCGGCGCCATGTGCAGGCCATGGCCAATGCCTGCGTGGGCGTGTGCCTGGGCTGCGTGTGCGGCATCTCGCTGAGCATCGTCTCTGCCAAATGGCTGCATGGCCATGTGTACAACATGGCGGCCGCGCACCAGTGGGCTTACTACGGCATGTTCTTCGCCGCGCTGGGCTGGTCGTTCTGGCGCGGCGCCGCGCGTGCCGCGATCCCGTTGCTGGCCCTGGCCGCCGCATTCACGCTGGCCATTCCGGCCACCAGCCTGCTGGGCTGGCTGTGGCCTGGGCTCGGCCTGTGGGCGCATGGCGATGCGGCCAGCCTGGGGGTTGACGCCGTGGCCCTGGCGGGCGGCGTCGGCTTCGCCTGGATCGCCTGCCTGACGCAACGGCGCGCCTTGACCGGCCCAACCGACAGCGTGTGGTCGATCAAGACCCTGGCGCGCACCTGAAGCGGCTGCCGCCGGCAGCGCGCTGCAGGTAGCTGGCGGCACTCAGATCACCCCGGTGGCTCAGCACGCGCGGCGAAACAACCCATGCGCAGGCCGGAGCCCAGGGTCTTCGAGCAGCCACCCACGCAGATGACACGGCTCAGCTGAACCCGCGGGGCCAGCCGCGCGGCTGAGGCAGTTCTAAGCAACCAACGCGGGCCCGCAATGCTCAGTCTAAGAAATCGATGCGACGCAACCCACTGCCAATGGCGGCCACATCATCAAAAATCATCTCAAGTCATTGATTTATATAAACTTTCTTGATACCCGTCACTCCCACTCAATGGTGGCCGGCGGCTTGCTGCTGACGTCGTAGGTAACCCGGTTGATGCCGCGCACCTCGTTGATGATGCGGCCCGAGACCTTCTTCAGCAGGCTGTAGGGCAGTTCTGCCCAGTCGGCGGTCATGAAGTCGCTGGTCTGCACGGCGCGCAAGGCCACCACGTAGTCGTAGGTGCGGCCGTCGCCCATCACGCCGACGCTCTTCACCGGCAGGAACACCGTGAAAGCCTGGCTGGTCAGGTCGTACCAGCTCTTGCCAGTGGCGGGGTCGATGGCCGCGCGCAG
>JARXAJ010000284.1 GCA_029865965.1 Aquabacterium sp.
CTCCAGCGCCAGGCCCTTGCCCCGCATCTTGTTCCAGATGCTGTAGAGGTGCTTGGGCCGGCCCTGCACCTGGGCATCGATGCCGGCGGCTGCCAGCTCTGCCTGCAGCTGGCGGCGTGCGGCCTCGATGCCGGTCTCGCGCTGCAGGCGCTTTTCAGCCAGGGCCTGCGCCAGGCGCCTGTAGTCGGCCGGCTGCAGGAAGCGGAAGGCCAGGTCTTCCATCTCCCACTTGATCTGCCAGATGCCCAGCCGGTTGGCGAGCGGCGCAAACACCAGCCGAGATTCCAGGGCCAAGGCCGGCGGGCAAGGCTGCTTGCTGGCGGCAAACCAGCGCAGCGTCTGCAGACGCGAGGCCAGCCTGAGCAGCACCACGCGCAGATCGCGCGAGAAAGCCAGCAGCATCTTGCGCACCCGCTCGGTCTGCTGGGCGCGCTGCTCCACCTCTACCTGCGCTTCGCGCGCGGCGCGCTGGATCTGCACCAGCTTGCGGGTGTGGGCCACCAGGCCGGCATAGCCGTCGCCGAAGGCCTTGGCCACCACCTCCTCGGGCTTTTGCAGAAAGTCACCGGCGTAGACCAGGTAGGCCGCCGCACGCAAGCCAGGGCCGGCGCCGATGGCCTGCAGGATGTCGGCCACGCCGTCGGCATGGCCCAGGGCGTCCTCGCCGGTGTCCAACACCCGGCCTGTCAGCAGCGGCTCGGCAAAGACGCGGGCGCGCTGCAGCGCGCTGTGCTCGGCCTCGGCCGTGTCGGCAGCGCCGGCGAGGTTGCCGCCCGCCAACGCCACGATGGGCGCCGCCTGCGGCCGTGCCGCACCGGGCGCCTGCTGCTCAGTCTTCATGGTTCGCGCAGAAACCCCTGCACCAGCGCCACCTGCTCGGCCTGCACCAGGGTGGGCGCATGGCCCACGCCGGGCAACACCGCCAGCCGGGCACGCGGGCCGCGTTCGGTCATGGCCTGGGCGGTGGCGGCCGACAGCAGGTCGGACTGTTCACCACGGATCAGCAGCGTGGGGCAACGCAGCCGGTCGTAGCTGGCCCACAGCGCCGCCTGGCCAGCCTGGGCCAGCTCGGGCGTGACCAGGCGGAAGGGCACGGCAATCGCCGGGTCGTAATGGGGCTTGAAACCGGTGCCCTCGGGCTTGAGCTGCGGCCGGGTCAGCGCCAGCCACTGTTCACGGCTGTGCGGGCCGAACCCCTGGCTGATGGCCCACAGCGCGTCGGCGGCGGCCTCTTCGGTGGGCCAGTGTGCCGGCAGGCCCAGGTAGGTGCCGATGCGCTGCAGCGAGGCCCACTCGATCACCGGCCCCACGTCGTTGAGCACCAGGCGCTGCACCGGGCTGTTGGGCAGCGACGCCAGGCCCAGGCCGATCAGCCCGCCCATCGACGTGCCCACCCAGTGCACCGTCTGCGCGTCCAGCCGGCCCAGCAGGGTGACCATGTCGGCCACATAGGCGGGGATGGCATAGCCCATGGGGTCGGCCAGCCAGTCGCTGCGGCCGCGGCCCACCACATCGGGGCAGACCACCCGGTAGTCGCCGCACAGCGCGGCAGCCAGGGTGTCGAAGTCACGCCCCTGGCGCGACAGGCCGTGCGCGCACACCAGCACGCGCGGGTTGGCGGCATCGCCCCATTCCCAATAGGCCATGCGGTGCAGGCCACCGCTGCCCAGGCATTGCACATGCTTCAGGCGGGGTTGGGGTGGTGCGGTGTCAGCCATGGTGCGGGTCTCCTTGCCCATAATCATCGCAGCAAGGCCCGCGGCATCTGGCCCCGGCCGGCCCCAACCATCGAATGTTTTCGGAGAAGCACATGCTCAAAGGCAAGACAGCGCTCGTCACCGGGTCCACCAGCGGCATCGGCCTGGGCATCGCCCTGCAACTGGCCCGCCAGGGCGCCCACATCCTGTTGAACGGCTTTGGCGACATCGACGGCGCCAAGGCCGCCGTGGCCCAGTTGGGCGGGCGGGTGGGCTACCACGGCGCCGACATGAGCAAGCCGGCCGAGATCGAGGCCATGGTGCGGGCCTGCGAGGCCGAGTTCGGCGCGGTCGACATCCTGGTCAACAACGCCGGCATCCAGCATGTGGCCAATGTGGAAGAGTTTCCGGCTGAGCGCTGGGACGCGATCATCGCCATCAACCTGAGCAGCGCCTTCCACACCACCCGCCACGCCCTGCCCGGCATGCGCGCGCGCAACTGGGGCCGGGTGATCAACGTGGCCTCTGCCCACGGGCTGGTGGCGTCGGCACAGAAGTCGGCCTACGTGGCGGCCAAGCATGGCCTGGTGGGTTTCACCAAGAGCGCGGCGCTGGAATGCGCCACCACCGGCATCACCCACAACGCCATCTGCCCGGGCTGGGTGCTGACACCCCTGGTGCAGAAGCAGGTGGATGCCCGGGCTGCCGCGCAGGGCATCGCCAATGACGAGGCCAAGCGCCAGTTGCTTGCCGAGAAGCAGCCGTCGCTGCAGTTCACCACGCCCGAGCAGCTGGGCGACCTGGCGGTGTTTCTGTGCTCGCCCGCTGCCGACAACGTGCGCGGCGTGGCCTGGGCGGTCGATGGCGGCTGGACCGCGCAATGATCAGCGCGGCGACAGCTGGATGCTGCCGTTCACGCTGACGGTGACGGTGGTCTTGCCCGGCTCCACCGGCTGGGCCTGATCGGCCGTGGCCAGCATCGGTGCGGCGGCCACCCGGTACATCGGCGCCGGCCCGCCGGATTCAACACCGTTGACCGACACCTCGCGCAGGCTGTAACTGGCAAAGCCGAACTGGCGCGCATGCGCTTCGGCCCGGTCCTTGAAGCGGCCGATGGCCTGCGCCGCCACGTCGGCCTCCACCTTGTCGCGCGCCTCGCGTGACAGGCCATAGCCCACCCGCGCCACCGTCAGCGCCGTCAGTCGCCCCGCCAGCTGGCTGACGGCGGCGGTGTCATTGCCCTCGATCACCAGCTCGGCCCGGCCCTGCCAGCCGCTGATGGTGGGCGCGGTGCCCGGCTTGCCGGCATAACGCGGCGACAAGTTGAAGCCGCCGGTGCGCACCTCCAGCGCGCCGGGGCGGGCGGCCTTGCGGGCGTCGGCCAGGGCCGCGTCCAGCACCTGGCGCAGCTGGGCCTGCACCGTGGCGGCATCGGTCCCTTCACGCGTGGCGGCCAGGGTGATGGCAATCAGGTCCTGCGGCACCTCGCGGCTGGCCTCGGCGCTGAGGTTGACCACATTCTGTGGCGCTGCCTGCCACACCGTCACCGGGTTGGCCTGGGCCTGCGCATGGCCGGCCAGCAGTGCCCAGGCCACAGGCCACAGGGCGTGGCGGGTCCATCGGATGGCGGGTGATCGGGCATTCATGGTGGGTTCTCGCAAGCCGTGGAAGGGAGGACATTGTTGGCAATCGGCGGCCAAGGGCCGTCGATCCCTACAGCGCAGCCGGGCCTGCCGTGGTTGACTTCACGCCTGGGCGCTTTCTGCTGCGTCCAGTTGTAACAGGCCGTCAGAACTGAGCTTGCTGCGCCAAAACCGGCCCGCACAATATCGTTGTTACAAACGGGAGCTCCGCATGACCGCCGCTGCCACCGCACGCCCCGACCGCATCGTGGTTGTCGATGACGACGCCCGCATCCGCGACCTGTTACGCCGTTACCTCACCCAGGAAGGCTTCGAGGTGCTGCTGGCCGAGGACGGCAAGGCGCTGAACCGGCTGCTGACGCGCGAGAGCATCGACATGATCGTGCTCGACCTGATGCTGCCCGGCGAAGACGGCCTGTCGATCTGCCGCCGCCTGCGTGCAGCCAGTGACACCACGCCAATCATCATGCTCACTGCCAAGGTGGAGGATGTCGACCGCATCGTCGGCCTGGAGGTGGGCGCCGACGATTACCTGCCCAAGCCCTTCAACCCGCGTGAGCTGCTGGCCCGCATCCATGCGGTGCTGCGCCGCCGCCCCACGCAAGAGGCACCCGGCGCGCCCAGCAAAGAGGCGCAGGTGGTGCACTTCGGGCCGTTCGAGTTCGACCTGTCGCTGCGCCGCCTCACCCGGGACGGCGAGGCCATTGGCCTGACCACCGGTGAGTTCTCGATGCTCAAGGCCCTGGTGCGCCACCCGCGCCAGCCGCTGTCGCGCGACAAGCTGGCCCAGCTGGCGCGCGGCCGTGATTTCGAACCCTTCGACCGCAGCCTGGATGTGCAGGTCTCCCGCCTGCGCAAGCTGGTCGAGCCCGACCCGTCGCAGCCGCGCTACATCCAGACGGTGTGGGGCGTGGGCTACGTCTTCGTGCCTGATGGCACGGGCTGACCCGGCGGCAGCGCTTGCGTCATCAGGAGCGGTGTAACCTGTTTGTTATTGACTATCAGGTGAACCCTTGACCCAGCAGAAGGTGGCGCTCAGCCTGTTCTGGCGCACGTTCTTCCTGTTGCTGCTGCTGTTGGCCGCCGTGGTGGCAGCGGGGGCCTTCACCTGGCGCGCGGTCGATCCCCTGGCCTGGCTGGGGCCGCGCAACGTGCCACACCTCACCAGCGTGCTGCGCATCAGCGCCGAAGCCCTGCGCACCGGCGACCGCAGCAACCGCGCGCCGCTGCAAAAGACCCTGGCCGCGCGTGAAGGCCTGGTGCTGCAGGCCCGCGCTGTCACCGATGTGTGGACGGTGCCGGCCCAAGGCAACCACCTGGCACGGCTGGGCGAAGAACTGCGCCGCCGCCTGGGCCCAGAGCTGGTGGTGGCCAGCAGCCTCAACGGCACGCCCGGCCTGTGGTTCGGCTTCGTGGTCGACCGCGAGGCCTGGTGGCTGCAGGCACCCGCTGCGCTGGTGCCACCGGCGCCCGACCGGCAAGACTTGCTGTGGCTGCTGGGGGCGTTGCTGGCCATGTTGGCCGGCGTGGCGGTGATCGCCCAGCTGATCAACCAGCCGCTGCGGCGGCTGTCGTTCGCCGCCAGCCGCTTCCGTGGCGGCGAGTTCGATTCGCGCCTGGACGAAACCACCATCACCAGCGAGATCCGCGAGGTGAACATGGGCTTCAACCGCATGGCCCGCGAGCTGGCCAAGGTGGAAGAAGACCGTGCGGTGATGCTGGCCGGCATCAGCCACGACCTGCGCACGCCGCTGGCCCGCCTGCGGCTGGAAGCCGAGATGAGCGTGATCGACGATGAGGCCCGTAGCAACATGGCCAGCGACATCGACCAGCTCGACGCCATCATCGACAAGTTCATGGACTACGCCCGCCCGGGTGAAACCCATGTGCGGCCGGTGCTGCTGTCCAAGCTGATCGACAAGGAAGCGGCATCGTTTCGCGACCCATCGGAGATCCGCATCACATCGCGTGTGGCCATCGACCTGGAAGTGCTGGCCGACGAGGTGGAGCTGAGCCGCGTCTTCAGCAACCTGTTCGAGAACGCGCGCCGCTATGGCCGCACCATCGACACGGGCATCGCCATGGTCACCGTCAGCTACATGCGCACCGGCGGCTGGGTGATCTGCACCGTGCGCGACCACGGCCCGGGCGTCGCACCTGAAAAACTGGGCCAGCTGACCACGCCGTTCTTCCGTGGCGACGCGGCACGCACAGCGGCCACCGGCGCCGGCCTGGGCCTGGCCATCGTCGAGAAAGCCATGCAGCGCATGGGTGGCCAGGTGGAAGTGGCCAATGCGCCCGAAGGCGGCCTGGTGGTGCACCTGCGGCTGCGGCATGCGCGCCAGGCCAGGTCGATCACCACCACCCGGTCTGACGCGTAGGCGCGCCGACGCCCGTCACCTCCAGCTGCGCGCGCGGGCGTGGCATCCGCGGCGTGCCCGCGGTGTCTGCGGCACGGACGCCTGAAAGCACGGTGATCGGATTGACCTGGCGCAACAACAAGCAAGTCAGGATCAGGCCGGTGCTGACGACTGACGGTTGATTCGGCCTCGTCACGCCGCTGCGGCTTGCGTGCAGGCGCTGCGGTGATCAGGCGCGCTGCAGCAGGCAGACCGCACGCGCCTCGATGGCGCGGCCCTCGCCCACCGGGCCCAGTTTCTCGGCCGTCTTGGCTTTCACATTGACCTGGTCGGGCGCCAGGCCCAGCAGCGCCGCAATGCGCGCCACCATCGCCGGGATGTGCGGCGCCAGCTTGGGCGCCTGGGCCACGATGGTGCTGTCGATGTTGACGATGGCCCAGCCTGCGGCGCGCACCCGGCGTGCGGCCTCGGTCAGCAGCACGCCGGAATCGGCGCCCTTGAATTGCGGGTCGGTGTCGGGGAAGTGGCGGCCGATGTCGCCCAATGCAGCGGCCCCCAGCAGCGCGTCGGTGAGGGCATGCAGCAGCGCATCGGCGTCTGAATGGCCCAGCAGGCCATGGCTGTGGGGGATGGCGACACCGCCCAGGATGAGCGGCCGGCCGGTGACGAGCTGGTGCACATCCCAGCCTTCACCGATGCGCAGGGCGGGTGCGGTCATGCAGCGTCCTCTCGGGTGGCCAGCAGGCGTGCGGCCAGCGCAAAGTCACCGGGAAAGGTGAGCTTGAAGTTCTCGAACTCGCCGCGCACCAGGCGCGGCGCCTGGCCCAGGGCCTCGATGGCGCTGGCTTCGTCGGTGACGGCTGCGCCGGCCACGGCCAGTGCCTCGCGCAGGGCGCCCAGGCGGAACATCTGCGGTGTCTGCGCGGCCCACTTGGCGCTGCGGTCGATGGTGGCGGCCACACGGTCGCCGACTTCACCCGCCAGACCGGCCTGCTTCAACGTGTCGGCCACCGGCAGGGCCAGCAGGCCACCCACCGCGTCGTCCAGGCAGGCGTCGATCAAGCGGTCGACCCAGATGGCGCGCAGCAGGCAGCGGGCGGCGTCGTGCACCAGCACCCAGTCGCCGGGACGGGCGCCGCGGCGCTGCAGTTCGGCCAGGCCGCTGGACACGGTGGCGGCCCGGGTGTCGCCGCCGCAGCGAGCCACCCAGGCACGCGCGCCGCAAAACCCGGGGGCAGCGTCTTGGAACTGGTCGTCGTCGGGCGCCAGCACCACCAGCGTGGCGGCCAGGCGTTCCACCCGATCCAGCGCCGCCAGGGTGTGGGCCACCACGCTGCGGCCCGCGATGCTGGCGTACTGCTTGGGCTGCGGCAGGCCGGCACGGCTGCCGCTGCCCGCGCAAGGCACCAGGGCATAGCAGCGGGGGCTTGTCCCCTGGGAATGGTCATTCATCAACCGGATTCTAGAATTCACGCCAGTTCACGCCCCCGAGCACATGCTCCGGGGCGTGTTGCCGTTTTCTGTCGCCCCAGGCCTCCATGCAACTGCCCCCCATCGCCGCTGGCAAGCGCTTCACCCTGCCCCGCCCCACCGGATCGGGCGACGCCTTGCTGCTGGCGCGGCTGGGCCAGGCCCGGGCGGCAGAAAAACGCCTGCTCGCCATCGTCACCGCCGAGCCGGCCGACGCCCAGCGCCTGGCCGACGAGCTGCCGTTCTTCGCCCCCGGCCTGCGGGTGGCCCTGTTCCCAGACTGGGAGACCCTGCCCTACGACAGCTTCAGCCCGCACCAGGACCTGATCAGCGAGCGCCTGGCCACGCTGTGGCGCATCCACACCGGCGATGTGGACGTGGTGCTGCTGCCCGCCACCACCGCGCTGACGCGGCTGGCGCCGCCCGGCTTTCTGGCCGGCACCACCTTCCAGTTCAAGCAGAAGACAAAACTGGACGAGGCCGCGCTGAAGGCGCAGCTGACGCTGGCCGGCTACAACCATGTGAGCCAGGTGGTGTCGCCGGGTGAATACGCCGTGCGCGGCGGCCTGATCGACCTGTTCCCCATGGGCAGCCTGGTGCCCTACCGGGTCGACCTGTTCGACGATGAGGTGGATTCGATCCGCACCTTCGACCCCGACAGCCAGCGCAGCCTGTACCCGGTGCCCGAGGTGCGGCTGCTGCCGGGGCGCGAGTTCCCGATGGACGAGGCGGCGCGCGCCACCTTCCGCCAGCCCTGGCGCGAGAAGCTCGACGGCGACCCGACCAAGAGCCGCATCTACAAGGACATTGCGCAGGGCATCGCCACCGCCGGCATCGAGTACTACCTGCCGCTGTTCTTCGAGCAGACCGGCACCATCTTCAGCTACCTGGGTGAACAGGCCCACCTGGTGCTGCACGGCGAGGTGGATGCGGCGCTGGACCACTTCTGGGCCGACACCAAAGACCGCCACCGCTTCATCGCCGCCGACCCCGACCGGCAGGTGCTGGCGCCCGAAGAGCTGTTCCAGCGCAGCGACGAGTTCTTCAGCAATGCCAACCGCCATGCCACGCTGGCCTTGCGCGGCCGTGAACCCACCGATTGGGCCAGGCCGTTGCCCGATGTGGCCGCCGACCGCAGCGCCACCGAGCCGCTGTCCAGCTTCAGCCGCCACCTGGACAGCACGCCAGCGCGGGTGCTGATCGTCGCCGAAAGCGACGGCCGGCGTGAAAGCCTGCTGGAGCTGCTGCGCGACCACCAGATCAACCCGCCCAGCGTCAGTACGCTGGCCGAGTTCGAAGGCAGCAGCGAGAAGTTCTGCATCACCGCCGCGCCGCTGGCCGCCGGCTTCCACTGGTTCGAGCCCGAGGCCAGCCCGCCGGTCTCGATCAAGTTCATCACCGAGACCGAGCTGTTTGCCAGCGCACCACAGGGCCGCCGCCGCCGCAAGCAGGAGCAGACCAGCAGCGTCGATGCGCTGATCAAGGACCTGTCGGAGCTGAAGGTGGGCGACCCGGTGGTGCATGCCAGCCACGGCATCGGCCGCTACCAGGGGCTGATCCACATCGACCTGGGCGATGGCGCCAGTGAGTTCCTGCACCTGACCTATGCCGACAAGGCCACGCTGTATGTGCCGGTGGCCCAGCTGCACCTGATCAGCCGCTACACCGGCGTCAGCGCCGACGAGGCGCCGCTGCACAAGCTGGGCAGCGGCCAGTGGGACAAGGCCCGCCGCAAGGCCGCCGAGCAGGTGCGCGATGCCGCCGCCGAACTGCTGAACCTGTATGCCCGCCGCGCCGCGCGTGAAGGCCATGCCCACCGCTACTGCGCGCACGACTACGAAGCCTTCGCCAGCAGCTTCGGCTTCGAGGAAACACCCGACCAGCGCGCCGCCATCCATGCGGTGATCCAGGACATGGTCAGCCCCCAGCCGATGGACCGGCTGGTGTGCGGCGACGTCGGCTTCGGCAAGACCGAGGTGGCGCTGCGCGCAGCCTTCATCGCGGTGATCGGTGGCAAGCAGGTGGCCATCCTGGCGCCCACCACGCTGCTGGCCGAGCAGCACTACCAGACCCTGGTCGACCGCTTCGGCCGCTGGCCGGTGCGCATTGCCGAGATGTCGCGCTTTCGCACCGCCAAGGAAGTGAAGCAGGCGCTGGACGGGCTGGAAGCCGGCACGGTGGACATCGTGGTCGGCACGCACAAGCTGCTGAGCCCCGACGTCAAGTACAAACGACTCGGCCTGCTGGTCATCGACGAAGAGCACCGCTTCGGCGTGCGCCACAAAGAGGCCATCAAGGCCATGCGCGCCGAGGTGGATGTGCTGACGCTGACGGCCACGCCCATCCCCCGCACCCTGGGCATGGCGCTGGAAGGCCTGCGTGACCTGAGCGTCATCGCCACCGCGCCGCAGCGCCGGCTGGCGATCAAGACCTTCGTGCGCAGCGAGGGCAACAGCGTGATCCGCGAGGCGGTGCTGCGCGAATTGAAGCGTGGCGGCCAGGTCTACTTCCTGCACAACGACGTGGCCACCATCGAGGCCCGCCGCACCAGCCTGAGCGCGCTGGTGCCCGAGGCCCGCATCGCCGTCGCCCATGGCCAGATGCCCGAGCGCGAACTGGAATCGGTGATGCGCGACTTCATCGCCCAGCGCCACAACCTGCTGCTGTGCTCCACCATCATCGAGACCGGCATCGACGTGCCCAGCGCCAACACCATCGTCATCAGCCGGGCCGACAAGTTCGGCCTGGCCCAGCTGCACCAGCTGCGCGGCCGGGTGGGCCGCAGCCACCACCAGGCCTATGCCTACCTGCTGGTGCCCGACACCGAGACCCTGACCAAGCAGGCCCAGCAGCGGCTGGACGCGATCCAGAGCATGGAAGAACTGGGCTCGGGCTTCTACCTGGCGATGCACGACCTGGAGATCCGCGGTGCCGGCGAGGTGCTGGGCGAGCACCAGAGCGGCAACATGATGGAGGTGGGCTTCCAGCTCTACAACGACATGCTGGCTGAAGCCGTGCGGGCACTGAAGATGGGGCAGGAGCCCGACCTGCTCAGCCCCACCGGCATCTTCGGCGGCGCCACCGAGATCAACCTGCATGCCCCCGCCCTGCTGCCCGATGCCTATTGCGGCGACGTGCAGGTGCGGCTGAACCTCTACAAGCGCCTGGCCACCGCCGACAAGTCCGAGACGCTGGACATCCTGCTCGAGGAGATGACCGACCGCTTCGGCAAGCTGCCGGCCCAGGGCCAGACGCTGTTCGACACCCACCGCCTGCGGGTGCTGGCCAAGCCCTATGGCGTGGCCAAGATCGACGCCAACCCCAAGCTGATGAACATCACCTTCCGCCCCAACCCACCGATCGACGCGATGAAGATCATCGCCCTGGTGCAGAAGAACAAGAACATCAAGCTGGCTGGCAACGACAAGCTGCGCATCGAGCGCGAGTTTGCCGACCCCAAGGACCGGGCGCAGTATGTGCGTGATGTGCTGCGGGCCCTGGGGCCGCCGGTGGTGGCACCGCTGTAGTGCTGGCCACCGATGGCGGCCCCTTTGCTGTGGCGGCCAGTGGTGGTCAATGAAGGTAGCCCCTTCTGGCTACAACGGATCGATCTTTGCCTCGATAGCGACCGCCAAGGCTTTGAAGTCACTCCAGGCGTCGCGCACTGCTTGTGCGTGGCTGCCTATTGCGCCGTCAGCTGAGTTGAGTTGAAAGATGGGCTTGCGCACCTCTTGCGCCATCGGAACCAAGCTGCGGTAGTGTTTCAGTCGCGCCAGGCAGTTTCCATCGTCTTCCT
This sequence comes from Aquabacterium sp., assembly GCA_029865965.1. Classification (GTDB taxonomy): domain Bacteria; phylum Pseudomonadota; class Gammaproteobacteria; order Burkholderiales; family Burkholderiaceae_C; genus Pseudaquabacterium. The sequence continues at coordinate 10,967 of JARXAJ010000284.1, forward strand.
TCGATAGGCCGGAGAGAGTAGATCCGAGAACGCTTTCGCGGTAGGTAACCGGTATAAGGTCCACCCACTTTTTGTATGCCTTTACCGGCCGTGACAGACGCTCCATGTGCTGCATCAATATGTAGCCCTCAGGCCGCATGATGCCTTGCGGCAACTCAAAATCCGGCATTTCCCAATTGGCGAGCCGCTTTCGCCAATCCG
>JARXAJ010000314.1 GCA_029865965.1 Aquabacterium sp.
CCGAAGTAGGCCAGGAACAGCTGCATCAGCAGCGGTGTGCCCTGGAACAGCTGCACATAGCCCGCCACGCCACGCTGCGCGCCGGGCAGCTCGGCCAGCCGCGCCAGCAGCAGCGCCATGCCGACGATGCCGCCGCCGATGAAGGCCACCAGCGACAGCCCGACCGTCCAGCGCGCGGCCAGCAGCAGGTTGCGGAAGATGTCCCAGAGAGTGAAGTCGACCATCCGTGCGCTCCTTCAGCGGCCCGCGTTGGGCAGGCGGCCGAAGATGAACCGCGGCCCCATCCAGTTCAGCAACTGGCGCACGCCGATCGACAGCAGCAGGTAGATGCCGGTGGCGATGATGTAGGCCTCGAAGGCGCGGAAGTTGCGGCTCTGGATCAGGTTGGCCGCGTAACTCAGCTCCTGGGCCGAGATCTGGCCGCACACCGCCGAGCCCAGCATCACGATGACGATCTGGCTGGTCAACGCAGGCCACACCCGGCCCAGCGCCGGCGGCAGCACCACGCGGGTGAACACCTGCAACTCACTCAGCGCCAGGCTGCGTGCCGCCTCGATCTGGCCCCTGGGCGTGTTGTCGATGCCGGCGCGCACGATCTCGGCCGCGTAGGCGCCCAGGTTGACCACCATCGCGATGATGCTGGCCACCTCGGGGCTGAGCCGCACCCCCAGGCTGGGCAGGCCGAAGAAGATGAAGAACAGCTGCACGATGAAGGGCGTGTTGCGGACCAGCTCGACATAGGCCGACACCACCGGCCGCAGCCACAGCGGGCCCTGGCTGCGCACCCAGCCGCAGCACACGCCCAGGCCCACGCCCAGCACTGCGGCCACCGCGCTCAGGCCCAGCGTGAACGCCGCGCCCTTGAGCAGCGCCGGCCACTGCGCCAGCACGGCCAGGAAGTCGAGTTGGATCATGGCGCGGCGCTCTTCATCGGCTCAGCGGCTTAGCGGCTCATTCAGGCAGCGTGCCCGCCGGGCGGCCCAGCCACTTTTGCGCCATCTTGTCGATGTCGCCGCTGGCCTTGGCGTCGGCGATGATCTGGTTGACCTTCAGGCGCAGCTTGTCCTCGCCCTTGCCCACGCCGATGAAGTTGGGCGAATCCTTCAGCACGAACTTGTACTCGGCGCCCAGCTGCGGGTTGCGCGCCATCATGTTGCCGGCCACTGAAGCACCGGTGGCAATCGCCTGCACCTGGCCCGAGACGAAGGCCGACACCGTGGTGTTGTTGTCCTCGAAGCGTTTGATGTCGGCCGTGGCCGGGGCGATCTTGGTCAGCTCCATGTCCTCGATGGCGCCACGGGTCACGGCCACCGTCTTGCCGGCCAGGTCGGCCGCGCTCTTGACGGCCACACCCTTGGCAGCGAACACCGCCTGGAAGAACGGCGAATAGGCGGCGGTGAAGTCGATCACCGCAGCACGCTCGGGGTTCTTGCCCAGCGTGCTGATCACCAGGTCGGCCTTCCTGGTCTGCAGGTAGGGGATGCGGTTGGCGCTGGTCACCGGCACCAGTTCCACCTTCACGCCCAGCTTGGCGGCGATCAGGTTGGCCATGTCGATGTCCAGGCCCTGGGGCTTCAGGTCGGTGCCCACAAAGCCATAGGGCGGAAAGTCGGTGGGGATGGCAATGTTGATCAGCTTTCTGGCCAGGATGTCGTCCAGCGCATCGGCCTGGGCGGCCAGGGGCAGCAGGGCCGTGGTGGCCAGGGTGAGCAGGGCGGCCAGGGTGGTGCGGCGGGTCATGGTGTCAGGGCTCCTTGGGGCTGGGGGTGGGGTTGGGGGCGGGGTTGGGGATGGACGGGATCAGGTCGCTGAGCAGGCGTTTGCGCGCCGGGCGGCGGCCGCTGGTGCTTGCCGGCGCGGTGTCGGCGTGGTTGGATTTCAGCGGCGACAACGCGGCACGCAGCGGTGCCAGCGGGTCGTCGGCGGTGGCGGTCTGGCCCAGGTGGTCGGCCACGGTGCCAATGTGCCGGCGCAGCAGGCTGATGGCATGGGGCAGATCGCCCGATTCGAGTGCCGCCACGATCTGCGCATGCTCGGTACAGCTTTCGCCGGCGGCATGGGTGCTCTGGTATAGCGTGGCGATCAATGTGGTGCGGGCCGTCAGGTCCTTGACGATGTCGGCAATCAGGCTGTTGCCAGCGCATTCGGCCAGGCACACGTGGAAGTCGCCCAGCAGCCAGCTGCGCTCGGGCGCGTCATTGGCGGCGATGGCGGCCTGCTCCCGCGTGATGTGGGCCTTCAGCTGGCGGATGGCGGCCTTGGGCAAGGGGCCGGTCAGGCCGTGCAGCAAGCCGGTTTCCAGCGCCTGGCGGGCGCCGAAGGCCTCACGCGCTTCATCCAGGCTGGGCTGCACCACGAACCAGCCGCGCCGGGCGTTCACCTCGACCATGCCACGTGCCGACAGCCGCGCCATGGCTTCGCGCACCAGGGTGCGGCTGCAGCCGAACAGGTCGGCCAACGGCTGCTCGCCCAGGCGCTGGCCCGGTGCCAGGCGGCCGGCCAGGATGGCGTCGACGATGCGGTCGGCAATCTCGGCCGGCCGGCTGGCGTCGGCCAGCGCGCCGGCCAGCGGCTTGCTGCCCGTCAACGGTGCCTTCCGCGGGGGCTTCAGCGTGGCCAAGGTGTGCCACCTGGTGCATGGGCTGGCCTGCTTCGGCGGGTGGGTGCTGTGGTTTGGTGCATGCCAGTGGTGCTTGCTCACCTTGTATGCAAGCCTGGTGCCAGCTTGCGCGTCGGGCTGGGTGGATTGCATGCACACTGGCCCGCCAAGCCACTGCCCAGCCCGCTTCGACACCATGCCCCGCGAGATCCTGCTCAACGCCTTTGACATGCACTGTGTCGGCCACATCCAGCAAGGCCTGTGGACGCACCCGCGTGACCAGTCCACCGGCTACAACACCCTGGCCCACTGGATGGACCTGGCCCGCACGCTGGAGGCGGCGCTGTTTGATGGCATCTTCCTGGCCGACGTGGTGGGCGTGTACGACGTCTACGGCGGCAATGCCGGTGCGGCGCTGCGCGGCGGCGTGCAGGTGCCGGTCAACGACCCGATGCTGCTGATCCCGGCGATGGCTGCGGCCACCCAGCACCTGGGCTTCGGCGTCACCGCCAACCTGGTCTATGAGCCGCCCTACCTGTTTGCCCGCCGCATGTCCACGCTGGACCACCTGACCGGCGGCCGCGTGGGCTGGAACATCGTCACCGGCTACCTCGACAGCGCCGCCCGCGCCAACGGCCTGAGCCAGCAGATGGCGCACGACGACCGCTACGACCTGGCCGATGAATACATGCAGCTGGTCTACCAGCTGTGGCAGCACAGCTGGGCCGATGATGCAGTGCGCGCCGACAAGGCCGCCGGCGTGTATGCCGACCCGGCCAAGGTGCGCCCGGTGCACCACCAAGGCAAGCAATACACGCTGGATGCCATGCACCTGTGCGCGCCATCGCCACAGCGCACGCCGGTGCTCTACCAGGCCGGGTCATCGCCGCGCGGGCGGCGGTTTGCGGCCCAGCATGCCGAATGCGTGTTCCTCAACGGCCAGAGCATGGCCGGCGTCAAGGCCATCGTCGACGACATCCGGGGGCTGGCGGTGGCCGCCGGCCGGCGGGCCGACGACATCAAGTTCTTTCTGGGTGCCACCGTGGTGACGGGCGCCACCGAGGCCGAGGCGCAGGACCTGCTGGCCGACTACAGGCAGCACGTCAGCAGCGAGGCCGCGCTGGTGCATGCCGCCGCATCGCTGGGCGTGGACCTGGCCCGCTTCGACCTGGACGAACCGGTGGATGCCTCGGCCAGCAATGCCATCACCAGCAACGTGGCGGCCATCGCCCGCAGCCAGGGCCCGCAATGGACCAAGCGCAAGCTGCTCGCGCAGATGGTGCTCGGCAGCCGCCAGCCGCCGATCGTGGGCGCCGCCGGCGCGGTGGCCGAGGAACTGATCCGCTGGACCGAAGAAACCGGCGTCGATGGCTTCAACTTGAGCCGCACCGTGGCGCCCGAATGCTTTGTCGACTTCGGCCGCCTGGTGGTGCCCGAACTGCAGGCGCGCGGCGCCTTCAAGACCGCGCACTGCGCCGGCACGCTGCGCAGCAAGCTGTTCGGCTGCGGCGACCGGCTGCCCGCAAGCCACCCGGCGATGGCCGATGCTCAGCCTGCAGACTGAAACATCGGCGCGTCGGTGAAGATGCGCGCATCCATGGTCTTCAGGTCGTCGGCCACCGCCACCGGTGCGCCCAGCACGGCCAGCACGTCGCGCTGCAGGTCCAGGCCGGGGGCGATCTCGGTCAGGGTGAGCCGGCCGCCGCGCAGTTCAAACACCGCGCGCTCGGTGATGTAGGTGATCTGCCGGCCCAGACTGGCGACATACGGGCCGTGGAAGCTCAAGTGCTGCACCGTGGGCACCAGCTTGGGCAGCCGGCCTTCCTGCAGGATGCGCAGGGTGCCGTCGCCGGTGGCAATCTGCAGGCCGTCGGCCACCAGCGCACCCATGAACACCACCCTGGGCGTGCTCTGGGTGATGTTGATGAAGCCGCCCACGCCCGACACCTTGCTGCCGAAGCGGCTGACATTCACATGCCCTTCGGGCGTGAACTCGGCCAGCCCCAGAAAACTGATGTCCAGCCCGCCGCCGTCGTAGAAGTCGAACATCTCGGCATGGGTGGTGATGGCCTCGGGCCAGCGGGCGGCGCCAAAGGCCGGGCCGTCGGCCGGCGTGCCGCCCACCGGGCCCGATTCCACCGTCAGCACGAAGCCGCCCACGCCCTCCTCGTCGGCCACCGCGCCCATGCCCGCAGGCATGCCCACGCCCAGGTTCACCACCGGCCGGCTGGCGCCCGGCCGTGGCGGCACGGCCTGCAGCGCCAGCAGCGCACGGCGCTGGATGATCTTGCGCACATCCAGCGGCAGCGGCGCGGCCGTGCCCGCCCCATGCGGTGGCCGGCTGGCGGGCGCGGCGCCGAAGGCGGGTTCATGGTCGGCACCGAAGGTCATCTGGTGGTCTTGCGGGTCGTCGGCGATCACCAGGTGGTCGACCAGGATGCCCGGCACCCGCACCGCCGCCGGCAGCAGCGTGCCCGCCGCCACGATGCGCTTGACCTGGGCGATGACGATGCCGCCCGAGTTGTGCGCCGCCTGGGCAATGGCCAGCAGGTCGTGGTGGAAGGGCTCTTCCTCGCACGACAGGTTGCCCAGCGTATCGGCAGTGGTGGCACGCAGCAGTGCCACGTCGATCGGCAGGCTGGGATAGAACAGCTGCTCTTGCCCGCCCAGCACCAGGTGCTGCACCCGCGGCTCGATGGCCGATGACGCGGTGCGCGGCGTCAGCCGGCCGCCGTCTTGCCGGGGGTCGACGAAGGTGTGCAGGCCGATGCGGGTGACCACGCCGGGCTTGCCGCCGGCGATGGCGCGGTAGAGGTGGCTGATCACGCCCTGCGGCAGGTTCCAGGCCTCGATGGTGTTGCTCTGCACCAGCGCGCCCAGCATCGGCGCCGAGATCCAGTGCCCGCCGATCACCCGGGCCAGCAGCCCGGCATGGCCGAAGTGGTTGACGCCACGCGTGCCGCGGTCGCCCTGGCCGGCGGCATACACCAGTGTCAGGCCGCGCGGGTGGCCGCTGGCCAGGAAGCGGGCCTCCACCGCCCGGCTCAAGGCCTCGGCATGGCCCACGCCCACAAAGCCGGCGCAGGCCACGGTGGCGCTGTCGGGCACCAGGGCGGCGGCCTCGGCGGGGGTGAGGGCGGTGCGGGTTGGGGTGGGCTGTGGCAAGGGCGTCTCCGGGCAGGCCTGATGCTATGGCCCCGGCCCGCGGGGTCAGTCACCCAGGGGCCAGGGCATGCATTGCAGATTTGCAGGGCCGCACCGGCTAGCATGCACGCCCCGGCGCCACCCGATGAGACCCCTGCCATGAGCTTCTTTGCCATCGACATCGGCAACACCCGCCTGAAGTGGGCGCTGTATGAATCGACTGCGGCTGGTGCCGTGGCGCTGGACCAGGGGGCGGTGTTCCTGGAGAACATCGACGCCCTGGCCGACACCGAGTGGAAGCAGTTGCCCCCGCCCGCTGCGGTGCTGGGCTGCAACGTGGCGGGCGACGCGGTGCGCCGGCGGGTGGAAGAGCAGCTGGAGCTGTGGGACCTGACACCGCGCTGGGTCGTCAGCTCGGCCGGTGCAGCCGGCGTCGCCAACGGCTACGACCACCCCGGCCGCCTGGGCACCGACCGCTTCGTGGCCCAGATCGGCGCGCGCCAGCATGTGCTTGCCCGTGGCGCTCCGCGCCCGGCCCTGGTGGTGATGGTCGGCACGGCGGTGACGGTGGATGCGCTGGATGTCGAAGGCCACTTCCTGGGCGGGTTGATCCTGCCGGGCCACGGCATCATGCTGCGCGCCCTGGAAGGCGGCACCGCCGGCCTGCGCGTGCCCACCGGCGAGGTGGTCGACTTCCCCACCAACACCAGCGACGCGCTGACCAGCGGCGGCACCTACGCCATCACCGGCGCCATGGAGCGCATGCACCGCCACCTGCTGCAGCGCACCGGCCAGAGCCCGCTGACGCTGATGACCGGCGGCGCCGGCTGGAAGGTGGCGCCCTGGCTGCCGATCGAGCATGAGCTGATCGACTCGCTGATCTTCGACGGCCTGCTGGCACTGCAGCGCGAGCGCGAGGCGGCCTGAGCGCCTGTCATGCCGGAACTTTCAAGCGGCGGCGCACCCGAACTTGGCCATCCCCACCGCCTGACAGCCCAGGACCCACCGTGACCGCCACCGAACACCAGGCCATCCTCACCATCAGCCTGTTGGCTGCCTTTGCCGACGGCCAGAAACATGCGCGCGAGCGCGACGAGATCAAGCGCATTGCCGATGGCCTGGGCCAGGCCGACGGCGTGCACCTGCCCACGCTGTACCAGGACGTGCTGCTCAAGCGGGTGAGCCTGGACACCGCGCTGCCCAAGCTGGCCAGCGCCGACGCCCGGTTGCTGGCTTACGAGATGGCGGTGTGCATCTGCGATGCCGACGGCGCCCAGAGCCCGGCCGAACAGGCCTTCCTCGACAACCTGGGCCAGCGCCTGGGCCTGGCCGCGCCGGTGGCCAGCGGCTTTGCCCAGC
>JARXAJ010000017.1 GCA_029865965.1 Aquabacterium sp.
GGACTTCCCCGCACCTCGAGGGGAACCCCGTTCGGCCGCATGCGCTCGAACTGGTGAGGCGTCCGGGTCTCCCGGGCACGGGCGACGTACTCGTTCACGATGGCGTCGACGTCGCCAGCCCCGTATTCGCCCCGCTCGGCGTTGTAGCGGATGATGCGCTCGAAGTGCACCTCGTCGGCTTCGACGAGTTCCTCGGGCAGGCCCAGCAGGCGATAGAACTCGCGGTTGGCGGTGACCAGCCGGAGGTCGCGGTCGAACACGCTCAGGCCACAGGGCAGGTTCTCGATGATGCTGGTGACGAGGTCGTTCTTGGCCCGCAGTTCGGCCTCCAGCGCACGGCGGTTCGTGACGTCCTGAAACGCGCCAAGCAGGCGCACGACCTGGCCGTCAGCGAACTCCGCCTCGCCCACCGCACGCACCCAAATGCAGCGACCCGCCGCCGTGACCAGCGGCAGTTCCAAATCCCAGCGTTGACCCGACGCCAGGCAGGCCGAGACGGCCGCCTTGATCGTTTCCCGCGCCGCCGGTGTGTAGTAGCCCAGAGCCTCATCGAGGCTGGGACTGTGGCCGGATGGCAGGTCGTGAATGCGGCAGGTCTCGTCGGTCCAAGACAGCGCCTCTGAGGCGACGTCCAGCGCCCAACCGCCGACGCCCCCGATGCGGCCGGTCTGGTTCAGCAGGGACTGGTTGGCTCGCAAGGCCGCCTCGGACAGCTTGCGCGCGGTGATGTCCATGTGCGTGCCGGCCATCCACAGCGGCCGGCCTTCGGCACTGCGGCTGAACAGTTTGCCCCGGTCCAGCACCCACACCCAATGGCCGTCGCGGTGGCGCATGCGCGCCTCACACTCGTAAGACTCGCTCAGCCCTGCAAAGTGGCGTTCCAGGGCTTGCGAAGAGCGCTTCAGATCCTCGGGGTGCACCAGGTCTATCCAGGTCTGCATGCTGCAGGGCTGCAGCTCTGCCAGCTTGTGGCCCACGATCTGGGCCCAGCGTTCGTTGAACAGCGTCTGGCCGGTCTCGACGTTCCATTCCCAGGTGCCCACCTGCGTGCCTTCGACGATGTTCTGCAGGCTCTGACGTTCACGCGCCAACATCGCCTCGGCCATCTTGCTCGGTGTGATGTCCGACTGGATGGACATGAAGCCGGTGAGCACGCCGCCCGCATCGAGCAATGGCTGGATGTCGATGTCGACCCAGTAGTTCCGGCCGTGCTTGCCACGGTTGAACAACTCACCCCGAAAGCTCTCACCAGACGCCAGGGCCTGCCGCAAGGCCGCCACGGTGACCTTGTCGGTGCCTTCGAACTGCAACAAGGTGCCCGGCTTCTTCCCAATGGCTTCGGCCACGCTGTAGCCGGTGATGCGTTCGAAACCGTCGTTCACCCAAACGACCCGCCGCTGTGCATCGGTGATGACTACCGCGTTGCTGGTGCGGCGCGCCACCAAGGCCAAGCGCTCCAGGTCGGCCGTCATCGCGCGGGCGAGCCGCTCGGCTTCATCGCGGCCGGTGGTCTGCTGGCGCATCAAGGCCGCCAGCAGCGCACTGGCGAACAAGCCGCCCAGGCCCAACAGCCAGGCGCCGGTGCCGGCATAAACGGCCTCGAAGGCCGGTGTGCTCCGCACGTGCACGGTCAGCAACCGGCCCGGCACGTCGATGGTTCGCATGACCTCGAACCGGGCCTGGTGCGGCCGTCCGCCCTGTCCCGCGTTGGCGGCGGCCGTGCTGCTCTCGTACATCGTCGGGCCGGCGGGTGTGCCGCTGGCGGTGTCGAACAAGGTGAGGTGCACATGGCCATCGTCGACCATGTTCAGGTCAGCCAACAGTTCGCCGATCACGATGGGCGCGTACAACAGCCCCTTGAGTGGGCCGCGTGTGCCGGGCACCGCCCCCTCCGGTGGGTCGGCGTACACGGGCAGGTACAACAGCACGCCCGGGCGCTGCTGTCGGTCCTGCACCAAAGTCACCATGCCCGTGGTGGTGGCCTCGCCACTCTCCAGGGCCAGCAGCACCCCCTGCCGGCGCACCGGCTCGGAGCCCACGTCCAGTCCGACCGCCCCCTGGTTGGCCGCCCCAGGTTCGATGTACTTGATGACAAAGCGTTCAGCCTCGTCGCTGGGCGCTATCTGCCGCAGCGTGAACGTCGGCGCGCCATCGGCCCGTTCCGCGGCCACGAACGCGGCCAGGTCGGCACGCGCCACCCGCTGTATGAAGCCAAACCCACGCACACCAGGGTAATCCGCCTCCAGGTTCAACGACCCCACGAAGCGCTGGAAGCTGCGGCGCCGGACCTCTGGCTGTGCGGCATAGGCGCCACGGGCCCCGCTCAATGCGTGCACGGGCTTGCGAAAGCGTTCGCTGATCTCGTGGGTGTCGCGCTGGACGATGCGGTGGAACTCGGCCGTGGCCTCGGCGTCGGTGCGCAGGTGCAGCCACAGGGCGCTCCACAGGCTGATCGCCGCGCCCACCAGCAACACACCAGCAGGCAGCCAGCGCACCAACAACCCCTGGCACCAGGGGACCAAGGCACCACCGGGGCGGCGGCGGAGGAAGGGGGCTTTGCCCATGGTCTTGAGAACGGCTCGGTGCGACAACCGCAGGCCAGCTCAACCGCGCCAGCGCCAGCCAGGCTCAGCCACGGGCGTCGAACTGCAGGATGGCACCGGCCACCTGGTGCAGCGGCATCACCGTGTCGACACCGCCCATGGCGATGGCCTCCTTGGGCATGCCGAAGACCACGCAGCTGTCTTCGCTCTGGGCGATGGTGCGCGCCCCGCGTTCGTGCATCAGCTTCATGCCACGGGCACCGTCATCGCCCATGCCAGTCAGGATGATCGCCAGCGCGTCGCGGCCCGCGCTCTCGGCGGCCGACCGGAACAGCACGTCGACCGAAGGCTTGTGGCGGTTGACCGGCGGGCCGTCCTGCACCGTCACAAAGTACTGGCCACCGGTCTTTCGCAACTGCATGTGGCGCCCGCCGGGCGCGATCAACACCACGCCACGTTCAAGCCGGTCGCCGTCACGCGCCTCGCGCACATGCATCGCACAGTTGCTGTCCAGCCTAGCGGCGTACATGGCGGTGAACTTCTCCGGCATGTGCTGAACGATGGCGATGCCGGGCGCGTCGGCGGGCAGTTCCATCAACACCGACTCGATGGCCTGCGTGCCCCCCGTCGAACTGCCCAGCACCACGGGCTTGTTGACCGCCAGCGCGTGCAGGCCGGCCGGCGCCGGCCGTGGCTGCGGGCTGGAAGGGACCTGGCGCGTCACCAGGCTGCTGCCATCCCGCGGGCGCGACCCGGCCGCGACCCTCAAGGTCTGCACGAGTTCGCGCCGGGAGTCCTCCAGGAACTGCCGCAGGCCCAGCCGCGGTTTTTCCACCACGGCCACGGCACCAGCGGCCAGCGCTTCAAGCGCCATCGAACTGCCCTTGGCCGTCAGCGTCGAACAAATCACCGTCGGAATCGGCGATTCGGCCATCAGCTGCCGCAGAAAGGTCAGGCCGTCCATGCCCGGCATCTCGATGTCCAGCAGCAACACATCGGGCCGGTTCTTGCGGATCACCGGGCCGGCGATCAAGGGGTTGGGCGCACTGCCCATCAACTGCACGTCGGGATCACCCTGCAGCAACTGCAACAGGGTCTGTCTGACCACGGCGGAATCGTCTACCACGTACACCTTGATGGCCATCTGGACCCCCTGTTGTCGTCACACGGCCACGGCCGTGACCTGCGGCATGTCCTGCCCCACCACCCAGCTCAAGCGGCGGTAGGCGTTGCCACCGAGGTCTTGGTTCAACACCCGCACCCCATCGTGCGCCAGCGCGTCCATCACCCACCGGGCGTTGGCATCGCCCACATGCCCAGGGGCACTCAGGCCGGGGAACATGTTGCCGCCGCCGTAAACATGGGCCTCGCAAAGGTACGGTTCGATGCCACAACCGCGCAGCAGCAAGTGCATGCGCGCGAACGCCGCCGATGCGTAGGCGGTGTTGCCGGCGTCGTGTGGCGGCGGCGCCGCGCAGTGCACGATGTGGCACATCGCACCCACCGTGCGCCGGGGGTCGGTCAGGATGACCGCGACGCAGGACCCCAGCAGGGTCTGCAGGCGATCACCCTGCCAGCCCAAAGCCACGTCGCCTGGATGCAGCACGTGCAGCGTGGTGGCTGCCGCCAAACCTTGGTGCGCCACGTGCACAGGGGTGGCGCCCTTCATGCGGCCACCTTGCAGAAAGCACCCGGACCGAGCGACCGCAGCGGCGTCGTGCAGGGCACCCGGCCCTCCGCGGTCCCGATGAAAAACAGCCCGCCGGGGCGGAGTTGTGTGAGCACGCGGTCCACCACCTCACCCTTGGTCTTTTGGTCGAAGTAGATCAGCACGTTGCGCAGCAACACGATGTCAAACGGGCCCAGGCCGGAGATCGGTTCGCAGAGGTTGAGCTGCCCGAAGCGCACATGCTGGCGCAACGCAGGCTGTACTTGCACCAGGCCTTCGGCGTCGCCTTCGCCGCGCAGGCAATGGCGCTTCAACCGGTCCGGCGACACTTGGCGCAGGCGGTCCACGGGGTAGATGCCTTCGACGGCAGACCGCAGGACGCGGTCGCTGATGTCGGTCCCGAGCACCTGCCAGTCCGGGCCGATGTGCGACCGGTGTGCCAAGTCGGCCAGCAGCATAGCCACGCTGTAGGCCTCGTCGCCGAAGGAGGAAGCGGCACTCCAGACCGCCACCGACCGGGGCCGGCTGGACATCAGCGTCTGTTCAATCAGGTCGAAATGCGCAGGTTCACGAAAGAAGTAGGTCTCGTTGGTGGTCAGCAGGTCCACCGCGCGCTGAAATTCACCGTCGTCGTTCGGGCTGGCGATCAGGGCCAGGTAGTCCTCGTAACCCGGCAGGCCCAGGCGCTCTATGCGCGACGACAGGCGAGAGGCCACCAGTGGCTTCTTGCTGTCGTTGAACGACAGTCCCACAGACTGGTACATCAGTGCCGCGATGCCGCGGTAGGTTTCGTCGCACAAAGGCTTCATCGGCTGGCGCTCAAACGGGCTTGGCTTGCAGCGCGGCGCCGGCGGCCTGGGTCTGGCTAAGGCCCCCCACGGGCGGCAACGTGCTCCGGTTCAAAGCGACGCGGCTCGGGCCAGCGGCGGCTGTAGACAACACCTGGCGCAGGGCGGCCGTCAGTTCCCGCACCGAGAACTTGCCAACGTAGGCGTCGGCGCGCACACGCTTGCCGTGGTTCTCGTTGGTGGTGCCCGTCAACGACGAGTGGATGACCACCGGAATCGACTTGAACCGCGGATCGCTCTTGATGTGGCGCGTCAGCGTGAACCCGTCCATCTCGGGCATCTCCAGGTCGGTCAGCACCGCCGCAATGCGGTCGTGCACGGTCTTGCCTTCGGCCAGCGCGCCCTTGGAGATGCTTTGCAGGCGCTCCCAGGCTTCTTTGCCGGTCTTGGTCATGATGTAGGGCGCGCCTATGGCCTTCAGGCACTGCTCGATGGCCGCGCGGGCCACGGCGGAGTCGTCGGCCACCAGCAACGTGGTGCCTGCGCGCAGCGGCAGGTGCTGGCCCGAGACCGCCTCGGTGCTCTCTTCGGTGCGTGGCGGCACCACGTTGGCGAGGATCTGTTCCACGTCCAGCACCTGCGCCAACCGGGTGTCGGCCGTGGCACCGTCCAGACGCGCCACGCCCGTGACCAGGGCCCCCGCGTTGGCGCCCTCGGCCGGCAACACCTGGTCCCAGTCCAGCCGCACGATCTGCGAAACGTCCTCCACCGCGAAGCTCTGCACCGTGCGGCCGAATTCCGTCACCATCAGGATGGTCAGGCCCTTCTTGGGCTTGCAACCCAGCACCGCCGGCAGGTTGATGACGGGGATGATCTGACCACGGATGTTGGCCACGCCCATCAAGTGCTCGTGCACGTTGGCCAGCTCCGTGACCGGGGGCATCACCAGCACTTCACGGACCTTGAAGACGTTGATGCCGAACAGCTCACGCCGTTCGCTGTGGCGGGACTCGCCCAGGTGAAACAGCAACAGTTCGAACTGGTTGCTGCCGGCCAGCCGGCTTCTTTCTTCAATTTCCTGCTGTGCGCTCTTCATGCAGTGGACCCCGTGGATGGTTGACGGATGGCGACCAGAGCGTCCGTTTCAGGCCGTCAGTGCGGCCTGCGCGGACTCGCAGAGATCGGCCATCTCTTGGATGTCGAAGGCCTTGTCTGGGTCGAGCACGGTGACAAAACGCTGGTTCATCCTGGCGATGCCACGGATGAAGTCACGTCGTATGACGGTGCCGAAACTCGGCGGCGGCTCCACATCGTCGAGCGCGATGTCAACGACCTCGCCCACCGCGTCGACCATCAGCCCCAACTCCACACGCCCGTCCGGGCGCTGCGCGTCGAAGATGACGATGCAGGTTCGTTTGCCCACCCTGGCCGCCAAACGGCCGAACCGCGCGTGCAGGTCGATGACCGGCAGCACCGCACCACGCAGGTTGATGACACCGCGGACGAACTCGGG
>JARXAJ010000037.1 GCA_029865965.1 Aquabacterium sp.
CCTGGGCGGCGACTGGCACCGCGGCCGCCGCGGCCCGGAAGTTGTTGGCGAACTGCGCCAGCATCGCGTCGGACACCGGCACCAGCAGCCGGCTGCCGAACTGCGCCAGCTTGCCGCTGACGGTGACGGTGGCCTGGCCCACCAGCACGCAGCTGGCGGCGTCGTCACCCGCTTCCAGCACGGCGCTGAGGTTCATGGCCGCCGACGATCCCGACTTGTCGGCGCCCTTGCCCAGCATCTGCATCGACCGCGCCGCCGCATCCATGGCCAGCACCTCGATGTCGCCGCCGAACTGCATCACCGCCGGGCCCACCTTGCTCTTGACCGTGCCCTTGTAATGGGTGGCGTCCAGCTGCTCGGTGATCTGCGCGCCCGGCATGCAGCGCGCCACGGCGTGGATGTCGGCCAGCACGGCCCAGGCCTGGTCCAGCGTGGCGGCCACCGGGTAGCGCTTGTCGAGTTTGACTTCCATTTACAGGTTCACTCCACTGGCCACCAGCTGCTGCCACACCCGGTAGGCGCTGTGCGGCATGGTCATGTTGGTCACGCCCAGGTGGGCAAAGGCATCGACCACCGCCGAGGTGAAGGTGGGGATCGAGCCCACGTGCGGGGATTCGGCCACGCCCTTGGCGCCCAGCGGGTGGTGCGGGCTGGGGGTGACGGTGTGGTCGGTCTCCCAGTGCGGGGTTTCCACGAAGGTGGGCAGGAAGTAGTCCATCAAGGTGTTGCCCAGCAGGTTGCCCTGGGCGTCGAACGGCATCTGCTGGCCCATGGCCACCGCAAAGCCTTCGGTCAGGCCGCCGTGGATCTGGCCCTCGATGATCATCGGGTTGATGCGGGTGCCGCAGTCGTCCAGCGCGTAGAAGCGGCGTACCTTGGTCTCGCCGGTGGCGCGGTCGATGTCGAGCACCGCCAGGTAGATGCCGAAGGGGTAGGTGAAGTTGGGCGGGTCGTAGTAGTGCACCGCCTCCAGGCCCATTTCCAGGCCGGCCGGCACGTTGTTGTAGGCCGCCCAGCAGACATCCTTCATGGTCTTGTGCCGCGCCGGGTCGCCCTTGACATTGAAGCGGTCGATCTCCCAGTCGAGGTCGTTCTCGCCCACCTCCAGCAGGTGCGCCGCGATCTTGCGCGCCTTGGCGTGGATCTTCCTGGCCGCCAGGGCGATGGCCGCACCGGCCACCGGCGTGGAGCGGCTGCCGTAGGTGCCCAGGCCATAGGGCGCGGTGCTGGTGTCGCCCTCTTCGACCTGGATCACCTCGCTGGGGATGCCCAGCTCGGTGGCGATGATCTGGGCGTAGGTGGTCTGGTGGCCCTGGCCTTGCGAGATGGTGCCCATGCGGGCGATGGCGCTGCCGGTGGGGTGCACCCGGATCTCGCAGCTGTCGAACATGCCCACGCCCAGGATGTCGCACATCTTGCTGGGCCCGGCGCCCACCACCTCGGTGAAGGTGACCAGGCCGATGCCCATCAGCGTGGGGCAGTCCGGGTCGGCGCGCTTGGCGGCCTGCTCGGCGCGCAGTGCCTTGTAGTCGACGGCGGCCAGCACCTTGTCGAGGGCGGTCTGGTAGTCACCGCTGTCGTACTCGAAGCCGAAGGCGCTGGTGTAGGGGAACTGCTCCTTGCGGATGAAGTTCTTCGCCCGGATCTCGGCCTTGTCCATGCCCAGCTTCTGCGCCAGCACGTCGACCATGCGCTCGATCAGGTAGACGGCCTCCGTCACGCGGAAGCTGCAGCGGTAGGCCACGCCACCCGGCGCCTTGTTGGTGTACACGCCCTTGACGCTGGCGTGCGCGGCCGGGATGTCATAGCTGCCGCTGCAGATGTGGAACAGCCCGGCCGGGAACTTGGTGGGGTCGGCACAGGCATCGAATGCGCCGTGGTCGGCCACCACGTTGACCCGCAGACCGGTGATCTTGCCGTCGGCCGTGGCGGCGATTTCGCCGTCCATGTGGTAGTCCCGCGCAAAGGCGGTGGAGCTGATGTTCTCGATGCGGTCTTCGACCCACTTCACCGGCTTGCCCAGCACGATGCTGCTGACGATGGCGCAGACGTAGCCCGGGTAGATGCCCACCTTGTTGCCGAAGCCGCCGCCGATGTCGGGGCTGATGATGCGCACCTTGCTTTCGGGGATGCCCGACAGCAGGCTGACCACCGTGCGCACCACATGCGGCGCCTGGCTGGTGATGTGGGTGGTGAGCTCGCCGCGGATCGGGTCGAAGCTGGCCACACAGCCACAGGTCTCCAGCGGGCAGGGGTGCACGCGGGGGTAGAAGATGTGTTCCTTGACCACCACCGGGGCGGCGGCAAAGGCGGCGTCGGCGGCGGCCTTGTCACCGGCGTCCCAGGTGAAGATGTGGTTGTGGTGCTCACGCGGGCCATGCGCGCCGCTGGTCTTGCCGGCCAGGTCGTCGCGCAGCACCGGTGCGCCGGGCTTGAGCGCCTCGTACGGGTCCATCACCACCGGCAGTTCTTCGTATTCCACCTGCACGGCTTCCACGCCGTCGGCCGCGGCGTAGCGGTCTTCGGCGATGACGACAGCCACCTCCTGCATCTGGAAGTGCACTTTCTCGTCGGCCAGCACGGCGGCCACGTCACCGGCCAGGGTGGGCATCCAGTGCAGCTTCAGCGGCTTCAGGTCGTCGGCCGTCAGCACGGCGATGACGCCGGGCACCTTCAGGGCTTCGCTCTTGTCGATCGACTTGATGCGTGCATGGGCGTAGGGGCTGCGCACGATGTCCATGTGCAGCATGCCGGGCAGCTTGATGTCGTCGACATAGTTGCCCTTGCCCTGGATGAAGCGGGCGTCTTCCTTGCGCAGGCGGCTGTCGCCCAGGCCTTGCAGGGCGTCCTTGCGTTGCAGCAGGGTGGGGTCGGTCGGCGCGTTCATGCAGCCACCTGCTGGTCGGCGTTGAGCTTGGCAGCGGCGTACTGCACGGCCTTGACGATGTTCTGGTAGCCGGTGCAACGGCACAGGTTGCCGGCCATGCCGGCGCGGATCTCGGCCTCGCTGGGGTTGGGGTTCTCCTGCAGGAAGCGGTAGGCGCGCATCAGCATGCCGGGTGTGCAGAAGCCGCACTGCAGGCCGTGCTCTTTGTAGAAGCCTTCCTGCACCGCGTGCAGCACCGGGCCCTGGGCCAGGCCTTCAACGGTCATCACCGAGCCGCCGTCACATTGCACCGCCAGGTGGGTGCAGGATTTGACGCTCTCGCCGTCCACATCCACGGTGCAGGCGCCGCAGTGGCTGGTCTCGCAGCCGATGTGTGCGCCGGTGAGGTGCAGCTCTTCGCGCAGGAAGTGCACGAGCAGGGTGCGCGGCTCCACCGCTTTTTCCTGCTGGCGGCCGTTGACGTTGACGGTGATCAGTTTCTTTGCCATGTCGTGTCCTTGGTGGTTGGGTCCGGCGGGTTCAGGCGCAGCGTGCGGCAGCGGCCAGCAGCGCGCGCTTGACCATCTGGCCGGCCATCGCTGTCTTGTAGGCGCGGTCGCCGCGCAGGTCTTCGGCGGGGTCGCACACCGCCATGGCGGCGGCAGCGGCGGCGTCCAGCGTGGTGGTGTTGAGTGGCTGGCCCAGCACGGCGGCCTCGGCCGCCGGTGCGCGGATGGCCATGGGCGCGACGTTGGTCAGCGCGATGCGCACCTGGCTGACGTTGCCGCCGGCCATGCGCAGCACCACGGCCGCGCCGGCGGTGGCCCAGTCGCCGGTCTTGCGCTTGAGCTTTTCATAAGCCCAGCCGGTGCCCGGGGCGAAGGCCGGCACCCGCACCGCCACCAGGATCTCGTCCTCGGCCAGCGCCGTCATGTAGGTGCCCAGGAAGAAGTCGTCGGCCTTGACGGTGCGCTGGCCGGTGGGGCCCTGCAGCAGGAAGCTGGCGTCCAGCGCCAGGCTGATGGCCGGGTGGTCGTTGCCCGGGTCGCCGTGGGCGATGTCTCCGCCCAGCGTGCCGCGGTTGCGCACCTGGGGGTCGGCGATCAGCTTGGGCGCCTCGGCCAGCAGCGGCACCCTGGCCTGCAGCAGCGGGCTCTTGATCAGGTCGTTCTCGACCGTCATCGCGCCGATCACGATGTCGGCGCCGTCTTCGCAGATGCCACGCAGCGCGGGGATGCGGTTGATGTCGATCAGGTGCGCCGGCTGGGCGAAGCGCAGCTTCATCATCGGCAGCAGGCTGTGGCCACCGGCCAGCAGCTTGGCATCGCTGCCCAGGCTGCCCAGCAGGTGGATGGCTTCGTCCACGGTCTTGGGCGCGTGGTAATCGAAGGCGGGTGGGATCATCGTGGGCTCCAGCGTGTGTGGGACGGGAGTCAGATGTTGCTTGGCCAGCCCGAACTTCGCCAGCCAGGGGAAAACGCCGCCGCAGCGCAGAAACGCAGCGCGGCTGCACGAACTGCAGCCTGGCTGCATGAACGGCAGGCAGGGCCCGGAAACCCGTCGCAGACCCCGGGAAACCCCTGTCCCGGACTAACCCTGATCAGCGGCCCATGCTGGTGGGCAACATGCCCAGCCGGGCCAGCAAGGCCGGGCTGCTGGTGCGCGAGACCGGCACCTCGGCGTCCTCGCCGTGCAGGCGCAGCATCAGGCGGCCATCCGTGCGCAGCAGTTGGCTCACCGCGCGCAGGTTGACGATGTGGCTGCGGTGCACCCGCATGAAGTGGTCGGGGTCGAGCCGGCCTTCCAGGTCGCCCAGGCCCAGGTTGCAGAACTGGTTGCTCTGGGCGGTGATCACGCGGGTGTAGTGGCCGTCGGACTGCAGGCGCAGCACGTCCTCGGTGTTGACGAACGCGATCTTCTGCCCCGAGGCCGTGGGAATCTTCTGCAGCTGCCGCCGCAACGGCGTGCCGGGCTTGCAGGCCGGTGCGTCGTCGGCGGCCACCACCTCGGTGATGTCGTAGAACACCAGCACGTAGCCGGTGGGGGTGTGGCGCGCATCGGCGGTGCGCGACACCTTGATCAGCAGCACCCGCTCGGGGATGTTGATGATCATCGTCATCGGCGGCGGGCTGGCCACCGGGCACATGGCGGCCTGGTCGAGCAGGAATTCAACCTTGGGCCTGGAGCGTTCGGGGTGGAAGCTCAGCACCATGCGGTCGAAGGGCTGCATCTGGTCGACCGGCAGCACCCGGCGGGCAAAGTCGTTCATGCCCACCACGCGGCGCTCGTCGTCCAGGTGCACCACCCCCATGTCGAAACGCTCCAGCAAGGACAGCGGAGAGGGAACGGAACGCGTGTCCATGCGAACGGAGCCTGTCGGGTGCGGCTGGCGGTATGGCCGGCGGCTTCAAGCCGGATTCTTCCATGCAGGCGGGTGCCGGGGCCACCGGGCCTTCCATGACGCACGACCTGGCGCACCGGTCCCGCCAGCTGTCACCTTCGCGGGTGCGGGCTGGCGCTGCATCACCGACCATGGCTGCGGTGGCGGCATGGGGTGGTGGGCCGCCACGTCGCCTGAATGGGGTTGAACCACCCGGTGCACCTGCACAGCCCGCGCTGGCGCCCTGCAGCCGGGCCTGCGCGCCCACTGCGATCTGGCCGGGTGGACCCAGGCCAGCAGCCCCCACTTGACATCACCGGCGCCACCGCCCCAATCCGACAAGGACCGACAAGGACCGACCATGCCACAGGATCTGATTGAAACCATCGCGGGCGGCATCGCCACCCTGACCATGAACCGCCCCGAGGCCCGCAATGCCTTGTCGGGCGAGATGTTCGCCGGCCTGTCCGAGGCCCTGCCGCGGCTGGCCAAGAATGCGTCGGTGCGCCTGGTGGTGCTGACCGGGGCGGGCGGCGCCTTCTGCTCGGGCGGTGATGTGAAGGGCTTTGCCCGCCGTGCGGCAGGTGAGGCCGCTGCCGACAGCTTCGACGACAAGGTGACCGACCTGCGTGACCGCATGGAGGTGGTGCGCTGGCTGCATGAGATGCCCAAGCCCACGCTGGCGGTGATCCCGGGCCCGGCCGCCGGCGCCGGCTTGTCGCTGGCGCTGGCCTGCGACATGCGCATCGCTGCCGATACCGCCAAGCTGACCACCGCCTTCTCCAAGATCGGCCTGTCAGGCGACTTTGGCGGCAGCTACTTCCTCAACCACCTGGTGGGCGCGGCCAAGGCGCGCGAGATGTATTTCACCGGCGAGGTGGTGGTGGGCGCTGAGGCACAGCGCATCGGCCTGGTCAACCGGGTGGTGCCGGCGGCACAGCTGGCCGCCGCCGCTGCGGCCTGGGCCGCCGAGCTGGCCGCCCTGCCCACGGTGGCCATCGGCTACATGAAGCGCAACCTCAATGCCGGCCTGCAGGGCACCCTGGCCCAGGTGCTCGATGCCGAAGCCATCCACATGATGCGCACCTTCGAGACGGCCGACCACAAGGGCGCTGCGGCGGCCTTCGTCGAGAAGCGCGCGCCGCAGTTCAGCGGCCGCTGATCCAACCCTCAACCGAAAGCATCCCATGGACATCCAAGGCAAGGTCGCCATCATCACCGGCGGCGCCAGCGGCATCGGCGCCGGCCTGGCCGAACGCTTTGCGGCCGACGGCGCGCGCGGCATCGTCGTCGCCGACCTGAACCTGGCGCAAGCCGAAGGCGTGGCAGCGGCCATCAATGCCGATGGCAGCAACCGCGCGCTGGCCGTGCGTTGCGACGTCAGCGTCGAGGCCGACATCCAGGCCCTGGTGGCCGCCACCCGCGCCCGCTTCGGCCAGGTCGACATCTACATCTCCAACGCCGGCATCGGTGGCGGCACCGGCGGCTTCGAGGTCGATGACGCGGTGTGGGAGCGCATGTGGAAGATCCACGGCATGGCCCATGTGTGGGCCGCGCGCGCCGTGGTGCCCGAGATGGTGGAACGCGGCGAGGGCGGTTTTGTCGTCACCGCGTCGGCCGCGGGCCTGTTGAACATCGTCGAGACCGCGCCCTATGGCGTCACCAAGCATGCGTCGGTGGCGTTTGCCGAGTGGCTGCGCATCGGCTACGGCCGGCGTGGCGTGCGGGTGGCGTGCCTGTGCCCGCAGGGCGTGGCCACGGCGATGACGGCCGGCGGCGCCGGGTCGGCCGAGGTCGACGGCATGCTGCAGCCATCACAGGTGGCCGAGAGCGTCGTCAACGCCCTGCGCGACGAGACCTTCCTGGTGCTGCCGCACCCCGAGGTGCTGGACTACCTGCGCGGCAAGACCGCCAACTACGACCGCTGGCTGGGCGGCATGCAGAAGCTGTACGCCAAGGCCGTGCTGGGCGAAGGCAAGGCGGGTTGAGCATGCCCATCCTGTACGACTGCAGCACGGCCCCCAGCCCGCGGCGTGCGCGCATCCTGCTGGCCGAGAAGGGCGTGGCGCACGAGACCGTGCAGATCGACCTGCGCAGCGGCGAGCAGCTGGGCGCCGCCTACCGCGCCATCAACCCGCAGTGCACCGTGCCGGCGCTGCGCACCGACGAGGGCGCGGTGCTGACCGACAACGCCGCGATCACCGCGTATGTGGAAGCGCGCTGGCCCGATCCGCCGCTGCTGGGCCGCACGCCCGTGGAAAAGGCCGAGATCGCCAGCTGGAACTGGCGGGTGGAGTTCGAGGGCTACACCGCGATCGCCGAGGCCTTCCGCAACAGCACGCCGGCGATGGTCAACCGCGCGCTGCCCGGCCCGCATGGGTACGCCCAGATCCCTGCGCTGGCCGAACGCGGCCTGGCGCGGGTGCAGCACTTCATCGACATGCTCGACGCCCGCCTGGCCGGGCGCAGCTTCGTGGTGGGCGATGCCTTGAGCATCGTCGACATCACCGCTGCGGTGGCGGTGGACTTCGCCCGCATCGTCAAGGTCAAGCCCGGCGCGCAGCACCCTGATCTGCAACGCTGGCGGGCCGCGCTGGCCCAGCGGCCAGCGTTCCAGCTGTAGCACCGGCCGGACAGGCCGGCGCAGCACGGCCACCAGGCGCCAGGCCAGCGCTTGGCAGGTCCGGGCTCACTTCGCGTCGGTCAGCGCCCCGTACACCAGGTTGCGCAGGATCGGCCGGTACAGCACGCGCTGCTTCGGGCTCTGCATCATGAAGACGGTGACCAGGTCGCTGGCCGGGTCGACCCACATGGCGGTGCCACCGGCGCCGCCCCAGTTGTATTCGCCCGCCGCGCCGATGCTGCCTGCTTCGCCGGCGCTGGTGCGCACGGCAAAGCCCAGGCCGAAGCCGTAGCCCGCCCCCGGCAGGTACAGCGGCGTGCGCTGCACCTGGGGCCCCAGGTGGTTGCTGGTCATGTAGTCGACCGTGCGCGGGCTCAGGTAGCGCTTGCCGTCGAGCTGGCCGCCGTTGCGCAGCATCAGCAGGAAGCGGGCGTAGTCGGGTGCGGTGCTGACCATGCCGCCACCGCCGGATTCCATCTTCTGCACCACCCGCGGGTCGCCCATGGAGGCATTGACGCCGAACTGCCGGTCGTCGGCAAAGGGCTCGGCGATGCGGGCCTGGCGCGCCGCCTCGGGCACGTAGAAGCTGGTGTCGGGCATGCCCAGCGGGTCGGTCAGCCGCTGCTTCAGGTGCGCGCCCAGGGTCTGGCCGCTCACCACCTCGACCACCCGGCCCAGCACGTCGGTGGAATTGCTGTAGTCCCAGGTGCTGCCGGGCTGGAAGGCCAGCGGCATCTTGGCGATCAAGTCGGCGAAATCGGCGTTGCTCAGCTCGCCGCGGGTGCCGACCTGGTTGTCGACGTACATCTTCTTGACCAGCCCGGCGCCGAAGAAGCCGTAGGTCAGGCCCGAGGTGTGGCGCAACAGGTCCTGCACCGTCATCGGCCGCAGCGGCGCGACCAGCTCCAGCGATTTGTTGCCGGCGGCATCTGCCTTCTCGACACCGACCTTCACGCCGGCGAAGGCCGGAATGTAGGTGGCCACAGGCGCGTCCAGCAGCAGCCGGCCTTCCTCGACCAGCATCATCGCGGCGACGCTGACGATCGGCTTGGTCATCGAGTAGATGCGGAAGATGTCGTCGTGCCGCATCGCGCCCGGCGTGTCCGGGCCGCGCTGGCCGACGCTTTCGACATACGCGACCTTGCCGCGGCGCAGCAGCATGACGACCGCGCCGGGGATCTTCTTGGCGGCCACCTCGCCGCGCAGCCAGTCGCCAATGCGCGCCAGGCGCTGCGGCGACAGGCCCAACTCGGCCGGTGCGGCGGTGGCAATGCCCTGGGCGCGGGCGGCCGGCGCCCAGCCCAGCGCCGTGCCGTGCCGGCCAGCAAGGCGGAGCCGGCGCGCAGCAGGCTGCGGCGGTCGGGGTGCTGCAGCGAATGGCCGATGCGGGCGTTTGCCCCAGGCAAGGGGCGGGTCGTGTCAGTCATGCTGCAGTTCTCCTTGTGGTTGTTGGCGTTGTGCGCCCCATGGTCGGTGGCCCTGCGTCGTATCGCAGTCGCTTCAGCGACCGCGGTTCGGCGCCCTGTCGGGCCCGCTGCCCTTGCTGCGTTGGCGCGCCGCGCTGGCCCGGCGCCCGGCCTGCGGCGTCGCGTGTGTGACCCCACGGCGCGCTGGCCGCGCCCACACTTTGCATCTCGCCAGGCCACGGTCAGGCCCGGCCCCAGACCAGGAGAACCCACATGAAGATCCCGTCCTTGAAAGAAGTGGTCAGCGCCGAAGAATGGTCGCTGCGGGTCGACCTGGCGGCCGCCTACCGCCTGGTGGCCGCCTATGGCTGGAGCGACCTGGTCTATACCCACATCTCGGCGCGCATCCCCGGCCCGGAGCACCACTTCCTGATCAACCCTTACGGGCTGATGTTCGACGAGATCACCGCGTCCAGCCTGGTGTTGATCGACATGGACGGCCGCAAGCTGCGGGACTCACCCTTTCCGGTGAACCCGGCGGGCTTCACGATCCACAGCTGTATCCACGCGGTGCGCGACGACGCGCAGTGCGTGTTGCACACCCACAGCCGCGCAGGTGTGGGTGTCAGTGCGCAGAAGCATGGCGTGCTGCCGCTGAGCCAGCAATCCACCATCGTGCTCAATTCCCTGGCGTACCACGACTACGAAGGCATCGCGCTGCGGGATGACGAGCGGCCACGGCTGCAGGCCAGCCTGGGCCCGACGGCCCAGTTCCTGATGCTGCGCAACCACGGCCTGCTGACTGTGGGCGACAGCGTGGCCGACGCCTTTCTCAACATGTACATCTTCGAGACCACCTGCCGCATCCAGGTGGATGCGCTGGCGGGCGGTTCCGCGGTCAGCATGATCGGCGCTGGCCCCATCGAGGCCAACCGCGATGCGGTCACCAACGCCCCGCCCGGCTCCCGCGCTGCGCTGGCCTGGCCGGCGCTGCTGCGCAAGCTCAACCGCGAGAACCCGGGCTACGACGCCTGACTCCATTGGTGCTGGCCGCGCCCAGTGCGGCGGCCGATCGCCTGTCAGCCCGCGCGCTTGAATCCTTCCGTCAGGCCAGGTTCCACAAAGAAGAAGGTCGGCGATGTGCGGGCGTGGGGTGGCTGCGGGCCCGCCGCTGGCACACTTCGGCCCCCGACCCCTGGAGCCGCCCATGCCCCGCCTGACCCGCCGCCACCTGCTGCAAGCCGCCCTGGCCAACGGCGCACCTGCCGCGCTCACCGGCACCGCGCCTGCCGCCTTCGCCCAGGCCGGCTTCCCGGCCAAGCCGATCCGGTTCGTCGTCGCCTTCCCGCCCGGCGGCGCCACCGACCTGGTCGGCCGGCTGATCGCCAACAAGCTGCAGGAGAGCTGGGGCCAGAACGTGGTGGTCGAGAACAAGGCCGGCGCCAGCGGCATGATCGGCAGCGAGCAGGTGATGCGCGCGCCGCCCGACGGCTACACCGCGCTGGTGACCATCACCACCCACATCCAGAACTCGGCCATCTTTGCGAAGGTGCCGTACGACCCGCTGAAGGACTTCGAGCCGGTCTCGCAGATCTGCCTGTCGTACCTGGTGCTGGTGGTCAAGCCCGACTTCCCGGCCAACAACCTCAAGGAGTTCATCGCCCACGTGAAGGCCAATCCGGGCAAGCTCAGCTTCGGCTCGTTCGGCACCGGCTCGTCGTCGCACATCGTCGGCGAAACCTTCGCCCGCAAGGCCGGGCTGGACCTGGCCCACGTGCCCTACAAGGGCTCGGCCCTGATGCTGACCGACCTGCTGGGCGGCCAGGTGCCCTGTGCCTGGGCCGATGTGAGCACGGCCACCCAGCACATCGCTGCGGGCAAGCTCAAGGCCCTGGTCGTCACCGGCGAGCGCCGCGCCCCGCTGCTGGCCCAGGTGCCCACGCTGCTGGAGAGCGGCTGGCCCGGTTTCGAGCCGCTGGGCTGGGTGGGCATCCTGCTGCCGGCGGGCACGCCCAAGCCCATCGTCGAGAAGTACTCCAACGAGATGGTGCGCATCGTCAAGCTGCCCGAGGTGCGCGCCCGCCTGTATGAGCAGACGCTGATGCCGGTGGGTGACAACGCCGCATCGTTCGCCCGCACGCTCAAGCGCGACATGGGGCTGTGGCAGAACATCGTCACCGCGGCCGGCATCAAGCCGCAATAGCCCCCCGTCAGGCCGGACCGGCCCGGCAACAGCAAAGGCCCGCACTGCGGGCCTTTGTCATGGTGCGCAGGCGGTCAGTCGGCGTACACGCCGGCCGACTTGATCACCGGGCCCCAGCGCTCGGTTTCCTGCTTCAGCCAGCTGCGCAGGCCTTCGGGCGTGAGCTTGGCATCGGGCACGAATTCGGCGCCCAGGTCGGTCATGCGCTGCACCACGGTCGGGTCTTTCAGCGCGGCGCGCAGCGCGCTGGCGAACTTCTCGCTGGCCTCTTTCGGTGTGCCCTTGGGCGCATAGATGCCGTGCCACACCACCACGTCGAAGCCCTTCAGGCCCTGCTCGGCCAGCGTGGGCGCGTCGGGCAGCACCTTGATGCGCTGCGCAGTGGTGACGCCGAAGAACTTCACCGTGCCGGCCTTGATGTGCGGCGTGGTCTGGGTGGTCTGGTCACACAGCACATCCACCTGGCCGGCCAGCAGTGCCTGGAAGGCCGGGCCGGTGCCGCTGTAGGGCACGGTGGTCAGGTCCACGCCCACGGCCTGGCGGAACACCATGCCGCACAGGTGGCTCACCGCGCCCAGGCCGGCATGGGCCAGGTTGACCTTGTCGGCATTGGCCTTCAGGTAGGCCAGCAGCTCCTGGAAGTTGTTGGCCGGCAGGTCCTTGCGGCCGATCAGTGTCATCGGCACGTCGACGACCTGGCTGACATGCTCGAAATCGGTCTGCGGGTTGTAGGGCAGCTTGCGGTAGAGCGCCGGCGCGGTGGCCATGCCGTTGTGGTGGATCAGGTAGGTGTAGCCATCGGGCGCGGCGCGCATCACATGGCCTGCGGCCAGGGTGCCACCGGCGCCCACCTTGTTCTCCACCACCACGGTCTGGCCCAGGCTCCTGGTCATCACGCCGGCCAGGGTGCGGGCCACGATGTCGGTGGGCCCGCCGGCGGCAAACGGCACCACCAGGGTGATGGCCTTGGTGGGGTAGCCCTGGGCCTGGGCCAGCGGGGCAGTGAGCGTGGCCAGGCTGGCGAGTGCGGCCAAGGCCAGGCGGCGGGTAGGGGTTGACATCGGCGGTTGTCCTGGAAATAGATCGGGCGGCCAGTGTGCCGCGCCCGGCATGGTGCGCCGGGCGGGGGTTCCCCGGGGGGGGCTGACGCGAGGCGGCAGGTTGGGGGGTGTTCTTCTCAGCCCTGGGGCCGGCGTGGCAGGGTGCGCTGCTCGTGGCCGGGGATCCGCAGCGCGACGGTGTGCACCAGCACCAGGGCCAGCACTTTGGCCAGCATGCCGATGCACAGCAAATTGCCCAGCGCCACGATGGCGGTGATCGGCAGCAGCAGGAAGGCCAGCACCGCAGCGCACCAGGCGCGGCACAGCCAGCGGCCGATCACCGTGTGGGCTCGGCCGCCAGCAGTGCGGCCACGCTGGCCATGTCGTGGGCGATGGCATCGGCGCCGGCGGCCTGCAGCCGGCCGGCGGGTGTCATGGCTGCAAAGCCGATCACCCGCATGCCGGCGGCCCGGGCGGCGGCCACGCCGGTGGGCGTGTCTTCCACCACCGTGGTGTGGGCCGGCAGGGCGCCCAGGGTGCGGGCGGCCAGCAGGAAGAGATCAGGCGCGGGCTTGGGGTGGGCCACGTCGTCGGCGGTGAAGATGCGGCCGGTGAACCGGGGCAGCAGGCCGGTGTGGCCCAGCGTGAAGTTGACCTTGGCATGGTTGCCGTTGCTGGCCACGCAGAACGGCCGCTGCAGGCCATCGAGCACCGCCTCGACACCCGGCACTGTGGTCAGCCCGGCGCGGAAGGCGGCCCGGGTGCGCCGGCCCATCTCGGGCAGGAAGTCGGCAGGCAGTTCGCCGCCCAGCAGCGCTTTGAGCTGCACCAGGCCGTTGGCCATCGACATGCCGATGAAGCGGTCCACCGCTTCATCAAACCCCAGCGCCACGCCCTGCTCGGCCAGCATGTCGACCACCACCTGGTGGGTGAGGCGCTCGCTGTCGACCAGCACGCCGTCGCAATCGAAGATCACGAGCATGGCCCCTCCCCGGTGCTGGCCAGCGCGGGGTCGATCGCGGCCGCGACACGCCGCAGGTGGCGCGGCTTGACGGTCTGCTCGCCAGCGAGCCGGTCGCGATCGGCGACCTGATGCTGGCTGAGGTGTTGCAGGGCTTCGGCAGCGACTGCGACTTCGGCGCCTTCGCGCAGCACCTGGGCCTGCGGGTGCTGGCTTGAGCGCACCGCTGTTGTAGACAGTGGCTTGTCCCCGTGGCCGCCCATGGCCACGGGCGCGCCGCCGGTCGGGGCCGCGTGCCGCGCCGCCGTGCCGCCGGGGTACAGCTTGCTGAGCTGGCGGATCTCGATTGGCGCCATCGACTGCGCGTCTGCGGGGCTGTGGCGGGTGGCCTCAGAACCCGGCGCGCACCCAGGCCAGCGTGTCGTCCAGGGCCAGCGCGGCCTTGCCCAGCAGTTCGTCGATCTCGGCCTCGGTGATCACCAGCGGCGGCGAGAAGGCGATCACGTCGCCCATCAGCACCCGCACGATCAGCCCGTGCGCCTGGGCCCGCTTGACGAAGTAGGCGCCGACGCCGCGCTTGGGGTCGAAGGGCTTGCGGTTGGCCGGGTCTGCGGCCAGTTCCAGTGCGCCGATCAGGCCGATGCCGCGGGCTTCGCCCACCAGCGGGTGCTCGGCAAACTGGCGCAGGCCGGCCTGCAGGCGCGGCGCCACCTTCTGCACATGGCCGATGATGTTGTCGTCGGTGTAGATGCGCAGGGTCTCCAGCGCCACCGCACAGGCCAGCGGGTGGCCGCTGTAGGTGTAGCCGTGGCCGAAAGTGCCCACGCTGGCGCTGGCGTCGGCCACCACCTGGTAGACCGCGTCCGACACCATCAGCGCCGACATCGGCACATAGGCCGATGTCAGCATCTTGGCCACCGTCACCATGTCGGGCTGCAGGTCGAACACGTTGGTGCCGAAAGCCTGGCCCAGGCGACCGAAGCCGGTGATCACCTCGTCGGCGATCAGCAGGATGTCGTGTTGCTTGAGCACCGCCTGGATGCGCGGAAAGTACCCCGCCGGCGGGATGATCACGCCGCCCGCGCCCTGCACCGGCTCGGCGATGAAGGCGGCGATGGTGTCGGCGCCTTCGGCAGTGATCAGGTCTTCCAGCTCCCGGACCAGGCGGTCGACGAATTGTGCCTCGGTCTCGCCGGGCAGTCCCACGCCGTAGAAGTGCGGCGCACTCACCCGCAGGATGCCCGGCAGCGGCAGGTCGAAGTGCTGGTGCATCGTGGCCAGGCCCGACATCGATGCGGCCGCAGCCGTCACGCCGTGGTAGCCCTTCTGGCGGGCGATGATCTTCTTCTTGGCCGGGCGGCCGCGCGCATTGTTGTGGTAGCGCACCAGCTTGAAGGCGGTGTCGTTGCTCTCGCTGCCGGAGTTGGCAAACAGCACCCGGCCGGCGCGCAGCGCGGGCGTGGGCGCCCAGGCCATCAGCGTCTTCACCAGCGCGGTCACCGGCCCCGGCACCTTGCCCGAGAACGAGTGGTAGTAGGGCAGGGCGGTCATCTGCCGGTGGGCGGCGTCGGCCAGGCGCTGGTCGCTGAAGCCCAGGCTGGCACACCACAGGCCGGCCATGCCTTCCAGATAGCGTTTGCCGTGCTCGTCGATCACGTGCACGCCATCGCCCTTGACGATGACCAGCGGCCCGTCCTGCTCCAGCTGGCGCAGCTGGGTGTACGGGTGCAGGTGGTGGGCGATGTCGCTGCGGCCGGCGGCGGAGACTTCTGTGGACATGGCTGGGCCCTCGGTTGGCACTGGATGGCCAGGATGATAGGCGGGTGCAGGGCAGATCGGCCAAGGTGTGACGCGGTACGCTGCGGCTCACCGAATTGCGCACCCACCGACGCACCCATCCACAGGAGAGCCCACGATGTCCGAACCCCTCTGGCGCTGGTCAGCGCACCGGCTGACAGCCGCCATCCGCACCGGCGCGGTGTCGGCCCGGGAAGCGGCCGAGTCTGCCCTCGACCGTGTGCAGGCGGTCAACCCGGCGCTCAACGCCATCGTCGACATCCTGCCCGACCAGGCCCTGACGGCGGCCGACGCCGCCGATGCCGCGCGGCGGCGTGGTGATGCCCTGGGCCCGCTGCACGGCGTGCCGGTGACGGTGAAGGTCAATGTCGACATGCAGGGCCGCGCCACCACCAACGGCGTGGTGGCGTTCAAGGACAACATCGCCACCGACGACAGCCCGGTGGTGGCCAACCTGCGCCGGGCCGGCGCGGTGATCATCGGCCGCACCAACACGCCGGCGTTCTCGGTGCGCTGGTTCACTGACAACGACCTGCATGGCCGCACCCACAACCCGTGGTCGCGGGCGCACACGCCGGGCGGGTCCAGCGGCGGCGCGTCGTCGGCCGTGGCCGCCGGCATGGGTGCCATCGCGCACGGCAATGATCTGGCGGGGTCGGTGCGCTACCCGGCCTACTGCACCGGTGTGTACGGCCTGCGGCCGTCGTTCGGCCGGGTGCCGGCCTTCCTGCCCAGCGCCAAGGATGAGCGGCCGGTGTCGATGGCCATGATGTCGGTGCAGGGCCCGCTGGCGCGCCATGTGGCCGACCTGCGCCTGGCCCTGGCGGCCATGAGCACGGGTGATGCGCGCGACCCCTGGTGGGTGCCCGCGCCGCTGGCCGGCCCGGCCCTGCCACGCCCCATGCGGGTGGCGATGACGGTGCAATGCCACGGCGCGCCGGCCGACCCGGCGGTGGTGGCCGCCATCCGCCAGGCCGGCGCCTGGCTGGCCGATGCCGGCTATCTGGTGGAAGAGGTGGAGCCGCCCGACATGGCCGAGGCCCACCGGCTGTGGAACCTGGTTGGCAACGACGAGGCGCGGTTCTTCATGTGGCCCGCCATCGCGCAGCTGGGCGACGAGGGCGTGCGCCGGTCGTTCGGCTGGATGCTGGCCGATTCACCGGTGCTCGACCATGCGGCCCATCTGCAGGCCTTTGCGCGGCGCAGCACGCTGGTCCGCCGCTGGCAGCTGTTCATGGAGCGCTACCCGCTGGTGCTGGGGCCGGTGTCGGGCGAGCCGCCCTTCCCCTGGGGCCTGGACGTGGAGAGCGCCGACACCATGGCCCGGGTGCTGCGCGCGCAAGAGTCGCAGTTCGCCCTGCCGCTGCTGGGCCTGCCAGGCCTGTCGGTGCCCACCGGCATGGCCGGCGCCGTGCCCATGGGCGTGCAGTTGACGGCGCCGCGCTTTCGCGAAGACCTGCTGTTCGACGCCGCCGAGGTGATCGAGGCGCACTGCCCGGCGATGACGCCGATCGACCCGCGCTGACGGCGCACACCGGCGTTGTTGCCATGCCACCAGCGGGAAGGTCACGGCGATGATGGCGCCGAAGGCCAGGGCATGGGCCACCGCAGCCATGCGGGCCCGGTCGCCGCGTTTCAAGCCAGGCCGACGAACTGCTCGCTCAACTGCCACAGCCGGCTGGCCCGCGCCGCGTCGTTGGCCTTGGCCGACAGCGGCTGCGCAAAGGCCTGGCGGCCTTCTTGCTGCCGGTTGCCCCAGCTCCAGTGCACGCCGCTCTGCGCGAAGGCTGCGTCGGCCACCACCTGCGCCACGCGCTCGCCGGCCAGCGCCTGGGTCACATAGCCCTTGGTGATGTTCTTCTGGAACCAGGGGAAGATCGTGCGAAAGGCCTGGGGCGTGTCGCGGAACAAGGCCGTGTCGGCCACGCATCCCGGGTACAGGGTGCTGAAGACGATGCCGGTCTCGGCGTGGTAGCGCCGGTGCAGCTCGCGGCTGATGATCATGTTGCAGAGCTTGCTGTCCTTGTAGGCCTTGCCGGGCTTGAAGGGCTTGCCGTCGATCATCGCCACCGGCGCCAGGAAACCGGCTTCCAGGCCTTGCAGGTCGCCCAGGTTCGCGGGGGCCGGAATGGGCACCTTGCCGCCGAACTCTTCGGAGTTGGCGGTGACGGTGCCCAGCGTGATCAGCCGCGCCTGCGCGCCCCTGGCGGCGGCGGCCTGCCGCAGGTCGTCGAGCAGCAGGCGGCTGAGCAGGAAGTGGCCGAAGTGGTTGGTGGCCACGCTGATTTCAAAGCCCTCGGGCGAGCGCTGCGGCGCCTTCAGGCGCGGCAGGTAGACCGCCGCGTTGTTCAGCAGCACCTGCAGCGGCCGGCCCAGCGCATGGAAGCGCCCGACGAAGGCGCGCACGCTGGCCTGCGCGCCGAGGTCGATCTCGAGGATGGCATGGCGCTGCGCAGGAATGCCCGCCTGTTGCGCCACGCGGGCCGCCTTGGCCGGGTCGCGGCAGGCCATGACGACGAACCAGCCCCGCTGGGCGAGCGATTGGGCAGCATGCAGGCCGACGCCGGAGGAGGCGCCGGTGATGATCACGGTGGAAGATTCGGATGTCGACACGGGAGCGGTGGGGTTGGATTTCAGAAGCGCCGGATTCTGACGTGCGCAGTCATGTGACTAAGATCGCGGGCTGTCCATCCAACGCCCAGCCCACATGACCCATGCCCAGGCCATCGTCTTCGACGCCCCGAAAACCCTGTCGGTGCAGACCCTGGAACTCAAGCCTTTCGAGGCCGCCGACCTGGAGGTCGAGGTCAGTTCCAGCGGCATCAGCACCGGTACCGAGCGCTTGCTGTGGGACGGCACCATGCCGCCCTTTCCCGGGCTGGGCTACCCGCTGGTGCCGGGCTACGAGACGGTGGGCACGGTGGTGCGCGTCGGCGAGTCGCCCGACATCCGCATCGGCGACACGGTCTTCATCCCCGGCTCCTACAGTTTCCAGGGCGTGCGCAACATCTTCGGCGGTGCCGGCTCGCGCCTGATCGTTCCGCACGACCGCGTGGTGCGCGTTGCGCCCGCGCTCGGCCCCCGGGCCGTGCTGCTGGCGCTGGCCGCCACCTGCTACCACGCGGTGGCGTTCGGCGGGCTGCGCCAGCCGATGGTGGCACCCGACCTGATCGTCGGCCACGGCGTGATGGGCCGGCTGCTGGCGCGCATCTGCCTGGCCCAGGGCTGGCCGGCACCCACGGTGTGGGAGACGCAGGCAGCGCGGCGTGAAGGCGACAGCGCCGGCAGGGGCTACGCCTGCATTCATCCCGACGAGGACACGCGCAAGAACTACACGTCGATCATCGATGTCAGCGGCGACGGCAGCATCCTCAACAGCCTGATCATGCGTCTGGCGCCCGGTGGCGAGGTGGTGCTGGCCGGCTTCTACAAGCAGGACCTGGGCTTCGCCTTCGCGCCGGCCTTCATGCGCGAGGCCACGCTGCGCATTGCGGCGCAATGGAAGAAGCATGACCTGCAGGCGGTGACGGCGCTGGTCGAGAGCGGTGCCCTGTCGCTGGACGGGCTGATCACCCACACCTTCGACCCGGGCCGTGCGCGCGAGGCCTACGAAGTGGCCTTTGGCGACCCGCAGTGCCTGAAGATGATGATCGACTGGCAGGCGTGATGCCGTCGCGGGGGGGGG
>JARXAJ010000269.1 GCA_029865965.1 Aquabacterium sp.
GGCTGAACGCCTTCGGGCTGGTGCCGCACCGGCCGTTTCCCATCACGGTAGGTTGACAGCCACCGGCCCGGCCCGGGCCGGGCCGGGCCCTAGCCCTGGCTCAGACGTAGCGCTGGCGCGCCAAGGCGGCGCCGGCGGCCAAGGCGCGCAGCTTGGCCTCGGCCACGCCGCGCTGCATCGGCGCCAGGCCGCAGTTGGTGCAGGCGATCAACCGGTGGCGCGGCACGAACTGCAGCGCCCGGCCGATGGTGTCGGCCACGTCCTCGGGGCTCTCCACCACGTCGCTGGCCACGTCGATCACACCCACCATCACCTCTTTGCCGGTCAGCAGGGCCATCAGCTCGGGCGGCACCTGGCTGTGGATGCATTCCAGGCTGACCTGGTCAATGCGGCTGGCCGCCAGCGCCGGGAACACAGTCTCATACTGGCGCCACTGGTCGCCCAGGGTCTTCTTCCAGGCGATGTTGGCCTCGATGCCGTAGCCGTAGCAGATGTGCACCGCCGTTTTGCAAGTCAAGCCCTGGGCCGCGCGCTCCAGCGCGGCCACGCCCCAGGTGGCGGCTTCGTCCAGGTAGACATTGAAGGCCGGCTCGTCGAACTGGATGATGTCCACGCCGTCGGCCTGCAGCGCCAGCGCCTCCTGGTTCAGCAGCTCGGCAAAGGCGAAGGCCATGGCGACCCGGTCGGCATAGTGGCTGTTGGCCACGGTGTCGACGATGGTCATGGGCCCGGGCAGGGTGAACTTGATCTGGCGGCTGGTGTGGGCGCGCAGCAGGCGGGCCTCGGTGGCATGCACGCGGCCCTTCAGCCGCAGCGGCGCCACCACCTGCGGCACCAGGGCCTTGTAGCGGTCGTTGCGGATGCCGATCTCCACCTTGTTGGCAAAGTCGATGCCCTCCACCTGCTCCAGGAAGCCGTGCACGAAGTGCTGGCGGCTCTGCTCGCCGTCGCCGATCACGTCCAGCCCGGCGTCTTCCTGCAACTTGATCCACAGCAGCGTGGCGTCGGCCTTGGCGCGGGCCAGGGCATCACCCTCGGCCTGCCACTTCGGCCACAGCTTGCCGGTCTCGGCCAGCCAGGCGGGTTTGGGCAGGCTGCCAGCGATGGCGGTGTGGAACATGGTGGTCTCCTTGTGGGTTGGGTGCAGGTGAGCGGGGGCGCAAGGTAGCAGGGCGCGGGCCGGCGCGCGGCACGGTGGCCGGGCCGCCCTGCCCTCAGGCCGCGTGCGGCGGTTGGTGCAGCGCGTCGGCCAGGCTGCGGCCCAGCGAGAGCCGGGCGCTGTCGGCATGGTCGGTCGACAGCCGGGCGGCCAGCGCGCCGTCACCGGCGTGGATGGCCGCGCAAATGGCGGCATGCTCGTCCCAGATGCCGCTGCGGCTTTCGCCGTCCAGCAGCACTGCACCCATCACCCGGCGCAGGTGGATCCAGTGCAGCAGGGCGCTGTCGACGATGTAGGGGTTGCCCGATGCGGCATAGATGGCCTGGTGGAAGGCGGTGTCGGCGTCGATCATGGCGCGCACGTCGCTGCCAGCGGCCGCTTGCCGGCCGGCACTGATCAGGTCGGCCGGGATGGCGGCCCGGCGTTCGGCCGCCAGCTGCGCGGCCAGTGCATCCAGCGCGCCGCGCACCTGGTACAGCTGGCCGATGCGCGCCGGCTCCAGCCGCGTGACCAGCAGGCCGCGGCCGGGTGCGTCTTCCAGCAGCCCGTCCTTCTTCAGCAAACGCAGCGCCTGCAGCACCGGTGAGCGGGAGACATTGAACTGTGCGGCCAGGTCTTCCTGCGTGATGCGTGCGCCGGGCGCCAGCGTGCCGTCGCTGATGGCGTCAAGCAGCGCGCGGTAGACCTCGTCGACATAGTCGGTGCGGCTGGGCAGCTTGGCCAGGTTCACGGCGCGGTCCTTGCAGAAAGCTCAGCCCAGCATGTCGGGCTGGGTGGCCACCAGGTGGTCGTAGATCGGCTGGAAGTGCAGCCAGCCGATGTATTCCGACCCCACATGCTCGCGGCTGTAGCGTGAGCGCTCGGGCGACACCAGCGCGGGCGTGTGGCCGCTGGCTTCCACCAGCAATTGCTGGCGGCAGCAGCGCTCCAGCGCGATGAACCAGAAGGCCGCTGCCTCGATGCTGTGGCGGCTGGCTGTCAGCAGGCCGTGGTTCTGGTGGATGGCCGCCTTCACGCCCTTGAACCAGTCGCACACCGCCAGGCCGGCGCTTTCTTCCACTGCCACCTGGCCGGCTTCGTCCTTGATGACCACATGGTCCTCGAAGAAGGCGGCGGCATCTTGCGAGATGGGCGCCAGCGGCCGGCCCAGCGCTGCAAACGCGGTGCCGTAGACGGTGTGGGCATGGCACATGGCCAGGATGTCGGGGTGGGCCTCATGCACCGCGCCGTGCAGCACGAAACCGGCACGGTTGATGGCGTGGCGGCCTTCCACCACCCGGCCGCGGTGGTCGGCCAGGATCAGGTTCGA
This sequence comes from Aquabacterium sp., assembly GCA_029865965.1. GTDB lineage: Bacteria > Pseudomonadota > Gammaproteobacteria > Burkholderiales > Burkholderiaceae_C > Pseudaquabacterium. The sequence continues at coordinate 2,469 of JARXAJ010000269.1, forward strand.
CACCTTCACCTGGGCGAAGTGCACGCACATCGGGTTGGTCCAGTACAGATCGGGATGCTCGGGGTCGCGGATCGTCAGGTGGCCGGCAAAGCCATAGTCGAAGCCTTCCAGCGCAAAGGCGCGGCAGGCTGCCACCAGGCGCTGCTTGAGGTGCAGGCGCTCATCGGCGAAATTGTCGAACGTTGGCGCCTCGGGGTAGATCAGGCCGGGTTGCGTGGGGTCGTAGATCGAGCGCTTCTTGACGGTGTCGAGCATGGTGGGTCTCCGGAAGATGGTGTGGGGGTCAGAGATCGAGCACCAGCAACGGGCTGCGGGCGCGTGACACGCACAGCGTCATGCAGCGTGTCTTTTCGTCGTCGTTGAGGATGTAGTCCTGGTGGTCGACATCGCCTTCCAGGTAGTCGGTCTTGCAGGCGCCGCACAGGCCCGACAGGCAGGAGGTGGGCACCCGCAGGCCGGCCAGCTCGATCGCCCGCACGATGGTCTGCTCGGCCTGCACCTGCAGGCGGATGCCCTTGCGCGCCAGCAGCACCTCGAAGCTGCCGGCCGGCAAGGTGGGTGCGCTGGTGGCCGGGGGCTTGAAGTGCTCACAGTGCACCGTGCCGGCAGGCCAGTGGCGGGTGGCATCGGCACAGGCCTGCATGAAGCCAGCCGGGCCGCAGTAGTACACGTGCGTGCCGGGCGCCGGCGCGGCCAGCAGCGCGGCGATGTCCAGGCCCTGCGCCGGGTTGCCGCCGTCGAAGTGGTGGTGAAGCCGGCCGGCGGGCACGGTGGCGCGCAGCTCGGCGGCAAAGGCCGCATGCTGCGGGCTGCGGGCGCAGTGGTGCAGGTCGAACGGCACGCCCTGCGCCGCCAGCACATGGGCCATGGCCTTCAGCGGCGTGATGCCGATGCCGCCGGCCAGCAGGATGGTGTGGCGGGCGCCGGGCACCAGCGCGAAGGCACAGCGCGGCGCACCGACGCTGAGCAGATCGCCCACGCGCACCCGCTCATGCATGGCGCGTGAACCACCGCCGCCGTCCACCTCACGCAGCACGCCCAGCAGCCAATGCGAGCGGTCTTGCGGGTCGCCGGCCAATGAATACGCCCGCACCAGGCCGCCGGGCAGCTGCACATCGACATGCGCACCGGCCTGCACCGGCGGCAGCGGTGCGCCATCGGGGCGGGCCAGCTCGAAGGCATGGGTGCGCAGGGCCTGCAGGCGGATGGCGCGCACCTGCAGCTGCAGCGTGCCACTGTCGGGCACTGCCTCGGCCCTGGGGCTCGCGTTGCTCAAGCCTGCCTCCGCGCCAGCACGTCCTGCTGCAGCGATTCCATGCGCTGGCCGACGAAGGCGGCGCGCTCGTCACCCTTGACGGCTTCAGCCTCGGTCAGGATGGCCACCACCTGGCGGGCCAGATGGCGGCGCAGGGTCACTTCTTCATCGCGGGTGCGGCCCACCGGCAGGTCGAACACGTTGCCGCTGCAATAGCTGTTGGGCGCGCCGGCGTTGTCGCGCAGCCACTGCGCAAATTCCTCGGGCGTGGCGCGCGGGTTGGCACCGCGCACGGCATCACGCAGCAGCTTGCGGAACATGTACACGCCGGCGTCGAACTTGGTGGGGTTCTCCAGCGCATGCACCGCAATCGGCCGCTGGCTGATGATGGCCTCGTAGTCGCCGGGGGCGTACTGGCAGTCCTTGTAGTTGGCGCGGGCGCGGTGGTCGGCCGGGATGGGCGGCAGGTCTTGCAGCGTGTACTGGCCGAAGCGCTCGGGCCGGCGCATGGCCACCTGGCCTTCGAGAAAGTCGATGCACTCGTAGCCCACCATGCTCTTGTCGCCGATGCCGCGGGTGTCGATGCCCGGGCCCATCACGCGCCAGCCCAGCATCTTGCTGTGGGTGTCGTCCACCGGCACCGTCCAGCGGATCATGTGGAAGCGGCTGAACAGCTTCTTCTTCTTGCCGTCTTCCGACGTGTAGGCATGCAGGCTGAGGTTGGGCAGCACCTGGTGCTGCACGCGGATGAACATGTGGCCGTCATCCGCGCGGCGGGCACCGGCACAGGCCAGGCTGCGGCCGCCCTGCACCGGCACGAAGTGCATGTCGGGCGGCACTTCCATCGACGCGGCGCCCACCTCGTCGAAGGTGGTGCCCTGGAAGTGCCCGCCTGTCACCTGCCGCTTGGCATGCAGGGCCATGGTGTGGAAGTTGTCGGCGGCGTTGTCCTGCACCTGCAGCCAGTTGCAGTGCTGGAAGTTGCTGTAGGGCACCAGCTCGTCGCCGTCGGCCACGGTGAAGTCGCCTTCCCATTCGGGGAACGGCGGCTCGGCGTCGGGCGGGCCCATGTAGGCAAACACCAGGCCGTGGCGCTCGAAGGCCTTGTAGGCGCCCTGGCGGATGCTGCAGCGGTAGCGCTCGCCTTCTTCTTCCTCGCCCTGGGGGAAGGGCACGCGCAGGCAGGTGCCGTCGATGTCGAACTGCATGCCGTGGTAGCAGCAGGAGATGCCGTGCTCCTGGATCTTGCCGTACTCCAGCGACGCGCCGCGGTGCACGCAATGCGCATGCAGCAGGCCGATGCGGCCGCTGCCGTCGCGGAAGCACACCAGCTCTTCGCCCAGGATCTTCAGGAAGCGCGGCGTGTCGGTCAGCTCCAGCGCCATGCACACCGGGTGCCAGAACCGGCGCATGTATTCGCCCAGGGGCGTGCCCGGGCCGGTCTCGGTCAGCTCAGGGTCGTGGCCCGGCACCTGGTTGCTGAAGTAGCCGCCATAGGGCACCAGCTTTTTCTCGACCGGGGTGTCGGTGGTGGGCAGGTTCTTGTCGCGTGTGTTCATGGCGGGTAGGGTCTGGGCAGCGGTGATTGAACTCTGTATACAGAATACTAAACGCCGCTCCGAGCACACCGACCTCGGGAAAACGCGTAGCGCAGCGGCTAAGCGGGCGCGGTCTTCACCCACAGCCGGGCCGCACTGCACAGCGCCCCCAGCGCCGCAAAGCCCGCCCCCAGCGCCAGCGCCACCACCGGCCCCTGGCTGCCGGCGATGCCGAAGCACAGCGCCACCAGCGCCGCGCCCAGCGCCTGGCCGTTGAGCCGCGCCATCGCCACCATGCCGCTGGCGCCGCCGGCCCGCTCGGGGGGCGCGGCCGACATGATCGCCTTCAGGTTGGGCGACTGGAACAGCCCGAAGCCCGCGCCGCACAGCGCCATGCTCAGCGTGATGCGCAGTACCGACGCATCGCCCGGCAGCAGCGCCAGTGCGGCCATGCCGGCGCTGAGGATCACCAGGCCGATGCCGCCCATCAGCCCGGGCGCCTGGCTGTCGGACAGGCGGCCGGCAAACGGCGCGGCCAGCGCCACCACGATGGCCCAGGGCACCATCAGAAAGCCGGTCTGCACCGGGTCGCGGTGCAACACCGTCTCGAAGAAGAACGGCAGGCTGACAAAAGCCAGGCCCTGGGCGCAGAACGACGCCAGTGCGGTGGCGATGGACAGGGCAAACATCGGCCGGCGCAGCAGGTCCACCGGCAGCATCGGCGCCGGGTGGCCGGCCTGGCGGCGCAGCAGCAGCGCGCCCGCGCCCACGGCCAGTGCCAGCAGCGGCGCCACCACGGCCAGCGGCTGGCGCTGGGTGGCCGCGCTCA
>JARXAJ010000014.1 GCA_029865965.1 Aquabacterium sp.
GAACGCAAGACCCGGTTCATCCCCACGCCCGTGGGGAACACGTTAACCGAGTCAATCCGATCAAGCGGCGGGGTGGTTCATCCCCACGCCCGTGGGGAACACGCCGTACACGTAGAACATGGCTCGCGTGTCGTCGGTTCATCCCCACGCCCGTGGGGAACACTCGCCGGAGTCTTTGATCTAGAGCTTTGGCAACGGTTCATCCCCACGCCCGTGGGGAACACCCCACACCGGAGCAAACGACATGGGCAGCATCCGGTTCATCCCCACGCCCGTGGGGAACACGAGACAAGGGCCGAAGCCATTCGCGCCGCATTCGGTTCATCCCCACGCCCGTGGGGAACACGAATGCCTGACCGGTGGCAGCGTGGTGGCCATCGGTTCATCCCCACGCCCGTGGGGAACACCCACCACCCAGGCCGCGAACAGCGTGCTGGTGCGGTTCATCCCCACGCCCGTGGGGAACACGCTGCCGTCATGGCCCCATGCGAGGACGAGCACGGTTCATCCCCACGCCCGTGGGGAACACGCGTGATGATGACCGAAGACCAAGTGATTGACCGGTTCATCCCCACGCCCGTGGGGAACACCTTAGCGGTTGCCGCCGCCTCGTTCTCGGTCACTGGTTCATCCCCACGCCCGTGGGGAACACGTTGACGCCCCCTAGACCGCACCCTGTCAGGTCGGTTCATCCCCACGCCCGTGGGGAACACCACCCGCCACAACAGGCCCGCCACCGAGCGGGCGGTTCATCCCCACGCCCGTGGGGAACACCGCCCAACGTCTGCCAATGAGGGTCCGCGCGCCGGTTCATCCCCACGCCCGTGGGGAACACACTTCTTCCAACTTGTTGATTTAACAGGAAAAAACCACAGCCCGGAATTCCACCGAACTGCAGCCCACTTTTCGTCAGCTTGTCAAAGAGCGGCCGGACCGCCTGGTTCCGGGTGAAAACTCACCAGCTGCACGCCGTCAAAGTCCACCGGCATGCGCCGGTTCTGGCCCAGCGTCTTGAAGTCGAAACCAGCTTCGGCCTTGCTGCGCCACACCATCACCGCATTGCCGTCTTCCAGCCCGTCTACCACCTGGTCCCAGATGTGCTCACGCACCTTGCGGCTGTAGTTGCCCACGTAGACGCCGGCACGCACCTCCAGCAGCCACACCGCCAGCCGGCCGCGCAGGCGGGGCGGCGCATTCTCAAGCACGATGACCAGCATCGCCGATATTCTCTGCGTTGGGCAGCGCCGGCCCCACCGCGCCGGCCGGCGCATCGGGTGGCGTGATCTCGCCGGCGGCCAGCATGGTTTCGATGTCGGGGATGATCCGCTCCAGCAGCCGCGTCTGGCGGAATACATCGCGGCAGGCCAGCCGCACCGCCCGCTCCGGGTTGCCCGGCGGGTTGGACGCGGCCACCTTGAAGGCCACCGGCACCACTGTCTCGAACTTGTAGACATCGGCCACGTCGTAGACGAACGACAGCGGCTTGCCGGTGTGGATGAAGCCCACGGCCGGGGCATAGCCGGCAGCCAGCACGGCGGCTTCGGTCACGCCATACAGGCAGGACGTGGCAGCCGACAGGCAGCGGTTGGGCAGGTCGGCCGAATCCCAGTCTTCGGCGTCGTAGTCGCGGCCCTTCCAGCTGATGCCGAACTGCCGCGCCAGCAACTGGTAGGTCTGGCGCACCCGCGCGCCTTCAATGCCGCGCAGTTGCTCCACGCTGCGGCGCGCCGGCGCCTCTTCGCCAAAGCGCACGGCGTACATCTTGCGCACCACCTTCAGGCGCAAGGTCTCGTCCAGCGCCAGCCTGGCCTGGTACAGCAGCCGGTCGCTGCGCGCACCGCCGGGCTGGCCGGCTGAGTAAAGCCTGACGCCAGCTTCACCCACCCACACCAGCAGCGTGCCCACCCGCGCCGCCAGCGCTGCCGCCCGGTGCGACAGGCGGGTGCCGGGCTCCAGCATGATGCAGGCCACGCCGCCCACCGGGATGTGGGTGCGGATGCCCGTGGCGTCCACCACCACGAAGGCGCCATCGAGCACGTCGATCTCGCCGCGCTCGACAAACACCACTGACATCCGCTCCTTGATGGGGATGGGCTTCAGCGGGGGCAGCAGGCCGGCGCTCATGCACCCTCACCTTCACCCAGCATGGCCAGCGCATGCGCCACAGCCGCGTGGCTGAGCCGCTGGCCACTGGCCCTGAGCGCGGCCACCAGCGGCGCAATCGGCCCGATCAGGCCCCTGCGCCGAGCCCGGACCAGCACACCCAGGGTGCCGGTGACCGCCAGGCCAAGCTGCTCGGCATGCGCTCGGCCCGCACGTTCGTCCATCAACACTGCAGCGCCGATCTGCAAGGCGCGGATGATGACGGCCGATTCGCCGGCCTCCAGCCCCGGAAGCAATGATGGCGGCAGCACACAGGATTGAAGCAGCCCGCTGTCCAGAGCCGCCCGGATGCGCCAGGTGTCCGGGTTTCCAGGCCGGGCCATGCACTCGGAGACGACCACCTCGGGCACCTGCACCTGGGTGAAGAGCTGGCCGAGCACGTGCAGCAGATCGAGCCTGCCCAGCGCGATCAAGGGGCCGGCATCACTCACCACCACCGGGCCGATCGGCCCTGGTTCTGCCGCTGCCGCGCGCTGGGCTGGTGTGTCAGGGGCCGAAGCTGGCAAGCTCGCGCTCCAGTTCCCCGGGCGTGAGGCGGATGGTGTCGATGCCGCGACGCCCCAACTCGTCGATCATCTCGCTGTAGGCCAGGCCGGCAATGCGTGCCGCACGTTCCAGGCTGATCAACTCGCGGTCGTACAACTGCGCGGCCAGGTCAACCAGCGCGGCTGGCAGGGGCACGCCCTTGGCCAAAGGAACAGCCATCAGCACGGGCTGGCCGTCGGCGGTGACCAGCGTGCACTCCTGGCGATGTGCAAGGTCCAGCAAGGCTTGCGGCGCCTGCCGCAGTTCCTGGTCGGTGAGCGTGTGCATGGCGGTCTCCGGGGTGCAGCGCAATGGATTCAAGCTTAGCGGATGGGGCGCAGCAGCAGGGAAAAGCGTCGAATGTGAGGCGGGATCGTCGGGTCAGATCGGCGCCAGCGACAGCATGCCCAGCCCCAAGGCCTTGCCTGGGCCAAGACCAGCGCCGACGGCGTTGCGAAGCGCGACCGCGTCCAGCACGCGCAATTGCCCGTCGAATTGCACGCTGTCCACGGTGATCAGCATGCCGCTTCGGCGCTGCGTTGCGCGCAGGCGTTCGTGCTGCGACATATCTGCGCCCACCACGGCAAAGCCCACACGGGCGCCTTGGCGTCGCAGCCAGTCCAGTTGTTCCTGTTCGTCATGCAAGCCCCAGCGCTTGCCATCGCGCTTGACGGCTGGGTTGGCCCGCAGCCGAAACCGGAGGATGCTGCCTTCGACGATCAGCCGATCGAGATCGACCACCTTCTCGGCAATGCCAGCCAGCAGGTAACCCGGCAGCGCCTCCAAGCCCGCCCAGCGTGCACCGGTCTGGGCCTGCACCAGCACCTTGTTGCCTTCGCCAGGGCTGCGCTCACGCTCCAGGCGCCAGAGGAAGCGGGGTATCTCGCTCGCCGCGTCTGGTGCGAAGGCTCGGGCCAATGTGCGGTGCATCTGGTAAGCATCGCCCAGGTCACGCCGCGCCTCAGGCTGCGTCGGGTTCAGCTTGAGTTGGCTCAGGTACATGGTCGAGAACTCCGGATTGGACAAAACGCGGGCCGAAGCGGCGTGTGGCAAATGGGGCGACAGGTTGGTCGTGGCGCTGTGCGCCCGTGCTGGGGTGCTCCAGCATCCAGCGCACGGGCATGCCCCGGTGCTCGGCACGCGGCGCGGCGATGCGTGGGTGCGCTGCCAAGGCAGCCTCCAAAGCTTCAGGTGTCAGGCCGTTGACCCTGCCCAAGCTCACCGGCATGGATGGCAACAGGGCCTTGCGGCCCAGGCAAAGGGGCCAGTGCGGCGCCAGCAGCGCGCCGTTCAGCGTCTCCAACGCCGGCATGTCCGGACCTTCAAGTCCCACCAGAAACACGGCATCGGCCAGATAGAAGCGGGGGCTGACGACCGTCCGCCCCAGGTCTGGCTTGGCATCGGCGGCCACGAGCACGCCTGTCGCCGTCTGGTGGTCACGCATCAACAGGCCTTCACGGTCGACACGCACCCCCATGCGCAGGCGGGCCAGGTCGTCCACCGCCTCAGCGCGGTCGCGGCCGAGCGCAGCGCACAGCAGCCCCACCACGCCTGACTTGGATGGCTCCAACTGGGTGTCGCGCTCGTCAAAGCGGCTGGTGGTGCCCCAGCTTTGCATCGGCCCTGACAGCCGCAGCAGCAGTGTGGGCATGGTCAAGCCTCGGCGGTGGCACCGAGACGGCTGCCCACCTGCGAAACCACCCAATCGGTCAGCGCGCCCAGGCTGGCCTGCCGTTCCCCCAAGTCCTCCGGCCAGGCGTCCGTGAGATCCAGAAAGGCCCAGCGGTCACGCGCGTCACCGTAGGCAGTGGCGAGTTGGCGCTCCTGCGCTGCCATGGCCTGGACCGATTGCGCCGTGACGGTCTGTTGCCGGTTGGCCCAGATCGGTTTCTCATAGGCATTGGCCAGGTTGAACGGGCTGGCATGCCGCAGGACCACGCCGATGAAGCTGGGCGGGTTGTTGGCGGCAAAGGTGTTCTGCTTGCCACTGGGGATGGCCAGTGCCAGCGCCTGCGTGAACGCGCGCAGGCCGGCCAGCGTCAGGTCGCGGTCGCCTTGCAGGTTGCTCTGCAGCTTGTTCGCATCCAGTGATGCATAGCGGTAGAAGGTGGCCGAATTGAATTCGATGCTGCCGACCATAGGAGCCCCAGTTTCTTCCGCTGTGGCCTTGTCATCCACCGCAGTGAAGTAGTCGAACTCCCGTTCGACTCGATGCGTACTGATCGAGTGCGCGACTTGGCAAGCAGCATGCTGGTTGGCTGCGGGTAGGTCGGCAAGCATTCGGCCAAACAGCGCAATGTCGACAGAGCGAAGTTCGTGCAGACAGTTCTTGATTGCGGTCCGAAGATCATCTGGAACATCCGTAGGCTTGGGCTTCTTCTTTGAAGCAATCGCCTTGATGGCATCGACGTGCGTCGCAATGACTTTGGACATCGCAGCGATCTCGGCCGGGGAGATGAACATCAGGTACGAAAGCGCAGCAGCTTCTTCACCATCGTCAGCGCCTTCCGACTTGTCCTTCCCAGCCTTTTTCTTCAACGCCAGCTTGACGATCTCGTTGAACTTTGACCGGTCTGCCAAGCCGATGGCTTCAAGCTCGGGTGCCAATAGTCGGTCAAGATGCAATGTCCGGCTGCCGATGACGTCGGGTGACAGATCGGATTGGTCACGAAACCAATCTCGAACAGCCCGTTTGAAGCACTGGCTGCTCACCCTCGCCCGGCGGTGGCCGCCGAACAGGGCGTCTTTAGGTGCGCCGGTGTCATCGCGGTTCAGGTTGGACGGCACGAAGTTCTGGATCAGGTGGTATTCGACGAACAGGCTCATGGTTTCCTCCTTGGGTGATCAGGCGTCGGTCGTCTGATCAGACGGCGGCGTTTCAGTGGCGGTAGCCGGGACATTGCCGGTTGGATCGGCGGCACGGTAGAAGGCGCGCGCCCAGCGTTGCCGGACGCGGTCGCGCTGCTCTTCGTTCCAGCGCTGCAACAGCCGCCCCAGGTCATCCAGCAGCTCTGCATGGTCGATGGCGATGCCTTGCGCAGCCAGCAGCGATACCGTCTGCCGCAGGTGGTTGGGCAGGCTGTCGGCATCTGCCGCCAGTAGCGCGATGAAGCGTTTTTCGATGCTGGTGCTGTCGCGTTGGCGCATGGCCTGGCCCAGCGCTGCGCTGACAGACTGGCCGGTTGCATGCGCCGGATGCAACGCGAACAGCCCAGCGCTCAGATAGAGCGCCCGGCGCTGCGTTTCGCTGTCGGTTCCGCGCGCGACGAAACGCTCCACCGCCGGGTAGGCCGGTGGGTAGGCGCCGGGCTCGAAGCCCAGGCTGCGCCGCAGGGCGGCCATGGCGCCGCGGTCTTGGCGAAGTGCCAGCAGATGCCTGACGAAGGCGTCGGAGTAGTCGCTCATGTGGTGGCCTCCTCGGCCTGCGGCGGGGTGTCGATGGTGGGGCGCAAGGCGCGAGTCAGCGCCAGGAACCTGCCATGGGTGATGGCATCGGCGCGCAGCGCGGCAGCTGAGGTGCCGAGCATGCCGCGCACGGCAGCCCAGGCCTGCGTGGCTGCATCTGCCAGGGTGGCTGACCATGCCGCGTGCGCTGCATCCAGATCGGCTGCACCCACCAGCTTGAGCAGCTGTGGCAGCCGGCGTTCCGCACTGGCGAAGTAGGTGGTGTTGAACGGGCCGGCGTCGAGCACGGCGCGAGCCCTTGCCCGGGTGTCCTTGGATCGGGGGTCGGGCATCGACAGCGCCAGCAACTCGGTGGCCAGAGTGCGCAGCGAGGCGAACAAGGTGTCGCAGCGTTGAAGTTGGTCCCGCACTGCCGCGCTCAAGTCTGCGCTGCACAGGCTGGTGTGCGGCAATTGGTAGCGCTCGGTGCGCCATCGCAACAACTTGGCCTTGTCCGAGCATAGCCCGGCCAGCATCACAGGCATGTCCGCGTCCTCCTGGTTGGACGCAGCCTGAAGATTCGTCGCCCAACTCAGAACTGAGGCAGGCTGGGCCAGCTTGCCGGTGGGGTCTGGCAACAGTGCACCCAGGTCACGCCAGGTCGCCCGCCCTTCTGTAAAGCCCATGCGCACCAAGCCATCGCTGCCGGGCCGCAGTGAGGTCATCGGGTCGGGCGCGTTCCCATCGTCTGCCAGCGCCAGCCCAGCGCCGAAGCGCAGCCATCGCACGCTTGCGGGCTCTGCAGAGTCCACCCTCTCCAGCAACACGGCGCGGCTGATGCGGCTGTAGCGGTCGCTGCTGCCTGCGGCGGGCGACGGCTCGGCGAACAGTTGCGGCAACGTGATCGCAGGCTTCTCCCAGGCGGGCTGGTCGTGCTCGACGTCACGCACAGCTGGATGCAGGGCCAGCAGCAAGGTCTGCAGCAGCGATTCGCCCATCGGAACCGCAGCCGCAGCATTCGCCAGCGGCCCGCCCTTGTCAGCGCTGCGGAATACCTTCACCAGCCCGCCGGGCGTGAACTGCAGGAAGCCCAGCAGGTGGCGAACCGCCGTTGCAGCTGCAATGGCACTGGGTTGGCTGTCTATGGCGTGGTCGAACACCACCGGTGTGTTGCCATTGGCGCTGGCCAGCGATACCTGCGTCCAGGGCTTGCGCTTGTCGCGGGTTTCATCGGCCGCAGCCAGCGCCGCCACCTGCATGAACGGATGCACCGGGTGGAAGAGCCAGAACCGATCCCGCCAATGCGCCAGATAGTCGGCCACGGCGCCGGCAGGCAGACCATTCGCAAACCAGTGGGCACGGTCGCGGTCGGTCCAGCGGCCCAGCTGGCGGGTGAGCGCACGGTGCAGGATGGCCAGCAGGATGCGGTGCAGAGCCACCAGGTTCGGCGGCGAGTTCTCCGCCAGCCCCTCGATCTCCTGGGCGCGCACAAACAACGCCAGCAAGCCGAGTTCTTCCGTGCTGCCATCGTGGAACCGAACCGGCACCCAGGGCTCGTCGATGAGGTTGAAGGTCGGCATGTGCGTGGCAGTTTCAGGCGTGGACTGCGGTGTCATTTGGGCTCCTGGGCGACTGACGCCGCCGTTACGTGGTCTTTGCGATAGACGATGCCGAGTTCAGGGTCCAGCACCACCAGCAACTTGCCGATCGCCATGGCGCCATCACGCAGGCACAGCGGCCTGACATCCTGCAGCCAGGGATGGACCTGGAAGCCGGCGGGAGGTTCCTGCGCTTGCAGTGCCTTGACAACCACCTTGCGACCCAGCCGTAACTGGCGCGCCAACATGCGCTTGGCGAGTGCCGTGCTCGGTTTCTGCGCCGGGTCAAACGGTGGCTCGCCCGGCTGCAACCGCCATTGCCCGTCTGGCGAGAGATGCACGGGCAGCACAGTCACGCTGTCGTCGCCTAGGCGGGTCTGGTTGCTGGCGCCCAGACCGCTGCCTTCGTCGCTGCCGGGTTTACCGACGTAGGCGTTCTGCAGTTCGTCACCAGCGTTCACAGCGGCATTGCGGGCGAACTGGGTTTCAATCTGGATGCGCGCGCGGTGTTCACCCCAGGCCGTGCCTTCGATGTAGGTGCGGGCGGTGTCGTCCACATGGGCCGGCAGTTCGGCATCGCCATAGACGGCCTGGACCAGGCGGTCGATGTCTCGCGGCAGCTGCCAGGCGCTGTCTTGTGCTGAAAAGGCCCAGGTCCGGCAAAGGATGTAGGGGTCGTAGATGGCACCCCAGGCGGTCTGCTTCAGCTCGGGCAGCCGCTCGCCGATCAGGCCCGCGACCGTGAGCCTGGGTTGCGAATGCGCTGCTGGCCGGTCGCGTTCGTGCCGATGCAGGCGGCCAGCGCGCTGCAGCAGCAGGTCCACCGGCGCCAGGTCACTGACCAGGAAGTCGAAATCGATGTCCAGACTCTGCTCGACCACCTGGGTGGCAACCAGCAAGGCCCTTGCTGGGCGTTGGCCTGCCTTGCCGAAGACCTGCAATACCGCCAGCTCGCGTGCGCTGCGCTCGTCGGCAGGAAAGCGCGCATGGAAGAGCATCAACGTCGTGCGGTCCGGTGTTGCCTGCTGCAGCATCTTGTAGAGCGTCTGGGCTCGGTCCACCGTGTTGACAACCACGGCGCCGCAACCGCCCTCGGCCAGTGACTTCAGCGCCAGGTCCGCCATGCCTTCGAGGCTCTCATCGGTCCCGCTGATCAGGATTGGCGCTTGCGCACGTGAACTGAAGGCCTGGCCCTGCACCTGGCCACCCGAGGCCATCAGCAGCCGGGGGTAGTCGAGCACGGGCGCCTGCGCAGCAGGAATGCCCCAGCTCTGCAGCAGCGCATCGCGTTTGCGGAGGGGCAGGGTGGCGCTCATCAGCACCACCGAGCAGCCCAGTGCTTGCAGCCAGGCCAGCAGCGACTCGATGAGGCCACCGGTGTAGGTGTCGTAGGCATGCACCTCATCAAGCACGACCACCTTGTTCGACAGGCCCCACAACCGCACAAAATGATGCTTGACGTTGAGCGTGGCGAACAGTGCCTGGTCGATCGTGCCCACGCCATATGGCGACAGGAGCGGTCGTTTGCGCTGGGAGAACCATGCGGAGGCACGTACGGTGTCATTTGCCTGCCCATGGACGCCGCGCAGTTCCACCAGACGCTCGTCCAGCATGGCGCCGCCGTGGGCCAGTTGCAGGTCGAGCCCTTGGTCATGCCCAAAGGCTCGCAGGAAGCGCAAGGTTCTGTCGAACATGGCATTGCCGGTTGCCTGCGTGGGCAGTGCCAGATAGAGGCCGCGGTGCCCCAGTTGCGCCTGCAGCCGCAGATAGGCGAGCAGCGCAAGTTCGGTCTTGCCCTCACCCATGGGTGCCTCGACGATCATCAACACAGGTGCCTGTGCCGACAACAGCATCGGATCGGCAAGCGCTTGCAGCGGCCGCGCCAGAAGGCCGGACTGGCCGACGATGCGGGCGACCAAGGTGTCTGTGTCTGCCGTGCCGCTGAACAGGGTTCGGTGATGCGGCCAGCCGATCGCGTCCAGTGCTGCGTCTGCAAGTCGCAGTGCGGCCTGGTGATGACCTGCCAGGGTGCAGTCGCGTTCGTGCGGCGGAAACCAGTCGGTGTTGGAGCCGATCCAGTCCGACACGCTGGTCAATCCCGCCAGCCAGGCCAGGACAGGCAGGCTTGCTTCAAGGTCGTGGCCGCTGGCCTGCGGCGCTGGCTGCAGCGTGCTGATGTAGCCGTTGAACAACTCACTGCGTGTGCTGGCCCAGGCCACTGGTTCGCCGGGCCTGCGCGCATTGGCGGCTTGCTTGGCACTGAAGAAGTGGCCATGGTGTGCTGCCACGGCGGCAGCCACGGCCGGCGCCAGCCCGGCAAACTGCGTGCGGAGCAGCCTGCGCAACTCGACCGCGCTGGCCAGGTCGTGCTGGTCTGCGGCCAGGGTGTGGGGCGCAAAGGTCAAACCACCTGCTTCATCCGCGACCCGACCCGCAGCCCACTTGGCCTGGAATCCGGGGATGGCCTTGCCCAGATCATGCAAGCCCACAGCGGTGGCGATGGCTCTGCGCGCTGTGTCGGCAGCGAGCCCGAGCCCAGCAGCGGCCATTGCAACCGCCGCTGGCGGTTCTCTCGCTAGCAATTGCTCTGCAACGGCAGCGACATCCAGCATGTGTGCCAGAAGCCCATGCCCCGAGGGCTCACCGCTCTTTGCCCAAACGGCGCGCGCCGCTGGCGTCAGTGCATCGAATCGCACGATCAACTCCCTGACCTGTTGTGCGTTTCATTCTGCGAGGTGCAGTAGCTCAAATCCTGAGCCACTGGACAAACGATCAGCCCGCCCGCCCCTCTGCCGGGGACGTGGCGGCGTCGTTGGTGCGCGGCCTCAAGCCGGCAGGAACCCCTCGATCGACAGATACCGCTCGCCGGTGTCGTAGTTGAAGCCCAGTACCCGGGCGCCCGCGCCCAGCTCGGGCAGCTTCTGGGCGATGGCCGCCAGCGTGGCGCCGCTGCTGATGCCCACCAGCATGCCTTCCTCGCGGGCCGATCGGCGTGCCATCTCGCGCGCGGCCTCGGCCTCCACCTGGATCACGCCGTCCAGCAGCTCGGTCTTCAGGTTGACCGGGATGAAGCCCGCGCCGATGCCCTGGATCGGGTGCGGGCTGGGCGCGCCGCCGCTGATCACCGGGCTGGCGCTGGGCTCCACGGCATACACCTTCAGCTTGGGCCACTTCGCCTTCAGCACCAGGGCGCAGCCCGACAGATGCCCGCCGGTGCCCACGCCGGTGATGATGGCGTCCAGCCCGTCAGGGAAGTCGGCGGCAATCTCCTCGGCCGTGGTGTGCACATGCACTGCGATGTTGGCCGGGTTCTCGAACTGCTGCGGCATCCACGCGCCGGGGGTCTGGGCCACCAGCTCCTGCGCCCGGGCGATCGAGCCCTTCATGCCCTTCTCACGCGGGGTCAGGTCGAAGCTGGCGCCATAGGCCAGCATCAGGCGGCGGCGCTCGATGCTCATGCTGTCGGGCATCACCAGGATCAGCCTGTATCCCTTGACGGCGGCCACCATCGCCAGGCCGATGCCGGTGTTGCCGCTGGTGGGCTCGATGATGGTGCCGCCGGGCTGCAGCGCGCCGCTTTGCTCGGCGGCTTCCACCATCGCCAGGGCGATGCGGTCCTTGATCGAGCCGCCGGGGTTGCTGCGCTCGCTCTTGATCCACACCTGCGCGCCAGCGCCGAACAGGCGTTGCATGCGGATGTGCGGGGTGTGGCCGATGGTGGCCAGGATGGTGTCGGCTTTCATGCTGTTGATCTCCTTGCAGCGGGCTTTGTTGAGGCAGCAACGATAATCGCACGGTGAAGCGGGCTAGACCGCCGCTGGGGCAAGCACCGAAAGGTGGCCCTGGAGGAAGGTCCGGACTGCATAGAGCGGCGTAGCAGTTAACGGCTGCCCACCGTGAGGTGAGGATCAGAGCAACAGAGACGAGTCGAGGCGGGTCACCGTGTCGGGTGTTCTGTGAGGCGCCGGCGAAAGCCGGCGACCGGATGGCGAGAGCCAGCCGGTTCGGGCGAAAGCCCGAAGCCGAACAGCCACCCGGGGCGGCTCTGCCGCCCCGGGTGAAACGGGCAATCTCTACGCGCAGCAACACCGAATAGGCACACGTTGATCTGGCTCGGGGAGTGTGCGGGTAGGTGGCATCGAGCCGGCGGGGCGACCCCCGGCCCAGAGGAATGGCGGTCACGGCGCTTCGGCCCTGCAAGGGGCGGCGGCGCTGCACAGAATCCGGCCTATCGGCCCGCTTCACACTTATGTCGGCCGGCAGCCCCATCGGGCTTGCCGGCCTTTGCTTCCTGAAGTGGATCCCGCATTGAATCCAGACGCCAAGACTCTCTGGCCACACCCCCAATGGGTGCTGGCCGCCTTGCTGGCTGCCCTGGGCACGCTGGGGCCGTTCTCGATCGACACCTACCTGCCCGCGTTTTCGGGCATTGCCCGGTCGCTGTCGGCCACGCCGGCGCAGATGCAGCAGACGCTGTCGGCCTACCTGTTCGGCTTTGCGCTGATGAACCTGTTCCACGGCGCGCTGTCTGACCGCTTCGGCCGCCGTCCGGTGGTGCTGTGGGGGCTGGCGGTGTTCACGCTGGCGTCGCTGGGCTGTGCGCTCAGCCAGACCATCGCCCAGTTGGTGGCCTTCCGCGCGCTGCAAGGCCTGTCGGCCGGTGCCGGGGTAGTGGTGTCGCGGGCCATCATCCGCGACATGTTCCCGCCCGCCGATGCGCAGCGGGTGATGTCGCAGGTGACCATCTTCTTCGGCGTGGCGCCGGCCATCGCGCCGGTGCTGGGCGGGCTGTTGTTCGTCGCTGCGGGCTGGCACGCGATTTTCTGGCTGCTGGTCGGCGTGGGCCTGCTGCTGCTGCTGCTGGCCGGGCGCTACCTGCCTGAAACCCTGCATGTGTCGGCGCGCCAGTCGTTTGCGCCCGGGCCGTTGATGCGCGCCTATTCGGGCCTGGTGCGCAACCCGCGCTTCATGCTGCTGGTGCTGGCCAGCGGCGTGCCGTTCAACGGCATGTTCCTTTATGTGCTGTCGGCGCCTGAATGGCTGGGCACCCACCTGCAACTGGCGCCCACCCATTTTTTCTGGTTCTTCCTGCTGACCATCGGCGGCGTGATGTCGGGCGCGGCGGTCAGCGGCCGGCTGGCGGGGCGCTGGGCGCCGCAGCGGCAGATCCGCTGGGGCTTCGCCATCATGCTGGTCTCTTCCCTGGTCAACGTGGCACTGAACGCCACGCTGGTGCCGCATGTGGCCTGGGCGTTGCTGCCGGTGGCGGTGTTTGCCTTTGGCTGGACGCTGATGGTGCCGGTGGTCACGCTGATGGTGCTGGACCTGGCACCTGATCGACGCGGCATGGCCAGCAGCCTGCAGGCCTGCGTGGGCAGCGCGGCCAATGGCGTGGTGGCGGGCGTCGTGTCGCCGCTGGTGATGCATTCCACACTGGGCCTGGCGCTGGCCTCGCTGGGGTTGATGGGGATCGGGCTGGTGGCCTGGATGTTCATCGCCCGCCAGCCGGCCTGACCGCCGAAAGCGCAAGGCCGTCCCCAGGGTTCTGGCCCGCTTCTGGCCGGCCTGACATGCAGCGGCAGCTGGGGGTGTGCTCAAGAAGTGGCCCGGCTGGCCGATAGAGCTGGAACCGGGGTGGGTCGGCTGTCAGCTGGCGCGCCCGACCACCTGCGCTGAATGCCTGCCATGCCCCACACCGCCTGCCGTTCCGTCCGCCCCCACCGCCTGGCCGCCGGCTTGCTGGCTGCGGCGGCTGCGCTGTGGCTGGCCGCACCAGCCTGGGCTGCGGATGCACCGGCGCCAGCGGCTGCCAGGCCGGCGGCCAAGGCGCCTGCCGCTGACCAGGCCAGGCCCGCCGTTGCACCTGCGCCGGCTGACCCGATGGACAAGCTGCGTGAGAAGTTGGCCACCCGGCTGGGCGCGGTGAAGGCGCCGGAGGCGCCGACGCCCTACGTGATACGGGTGGTGGCCAAGGCCAATGCCGAGCCGGCACCGGCATCGGCCGCAGCGCATGCCGAAGCCAGGCCCAAGGCGGCCGACCCCGCCGCAACAGCCGCCAAGGTGGCCAGGCTGCGTGCCGCCAAGGCCGCTGCCGGCCATCTGCCCAGCGCCCAGGCGGCCCACTGGAGCTACGGCGGCGAGGGTGGCCCCGAGCAATGGGCCCAGCTCAAGCCCGAGTTCGCCGCCTGCGCCAGCGGCAGCCGGCAAAGCCCGATCGACATCCGCAGCGGCGTGAAGGTGGACCTGGAGCCGATCCAGTTCGACTACCGGCCGTCGGCCTTCGGCGTCATCGACAACGGCCACACCATCCAGGTCAACGTGGGCGGTGGCAATGCCATCGAGGTGCAGGGCCGGCGCTACGACCTGGTGCAGTTCCACTTCCACCGCCCGTCGGAAGAGCGCGTCAACGGCCGCCAGTTCGACATGGTGGCCCACCTGGTGCACAAAGACCCCGAAGGCCGGCTGGCCGTGGTGGCGGTGCTGCTCGACCGCGGCGGCGCAGCCCAGCCGCTGATCCAGACGGTGTGGAACAACCTGCCCCTGGAGAAGGGCAGCGAGGTCAGCGTGCGCGGAGACATCGACATGAACCACCTGCTGCCGGCCGACCGCCGCTACTTCACCTACATGGGCTCGCTGACCACGCCGCCGTGCAGCGAGGGTGTGCTGTGGCTGGTGCTGCAGCAGCCGGTGCCAGTGACGCCAGACCAGATCGGTGTGTTCTCGCGGCTGTACCCGATGAATGCGCGGCCGGTGCAGCAGGCCTCGGGCCGGCTGATCAAACAATCGAACTGAACCCGGGCGCCAAACCGCACCCGCCCGCCCTGGCCACGGCAGCCTTGATTGATGTTGCAATCTGCCGCTTTGGCCTGGGTCGCCGCTGAAGTCCGTGACAACCCACACGATCTGTGTGCCCCTCGCCGCCGTCATCCCAACGCGATGATCTCAACCAGCTCTTTCAAAAGCCGCTGCAAGTCCCTATTCTGAAACGTTTTTTGCACTCACCTACCTTGAGGTTCAAGCTGTAAGTAGTTGATTTGATTGATTTTTCCATTTGCTGCTCTGGGAATCCGCCAAAATCTGCGCTAAAGTGGAGTTCGGTGGGTTTTGGTGGGGCAGAGTGGCTGATTTCGTCTTTCAAGGGACCGCAGCGTTGTCGCTCGATGGCAAGGGGCGCATGGCTGTGCCCGCACGCCACCGCGACGCGCTGGCCGCCTTGTCGGGCAACCAGCTCACCCTCACCCAGCACCCGGTGGGCTGCCTGCTGGTGTTCCCCCGGCCGGCCTGGGAAGAGTTCCGCGCCAAGTTGCTGAGCCTGCCGATGGAAGCCGACGGCTGGCGCCGCTTCTTCGTGGGCAGCGCGGCCGATGTGGAGGTGGATTCCGCCTTCCGCATGCTGGTGCCGCCCGAGCTGCGCGCCATGGCCGGGCTCGACAAGGACGTGCTGCTGATGGGCATGGGCCAGCGGCTGGAGCTGTGGGACCCGGCACGTTATGCGGCGCACCAAGCCAGCGTCATGGCCGGGCCGATGCCCGATGCCATCAAGAGCTTTGTCTTCTGATGTCGGCCGGCCAACACACCACCGTCCTGCTGGCCGAGGCGGTCGACGCAGTGGCCACCAGGCCTGAGGGCGCCTATGTCGACGGCACCTTCGGCCGCGGCGGCCACAGCCGTGCGCTGCTGGCGCGCCTGGGGCCCACCGGTCGGCTGATCGGCTTCGACAAGGACCCCGAGGCGGTGGCTGTGGGTCAGGCCCTGGCGGCCGAGGACAGCCGCTTCACCATCCTGCATGCCAGCTTTGCCGACATGGCTGCGGCACTGGCCGCGCGCGGCATCTTGCAGGTGGACGGCGTGTTGCTGGATCTGGGCGTCAGTTCGCCGCAGATCGACAACCCAGCGCGCGGTTTCAGTTTCCGGTTCGATGCGCCGCTGGACATGCGCATGGACACAACCCGCGGCGAGACTGCCGCGCAATTCCTGGCCGGCGCCGACGAGCGCCGCATTGCGGAGGTGATTCGTGACTATGGCGAAGAACGGTTTGCTGTACCGATTGCAAAGGCGCTTGTTGCTCGCCGGGACGGCGGTGCCCCTGTTCGAACAACAGCCGAACTTGCCCAGGTCGTGGCTCGTGCGGTCAAAACCCGCGAACCGGGCCAGGACCCAGCAACGCGGACATTTCAGGCTCTTCGGATTCTCGTCAACGGTGAACTCACCGAGCTTCCGAAAGGGCTGAGCGCGGCGCTCGACCTGCTGTCGCCGGGCGGCCGGCTGGCGGTCATCAGCTTCCATTCGCTGGAAGACCGCATCGTCAAGACCTTCATCGCGCGCGAGAGCAAGGAAGTCGTCGACCGCCATTCACCGGCGATGTATGCCGCGCCCAAGGCCATGAAACTGGTGGCGCTGGGCCGGTGCAAGCCCGGTGTGGGCGAGGTGCGCGCCAACCCGCGCGCCCGCTCGGCCACGCTGCGGGTGGCCGAACGCACGGCGGTGCCGGCATGACGAAAGTGAACGTGCTGCTGCTGATCGCGCTCATCTTCAGCGCTCTGGTGCTGGTGAAGACCGCCTACGACGCCCGCCGCCTGTTCAGTGCCGACCACCGGGCCGACCTGGAGGCCGGGCGCCTGCAGGGCGAGCACAAGCGCCTGGAGGCCGAGCGTGAACTGCAGGCCACCAACCAGCGCGTGGACAAGAGCGCGCGTGAGCGCCTGAAGATGGTCACCGCCACACCGGCCATCACCATGTACGAGAGCGCACCCGCCTCGTCGCCGGCGGCCACGGCCGGTGGCCTGGTGGCTGCATCGGGAGCCCGGCCATGAAAAAGCTTCTGAAGCCTACGGCGGTGCGTGGCGTCGATTACGCCAGCAGCCCGCTGCTGGCCAGCAAGACACCCAACTGGCGCAGCCGCTTCCTGGTGGCTGCGGTGGCGCTGGGCTTTGCCGGTCTGCTGTTGCGTGCGGCGCAAATTCAGCTGGTCAAGCCCGAGTTCTTCCAGAAAGAAGGCGAGAAGCGCTATGCCCACAGCCTGGAGGTACCGGCCACCCGTGGCCGGCTGCTCGACCGCAGCGGCCAGTTGCTGGCCACCAGCGTGCCGGTGCCCAGCGTCTGGGCCATCCCCAAGGAGCTGAAGGCCACGCCCGAGCAGCGCCGTGATCTGGCCCGGCTGCTGGGCATGGACATGGCCGAGCTGAACCAGCGCCTGGCCAGCGGCAGTGCCAACTTCGCCTGGCTGCGCCGCCAGATCGACACCGAGACCTGGGACCAGATCAGCAAGCTCGACATCAAAGGCGTGCACCAGAGCCGCGAGTTCCGCCGCCGCTACCCCGAAGGTGAATCGGCCGCCCATGTGGTGGGCTTCACCAACCTGGAAGACCAGGGCCAGGAGGGCGTGGAGCTCGCCTTCCAGCGCCAGCTGCAGGGCCGCGACGGCAGCCGCGGCGTGGTCAAGGACCGCCTGGGCCGGGTGATCGAGGACATGGGCGCCAACACCCTGCCGGCCGACGGCAGCGACATCGCGCTGAGCGTCGACGCCAAGATGCAGTTCTTCGCCTACCAGCGGGTGCGCGAGGCGGTGGCCGAGCACAAGGCCAAGGCCGGCAGTGTGGTGGTGCTGGACGTGCAGACCGGCGAGATTCTGGCGCTGGCCAACTACCCCAGCTACGACCCCGGCGTGCGCGGCAAGCGCACTGGCGAGCAGCTGCGCAACCGCGCGCTGACCGACATCTTCGAGCCCGGCTCGACGATGAAACCCTTCGTCGTGGCCTGGGCGCTGGAGACCGGCAAGGTCAAGCCCGAGACGCCGATCAACGCAACGGCCGGCAGCGTGGTGGTCAGCGGCATCGCCATCAAGGACTCCCACCACTACGGCACCCTGAGCGTGCGCGAGGTGATCCAGAAGAGCAGCAACATCGGCACGGTGCGCATGGCCATGCAGATGCAGCCGCGTGAGCTGTGGGAGTTGTATTCCAGCGTGGGCTATGGCCAGAAGCCGCAGATCAGCTTCCCTGGTGCCGTCACCGGGCGCCTGCGCCCGTACAAGACCTGGCGGCCGATCGAGCAGGCCACCATGGCTTATGGCTACGGGCTGTCGGCATCCCTGCTGCAGATCGCCCGGGCCTACACCACCTTTGCGCGCGACGGCGAGATCATCCCCATCACCATGCTGCGCCAGGATCACCCGGTGGCCGGCATCCGCGTCATGTCGCCCGAGACGGCGCGCGAAATCCGCACCATGCTGCAGATGGCCACCGGCCCGGGCGGCACCGGCCAGCTGGCGCAGACCATCGGCTACTCGGTGGGTGGCAAGAGCGGCACCGCCCACAAGCAGGAAGGCAAGGGCTACGCCAACAACAAGTACCGCAGCTGGTTCGTCGGCCTGGCGCCGATCGACAAGCCGCGCATCGTGGTGGCGGTGATGGTCGACGAGCCCAGCAACGGCAAGTACTACGGCGGCGCCGTGGCCGCGCCGGTGTTCAGCCAGGTGGTGCAGCAGTCGCTGCGCATCATGGGCGTTCCGCCCGACCTGGATGTGAAGCCGCGTGTGGTGGCCAAGGCCGTGCCCGACGCGCCGGAGAGCTTCTGAACATGCTGCACACCCTGGCCACCGTTCCCGATGCCGCCAGCTGGCTGGCGGCGCGGGTGCGCCGGGGCAGCGCGGCCACGCTGCGCATCGACAGCCGGGCGGTGCGTGCGGGCGATGCCTTCATCGCCTGGCCCGGCCATGCCGCCGACGGCCGGCAACACGTGGCCAGCGCGCTGGCGGCCGGGGCGGCAGCCTGCCTGGTGGAGGCCGATGGTGTCGATGCCTTCGGCTTCGACGACGACCGCATCGCCGCGCTGCCCGGCCTGAAGGCTGCCACCGGCCCGCTGGCGGCAGACTGGTTCGGTCAGCCGGCACAGGCGCTGCAGGTGATCGCGGCCACCGGCACCAATGGCAAGAGCAGCACCGCCTGGTGGACAGCGCAGGCGCTGACGGCGCTGGGCTGGCGCTGTGGCGTGGTGGGCACGCTCGGGATTGGACAACCGCCACTGGATGGCGACGCCGGCAGCATCGCCTACACCGGGCTGACCACGCCCGACCCGGTCACGCTGCATGCGGGCTTGCGCGCCATGGTCGACACCGGCTTCGCCGCCTGCGCCATCGAGGCCTCGTCGATCGGCATCGTCGAGCAGCGCCTGGCCGGCATGCCGATCCGGGTGGCGCAATTCACCAACTTCACCCGCGACCATCTCGATTACCACGGCAGCATGGCCGCCTACTGGGCTGCCAAGCGGGCGCTGTTTGACTGGCCCGGGCTGCAGGCGGCGGTGATCAACACCGACGACGCCCAGGGCGCGACGCTGGCCGCTGAACTGGCCGGCGGGCCGCTGGACCTGTGGACCGTGGCGGTGCAGCAGCCCGCCCGTCTGCGCGCGCTGGACCTGGGCTACACCGACGGCGGCCTGGCGTTCACGCTGGCCGAGGGCGCTGCCCGCGTGCCGGTGCGCAGCCGCCTGATCGGCGACTACAACGCCAGCAACCTGCTGGGCGTGCTGGCTGCCCTGCGGGCGCTGGGCGTGCCGCTGGCCGACGCCGTTGCCGTGGTGCCGCGCCTGACGCCGGTGCCCGGCCGCATGGACCGGGTGCCCGCCGCAGCCGGCCAGCCCGAGGTGGTGGTCGACTATGCGCATACGCCCGACGCGCTGGAAAAGACCCTGGCTGCGCTACGCCCGCTGGCGGCGGCCCGTGGCGGCGCGCTGTGGTGCGTGTTCGGCTGCGGCGGCAACCGCGACGCCAGCAAGCGCCCGCTGATGGGCGCCATCGCCGAACGCCTGGCCGACCGGGTGGTGCTGACCAGCGACAACCCGCGACTTGAAGACCCGCTGGCCATCCTGGCGCAGATCCGCGCCGGGCTGCTGGCTGCGCCTGCCGCGCTGATCGAAGACCGCGCCCAGGCCATCGCCCGCGCCCTGCAGCAGGCTGCACCGGCCGATGTGGTGCTGATCGCCGGCAAGGGGCATGAGGATTACCAGGACGTGGCTGGCGTGAAGCGGCCCTTCCTCGATGCCGCAGTTGCCGCCCGGGCGCTGGCCGTGCGGAGCGCCGCATGAGCGCCACCCTGTTCACCCTGGCCGACGCCGCCGCGCTGCTGCCCGGCGCCACCATGCTGGGCGACCCGGCCACGCCGATCACCCGGGTGCACAGCG
The DNA here is from genome assembly GCA_029865965.1 of Aquabacterium sp. Taxonomy (GTDB): domain Bacteria; phylum Pseudomonadota; class Gammaproteobacteria; order Burkholderiales; family Burkholderiaceae_C; genus Pseudaquabacterium. Next base: position 19,851 of record JARXAJ010000014.1, read on the forward strand.
ACACCCGCACGCTGCGCGCCGGCGACCTGTTCGTGGCGCTGCGCGGCGACAACTTCGACGCCCACGCCTTCCTGCCCCAGGCCCGGGGGGCCGGTGCAGCCGCCGCCCTGGCCCAGCACGGCATTGCCGATGCCGGCCTGGCCGGCCTGCAGGTGGCCGACAGCCTGGCGGCGCTGCAGCAATTGGCTGCCGCCTGGCGCGGGCGCTTCCATGGCCCGGTGATCGGCGTGGCCGGCAGCAACGGCAAGACCACCGTCACCCAGATGGTGGCGGCCATCCTGCGCGCCCATGCCGGCGACCGTTGCCTGGCCACCGCCGGCAACTACAACAACCACATCGGCCTGCCGCTGCAGGTGCTGCGGCTGCAACCGGCCGGCGCGGGCGCCCACACCATCGCGGTGTTCGAGCTGGGCATGAACCACCCGGGCGAGATCGCCCTGCTGGCGGCCATCGCCCGCCCCACGGTGGCGCTGGTCAACAACGCCCAGCGCGAGCACCAGGAGTTCATGGCCTCGGTGGAGGCCGTGGCGCAAGAGAACGGCCAGGTCATCACTGCGCTGCCGGCCGATGGCGTGGCGGTCTATCCGGCAGACGACGCCCATGCCGGTGTCTGGCGTGCGCTGGCCGGCGCGCGCCGCCAGGTCAGCTTCGCGATGCAGGGGCCGGCTGATCTGATGCCCGATGCCGCTGCGCCCGCCACCTGGCTGGCCGATGCCGAAGGCGGGCACTGGCAATTCGCCATCCGCACGCCGGCGGGCGCGGCCACGCTGCAGTTGCACATCCCCGGCCGCCACAACCTGCACAACGCGCTGGCCGCCGCCGCCAGCGCGCTGGCTGCCGGCGTGCCGCTGGCGGCGGTGGTGCAGGGCCTGGCTGTGTTCCGCCCGGTGGCGGGCCGCTCACGCCTGCTGCCGCTGCAGTGGGCCGGCCGTGCGGTGACGCTGGTCGACGACAGCTACAACGCCAACCCGGATTCAGTGCGCGCCGCCATCGACGTGCTGGCCAGCCTGCCCGCGCCGCGCTGGCTGGTGCTGGGCGACATGGGCGAGGTGGGTGATCAGGGGCCAGCCTTCCATGCCGAGGTAGGCGCCTATGCGCAGGCCGCCGGCATCGACCAGTTCTGGGCCGCCGGCACTGCCTGCGCCGATGCCGCACGCGCCTATGGCGCGGGTGCCCGCCACTTTGCCGATGCGGCGGCGGTGGTCGCCGCCCTGGGGGACCGGCTGCAACATGCGCCCGCCTGTGGCGCGGTGCTGGTCAAGGGATCGAAGTTCATGCACATGCCCACTGTGGTGGCGGCCTTGCAGCAGCGGGCCCGGGCAGGGGGTGGCGCATGCTGCTGAGCCTGAGCCAATGGCTGCTGGCCCACAACCCCGACTGGGGTTTCCTGCGCGTCTTCCAGTACCTGACCTTCCGTGCGGTGATGTCGGCGATGACGGCCCTGCTGATCGGCCTGGGCCTGGGCCCGTGGGTGATCCGCAGCCTCACCGCGCTGAAGATCGGCCAGCCGATCCGTGCCTATGGTGTGCAGAGCCACCTGGCCAAGCGCGGCACACCCACCATGGGCGGCGTGCTGATCCTGCTGGGCATCGGCGTGTCCACGCTGCTGTGGTTCGACTGGAGCAACCGCTTCGTCTGGGTGGTGATGCTGGTCACCTTCGGTTTCGGCGCCGTGGGCTGGGTGGACGACTGGCGCAAGGTGGTCGACAAGAACCCCGAAGGCATGCGCTCACGCGAGAAGTTCTTCTGGCAATCGCTCATCGGCCTGGTGGCCGCGGCTTACCTGGCGTTTGCGGTGTCGGAATCGACCAACCAGAAGGTGCTGGAACTGTTCATCACCTGGGTGCAGAGCGGCTTCACCGCCGAGCTGCCCCCGCGCGCCGACCTGATGCTGCCGTTCTTCAAGACGGTGAGCTACCCGCTGGGCGTGTTCGGCTTCATCGCGATGAGCTACTTCGTGATGGTGGGCGCCAGCAATGCGGTGAACTTCACCGACGGGCTGGACGGCCTGGCCATCATGCCGGTGGTGCTGGTGGGCTCGGCGCTGGGCATCTTTGCCTACGTCGTCGGCAACTCGGTCTACAGCAAGTACCTGCTGTTCCCCTACATCCCGGGCGCCGGTGAGCTGCTGATCTTCTGCGGCGCGCTCGCCGGTGCGGGCCTGGCCTTCCTGTGGTTCAACGCCCACCCGGCCCAGGTGTTCATGGGCGACGTGGGCGCGCTGGCCCTGGGCGGTGCGCTGGGCACCATCGCCATCATCACCCGGCAAGAGATCGTGCTGGGCATCATGGGCGCGGTGTTCGTGGCCGAGGTGCTCAGCGTGGTGCTGCAGGTCAGCTGGTTCAAGTACACCAAGAAGAAGTACGGCGAGGGCCGGCGCATCCTAAAGATGGCGCCGCTGCACCACCACTTCGAGAAGAGCGGCTGGACCGAGACGCAAGTCGTCATCCGCTTCTGGATCATCACCATGCTGATGTGCCTGGTGGGCCTGGCCACCCTCAAGCTGCGGTGATGACTGCCCCCACGCGCACCCCGCCCGTTGCCCCCCAAGGGGGCGCGCAAGCCCCTTGGGGCGGCCCGGCGGAGCCTGCCCATCACCTGGCCAACCTCCACGTGCTGGTGCTGGGCCTGGGCGAATCGGGCCTGGCGATGGCACGCTGGTGCGCCCGCCACGGCGCCCAGGTGCAGGTGTGGGATTCACGCGACCAGCCGCCGCATGCCGCCGCGCTGGCCGCAGCCGCGCCCGGCGCCACGTTGCGCAGCGGTGCGCTGTCGGCCGGTGATCTGGCGGGCGTGCAGATGGTGCTCAAGAGCCCCGGCCTGGCACCGCACGACGGCCGCATTGCGCCGCTGCTGGCGGCAGCGCGGGCCAGCGGCATCGCCATCGGCGGCGAGCTGGACCTGTTTGCCCGCGCGCTGGCCGACCTGCAGGCCGACCGGGGCTATGCGCCCAAGGTGCTGGCCATCACCGGCACCAACGGCAAGACCACCACCACCGCCATGTGTGCGCTGCTGGTGGCACGCTGCGGGCTGGCGGTGGCGGCGGCCGGCAACATCGGCCCGACCATGCTGGACACCCTGGCCGCCGCACTGGACCAGGCTGGCGCCCCGTTGCCGGCGGTGTGGGTGCTGGAGCTGTCGAGCTTCCAGCTCGACGGCGTGCAGGGCTTCCAGCCCAGCGCCGCCACCGTGTTGAACCTGTCGCAAGACCACCTGGACTGGCACGGCGGCATGGACGCCTATGCGGCGGCCAAGGCGCGCATCTTCGGCGCCGGCACCACCCTGGTGGTCAACCGCGACGACGCGCTGGTCGAAGCCATGGTGCCCGCGCCGGTAGCGGCCAAGGCGGGGCGCGGCAAGCCGGTGTTGCCCGCCGGCCCGAAGGTGGTGCGCTTCGGCCTGGACGCGCCGCAGCGCCCGGGCGACTTCGGCCTGGTGGTGGAAAACGGCATGGCCTGGCTGGTGCGGGCGCGCGAGGTCGACGAGACCTTGAAGCGCCGGAAACCGGAGGACGACGAGATCCACCTGCAGCGCCTGATGCCCGCCGATGCCTTGCGCATCCGTGGCCGCCACAACGCCGCCAATGCGCTGGCGGCCCTGGCCCTGGCCACGGCCATCGGCTGCCCGCTGGCCCATCTGCTGCATGGCCTGCGTGATTACGCCGGCGAGCCGCACCGGGTGGAATTCATCGGCAGTGTGGGCGGTGTGGAAGCCTTCGACGACAGCAAGGGCACCAACGTGGGTGCCACCGTGGCTGCCTTGCTGGGCCTGGGCGCCGACAAGGCACCGGCCAAGCTGGTGGTGGTGCTGGGCGGCGACGGCAAGGGGCAGGTCTTCAGCCCGCTGGCCGCACCGGTGGCGCGCCATGCCCGTGCCGTGGCCCTGATCGGGCGCGATGCCGGCACCATCGCCGCCGCGCTGGCCGCCGATGCCGGCGCCGCCGCCGTGCCGCAACAGACCCATGCCAGCCTGGAAGCGGCCGTGGCCTGGTGCTTCGACCAGGCCCGCGCCGGTGACGCGGTGCTGCTCAGCCCGGCCTGCGCCAGCCTGGACATGTTCCGCAACTACGGCCACCGGGCCGAGGTGTTCGTGTCGGCCGTGCAGGCCCTGGCGGCCGACCGCGGGGAGGCCCTGGCATGAGCCCGCCCGGCAGCCCGAAGGGCGAATACCGCAGTGCGCAGCATAAAGATACGCTGGTGAGCGCCCTGACCACGCGGTTCAACCTGGGTGATCTGCTCAGCCGCCTGACGGGACGGGGCACGGGCGCGGGCAATGACCTGCCCATCCGCCACTGGCCCGGCCCGGCCGGTGGCAGCCAGGCCACCCGCATCGCCGGCTTCGACAGTGCGCTGGTGTGGTGCATCGTGGCCCTGCTGTCGCTGGGCCTGGTGATGGTGTATTCGGCCAGCGTGGCCTTGCCCGACAGCCCCAAGTTCAAGAACTACAGCCCCACCTTCTTCCTGGGGCGCCATGCGCTGTCGCTGGCGATTGCCTTTGTGTCGGCGCTGGTGGTGGTGCAGCTGCCCATCAAGCTGTGGGAGCGGGCGGCTCCCTGGCTGTTTGTCGCCAGCCTGGTGCTGCTGGTGCTGGTGCTGATCCCCGGCCTGGGCAAGGGTGTCAACGGCGCACGCCGCTGGCTGCCGCTGGGGGTGATGAACTTCCAGCCGAGCGAGCTGGCCAAGCTGGCCATGGCGATGTATGCCGCCAACTACATGGTGCGCAAGATGGACGTGAAGGAACACTTCATCAAGGCGGTGTGGCCGATGGCGGTGGCGCTGGCGGTGATCGGCGTGCTGCTGCTGGCCGAGCCCGACATGGGCGCCTTCGTCGTCATCGCCTGCATCGCCCTGGGCATCCTGTTCCTGGGTGGGGTGAACGGCCGCATGTTCGCCGTCAGCGTGGCGATGTTGCTGGGCGCGATGGTGATGATGATCGTCACCAACCCCTGGCGCCTGGAGCGGGCACTGGCCTTCACCGACCCGTTCGACCCGCTGTACTCAGCCGGCAAGGGCTACCAGCTCAGCCATTCGCTGATCGCCTTCGGCCGCGGCGAGCTGACCGGCCAGGGGCTGGGCGGCAGCGTGGAGAAGCTGCACTACCTGCCCGAGGCGCACACCGACTTTCTGCTGGCAGTGATCGGCGAGGAACTGGGCTTCATCGGCGTGGCCTGCGTGATCATGGCCTTCTTCTGGCTGACCCGCCGCGTCTTCGTCATCGGCCGCCAGGCGGTGTTGCTCGACCGGGTGTTTGCCGGCCTGATGGTGCAGGGCATCGGCCTGTGGATCGGCGGTCAGACGCTGATCAACATGGGCGTGAACCTGGGCGCGCTGCCCACCAAGGGCCTGACGCTGCCACTGCTGAGCTACGGCGGCTCGGCCATCCTGATGAACCTGGTGGCCCTGGCCATCGTGGTGCGGGTGGACATTGAAAACAGGCAACTGATGCGCGGAGCCCGCGAATGACCGCCATGCGCAGCACGGATGGGCGGTTTCAACGCAGCCGGAACGGATCCCCGATGCGGGGGGGGCGCACGTGATGCCGCACCTCGTCATCATGGCCGCCGGCACCGGCGGCCACATCATCCCCGGCATCGCGGTGGCCCGCGAGGTGCAGCGCCGCGGCTGGACTGTCAGCTGGCTGGGCACCGCCACCGGCATGGAAAACAAACTGGTGCCGCCCACCCTGATTCCGCTGGACGTGCTGGCGTTTTCCGGCCTGCGCGGCAAGGGCCTGCTGCACACGGCCACCGGCGGGCTGCGCCTGCTCAAGGCCTTCTGGGATGCAGCCCGCATCCTGCGGCGGCGTGGTGCCAGCGCGGTGCTGGGCATGGGCGGCTATGTGTGCTTTCCCGGCGGCCTGATGGCCAGCCTGTTGGGCAAGCCGCTGATGCTGGTCAATGCCGACGCCGGCCTGCTGCTGAGCAACAAGGCCCTGCTGCCGGTGGCCGACCGCGTGGCCTTCGGCTTTGCCGGCCCGGCCGCCCGGGTCAAGAACGGCCTGGTCACCGGCAACCCGGTGCGTGCCGAGATCGAAGCGTTGCCTGCACCGGCTATGCGTTATGCCGGCCGCAGCGGGCCGCTGCGCCTGCTGGTGGTGGGCGGCAGCCTGGGCGCCCAGGTGTTGAACCAGACCCTGCCCGCCGCGCTGGCGCTGCTGCCGGCCGAGGCCCGGCCCCAGGTGCTGCACCAGACCGGCGCGGCCCAGCTGGAGACGGTGCGCGCCGCCTATGCCGCCGCCGGCATCGCTGCCGACGTGCGGCCCTTCATCGACGACATGGCGCAACAGCTGGCCGACTGCGATGTCATCGTCTGCCGCGCTGGCGCCGTGACTGTCAGCGAGCTGTGCGCCGCCGGCGTGCCCAGCCTGCTGGTGCCGCTGGTGGTCAGCACCACGGCCCACCAGCGCGACAACGCGCAGCACATGGCCGGCCATGGTGCAGCGCTGCACATCGACCAGAAGACGATGACGCCGGCCAGCCTGTCGACGCAACTGCAGGCGCTGACCCGGCCTGCGCTGCTGGCCATGGCCGAGAAGGCCCGCGCACTGGCCCAGCCGCATGCGGCCGCCCGCGTGGCTGATGAACTCGACAAGCTGGTCCACAAGGTCTCGCCATGAAGCACGCTGTCAAGCACATCCACTTCGTCGGCGTGGGCGGCGCCGGCATGAGCGGCATCGCCGAGATCCTGCACAACCTGGGCTACACCGTCTCGGGCAGCGACCAGAACGACAGCCCCACCGCCCGCCGCCTGGCCGACCTGGGCATCCGCGTGTTCATTGGCCATGACGCCGCCCACATCGCCGGCGCCGAGGCCATCGTCACCAGCACGGCGGTCAAGGGTGACAACCCCGAGGTGATTGCTGCGCGCAACCGCCGCATCCCGGTGGTGCCGCGTGCGGTGATGCTGGCCGAGCTGATGCGCCTGAAGAGCGGCATCGCCATCGCCGGCACCCATGGCAAGACCACCACCACCAGCCTGGTCACCTGCGTGCTGGCCGAGGCCGGCGTGGACCCCACCTTCGTCATCGGCGGCAAGCTCAACAGCGCGGGCGCCAATTCACGCCTGGGCTCGGGCGACTACATCGTGGTGGAGGCCGACGAGAGCGATGCATCGTTCCTGAACCTGCTGCCGGTGATGGCGGTGGTCACCAACATCGATGCCGACCACATGGACACCTACGGGCATGACTTCGCCCGGCTGAAGGCGGCCTTCGTCGACTTCCTGCACCGCATGCCGTTCTACGGCGCGGCCATCGTCTGTGGTGACGACCCCGGCGTGCGCAGCATCCTGCCGATGGTGTCGCGGCCCATCGTCACCTACGGCCTGGGCGACGACGTGCAGGTGCGCGCGGTCGATGTGCAGGCCCTGCCCGGCGGTCAGATGCGCTTCACCTGCCAGCGCCAGAACTGGGAAACCGCGGGCGCGGTGCTGCCCGACCTGCAGATCACGCTGAACCTGCCCGGAGTGCACAACGTGTGCAATGCGCTGGCGGCCATTGCCGTGGCCACCGAGCTGGAGCTGCCCGATGCGCCCATCGTCAAGGCGCTGGCTGAATTCACCGGCGTGGGCCGGCGCTTCCAGCGTTATGGCGAGCTGCCCAGCAGCGACGGCGGTGAATTCACCCTGATCGACGATTACGGTCACCACCCGGTGGAGATGGCGGCGGTGATCGCCGCCGCGCGGGGCGCCTTCCCAGGGCGCCGGCTGGTGCTGGCCTTCCAGCCGCACCGCTATACCCGCACGCGGGACTGCTTTGAAGACTTCGTCAAGGTGATGGGCCGCGCCGACGCGGTGCTGCTCACCGAGGTGTATGCCGCCGGCGAGGCGCCCATCGTCGCCGCCGACGGCCGCGCCCTCAGCCGCGCCCTGCGGGTGGCCGGCAAGGTCGATCCGGTGTTCGTCGACGACGTGGCCGATCTGCCCGACGCCATCGTCGCGTACAGCCGCGCCGGGGATGTGGTGATCGCCATGGGTGCCGGCTCCATCGGTGCGGTGCCGGTCAAAGTGGTGGAGAAGTTCCTGGGAGACATGGCATGAGCGTGCTGCTGCCCCGGATCGACGCCAACGCCCTGGGCAAGACCGCCGTGCTGATGGGCGGCAGCAGCGCCGAGCGCGCCGTCTCGCTGCTGAGCGGTGGCGGCGTGCTGGCCGCGCTGCAGGCCGAGGGCGTGGATGCCCATGCCTTCGACCCGGCGCAGCGCGACCTGTCGGAACTCAAGCGCGACGGCTTTGCCCGCGTGTTCATCGCGCTGCATGGCCGCCATGGTGAAGACGGCACGGTGCAAGGCGCGCTGGAGCTGATGGGCCTGCCCTACACCGGCTCGGGCGTGATGGCCTCGGCGATTGCGATGGACAAGACCATGACCAAGCGGGTGTGGCTGGCCGAAGGCCTGGCCACGCCGCGCTGGGTGTGGCTGTCGGCCGATGACCTGGGCCCCGCGGTTCGACATGCGCGGCTGCGCAGCGTGCCCGATGAACTGGGCCTGCCGCTGATCGTGAAGCCCCCGCGTGAGGGCTCGTCCATCGGCATCACCAAGGTGATGGGCTACAGCAACATGGCCGACGCCGTGCAACTGGCCACCGGCCACGACGCCGACGTGCTGTGCGAGCAGTTCATCGACGGCGATGAAGTCACCTGCCCGGTGCTGGGCCAGGGCGCCAACGCCCAGGCCCTGCCGGTGGTGCGCATCATGGCGCCCGAGGGCAAGTACGACTACCAAAACAAGTACTTCACCGACGATGTGACCTACCAGGTGCCCAGCGGCCTGCCCGCTGACGAAGAGCGCGAGATCCAGCGCATGGTCGTTGCCGCCTACCAGGCCCTGGGCTGCCGCGGCTGGGGCCGCGCCGACCTGATGGTGCGCGCCAGCGACCGCAAGCCCTTTCTGCTGGAGATGAACACCTCACCCGGCATGACCGGGCATTCGCTGGTGCCGATGTCGGCCAAGGCTGCCGGCATCTCCTACCCGCAGCTGTGCCTGTGGCTGCTGTCCACCGCCGCACTGGACGGCAAGGTTTAAGCCATGGCCCGCGCCGCCACGCCCGCCACCCCGCTGCGCCAGCAGGCTGCCATGGCCGGCTTGTTGCTGCCTGCCCGCCATGCCGGCATCAGCCTGCCTGCCGATGTGCGCCTGATGCAGGCCACGGCCAACACCGTGCTGGCCCTGGTGGTGCTGGGCCTGCTGGCCGCCGGGCTGCAGCGCCTGGCGCTGGCGCCGCTGTTCAACATCCAGGCCATCCGCATCGCCGGCGATGTCAGCCGCAACAGCGAGAGCACCATCCGCGCCAATGCGGCACCACGGCTGGCCGGCAGCTTTCTCACGCTGGACCTGCAGCAGGCACGTGCGGCATTCGAAGCCGTGCCCTGGGTGCGGCATGCGGTGGTGCAGCGGGTGTGGCCCGGCCGGCTGGCCGTGCAGCTGGAAGAGCACCAGCCGGTGGCACTGTGGCTGGGCAGCGACGGCAACGACCGCCTGGTCAACAGCCATGGCGAGGTGTTCGAGGCCAACATCGGCGACGTGGAAGACGACAGCCTGCCGCGCCTGCAGGGCCCCGAGGGCAGCGCTGCGGCGATGCTGGCCATGCTCCAGCGCCTGGGCCCGCTGCTGGGCGGCGGCAACGATGGCGACCTGACCCTGCTGGCGCTGTCAGACCGCGGCTCCTGGCGCGCCACGCTGGGCAAGGGCGCGGTCATCGAGTTGGGCCGCGGCACCGATGACGCTGTCATCGAGCGCACCCAGCGCTTCATGCAGACGCTGCCGCGGGTGGATGCCCGTTACCGGCGCCCGCTGGCATCGGCCGACCTGCGCCATGTTGATGGATTTGCGGTGCGCCTGCGGGGCGTCACCACCAGCGAGCCGGTGCTGCCGGCGCGCCAGAAGTAGACCCGGCACGACGCCGAACAAACGTACATACGGCCAAACACGACACCCGAGGGCACCGCCACATGGCCAAGGAATACAAGGATCTCATCGTCGGACTGGACATCGGCACCGCCAAGGTGATGGCGGTGGCGGCCGAGGTGCTGGCCAATGGCGAGCTGCGGCTGGCCGGCCTGGGCGTGGCCTCAAGCCACGGCTTGAAGCGTGGCGTGGTGGTCAACATCGAGGCCACGGTGCAGAGCATCCAGCAGGCCCTGAAAGAGGCCGAGATGATGGCCGCCTGCAAGATCGAGCGGGTCTACACCGGCATCACCGGCAGCCACATCCGCGGGCAGAACTCAACCGGCATGGTCATCGTGCGCGACAACCGCGAGGTGACGCCGGTGGATGTGCACCGGGTGGTGGAAACCGCCAAGGCCATCAACATCCCGAATGACCAGCGCCTGCTGCTGGTGGAGCCGCAAGAGTTCGTCATCGACGGCCATGAGGTGAAGGAACCGGTGGGCATGAGCGGCAGCCGGCTCGAGGTGAAGGTGCACATCGTCACCGGCGCGCAGAGCGCGGCCGAGAACATCCTGAAGTGCGTGCGCCGCTGTGGCCTGGAAGTCGAGCGCCTGGTGCTGAACCCTAGCGCCAGCGCTGCGGCAGTGCTGACCGAGGACGAGAAGATGCTGGGCGTGGCCCTGGTCGACATCGGTGCCGGCACCACCGATGTCAGCATCTACACCGAAGGCTCGATCCGGCACACGGCGGTGATCCCCATCGCTGGCGACCTGATCACCAGCGACATCGCGATGGCGCTGCGCACCCCCACCAAGGACGCCGAAGAGATCAAGGTGGAGTACGGCGTGGCCAAGCAGCTGCTGGCCGACCCGAGCGAGAACCTGGAAGTGCCCGGCCTGGGCGACCGGGCACCGCGCATGCTCAGCCGCCAGGCGCTGGCCGGCGTGATCGAGCCGCGCGTCGAAGAGATCTACAGCCTGGTGCACCAGGTCATCCGCGAGAGCGGCTATGAAGAACTGCTGTCGTCGGGCATCGTCATCACCGGCGGCAGCGCGGTGATGCCAGGCATGGTGGAGCTGGGTGAGGACATCTTCCTCAAGCCGGTGCGCAAGGGCCTGCCCACCTACCATGGGCCTTTGTTCGACATGGTGGCCAACCCGCGCAGCGCCACCGTGATGGGCCTGCTGGAAGAAGCCCGCATGGCGCGCGCGCGCGGGCAGAAGGTGGCTGCGCAGGCCGGGTCGGTGAAGACCATGGTCGGCCGAGCGAAGGACTGGTTTCTCGGCAATTTCTGATCAGAACAACCAGGCAGCACAGCGACTGCCTGGCCATGCACAACAGGGGTTAGATCAATCCCGCGCTCTTTGGATTCACTTCACTGGTTCTCAACAATCTTTGGCAACTGCTTGAACAAGTCACAGGAGAGATAAACATGCCTATCGAGATGATCGAAGAGTTCGACCAAGGTACCCGCATCAAGGTGGTGGGCGTGGGCGGGGGCGGCGGCAACGCCGTCGAGCACATGATCACGCAGGGCGTGCTGGGGGTCGAGTTTGTCTGCGCCAACACCGACGCGCAGGCGCTCAACCGCAGCAGCGCGCACCAGATCATCCAGCTGGGCGACAACGGCCTGGGTGCCGGCGGCAAGCCTGAGAAGGGCAAGGC
>JARXAJ010000055.1 GCA_029865965.1 Aquabacterium sp.
CGGCGCCCTGGCTGCCGGCCACGGTGACCGGCCGCGGCGCGGGCTTGTTGTCGGCGCCCACCACCAGCACGGTGTCGCCCCGCGCACTGCGGGTGACGGCCTGCTGCGGCAGCTTGATGGCCTGGGCGCTGGTGGCCTGCACCAGCCGCACCTTGACGAACAGGCCCGGCAGCAGCAGGCCCTGCGGGTTGGGCAGCTCGGCGCGCAGGCTCACCTGGCCGGTGGCGGCATCGACCGCCGGATCAGTGAACAGCAGCTTGCCGGCCAGCGGGTAGGTGCTGCCGTCGTCCAGCACCACCCGCACCTCGGCGGCATTGCTGCCGGCCGCGCGCTGCAGCTGGCCGGCCTCGAAAGCCTTGCGCAGGCGCAGCACCTCGGCCGCGCTCTGTGTGAAGTTGACATACAGCGTGCCGGTCTGCTGGATCAGCGCCATCTGGGTGGCATCGCCCTGGCCCACCAGCGCGCCTTCGGTCACCAGGGCGCGGCCGATGCGCCCGCTGATCGGCGCCTTGATGGCGGCGTAGTCCAGGTTGATGCGGGCCGCCATCAGCGCAGCGCGGGCGGTGGCGGCGTCGGCCTGGGCGGTCTTGAGCGTGGTCTGGGTCTGCAGCCATTCCTGGGCGCTGATGGCCTTGGCCTCGGCCAGCGGCTGGTTGCGCTGCACCTGGGCCTGGGCCTGGGCCTGGGCCGCGTCGGCACGCGCCACGGCGGCATCGGCACTGGCCAGGCTGGCACGCAAGGCCGCGTCATCCAGCTGATAGAGCGCCTGGCCGGCCTTGACCTCGCTGCCTTCGGTGAACAGCCGCCTGGCGACGATGCCGGGCACACGCGCCCGCACCTGGGCCACGCGCCAGGCTTCCAGCCGGCCGGGCAGCTCGGTGACCAGGGGCACCGCGCCGGGCTGCACCGTCACCACGCCCACCGTGGCCGGCGGCATGCCGCCACCACTGCCGCCGCCAGGGCCCTTGGGGGCGTCAGCCTTGGGGCCGCAGGCGGCCAGCGCGGCCAGCAGGGGCAGCGCCAGGGGCCAGAAGGCGGCACGGGCCGGCAGGTGTCGGTGCAATGGGCGCATGGTCAGGGCAATCGGAAAGGCAGACAAAAGGGAGGAGCGCTGCAGGCACATGCCAGGCCGGGTTGGGACGATGTTGGCACAAGGCAGCCGGCGACGTGCTGCCTGGGCCTGCACGCCAGGTCAGGCGGTGGGGGGCACCGCCTCTGTGGCCACCGCAGCGGGCCGCCCGCGCCGCCACAGCCGCCCGCCCAGCTGCACCAGGTCGTCGACATAGGTGAACACCACCGGGATCACCAGCAGGCTGAGCACCGTGCTGGTGATCAGCCCGCCGATCACCGCCACCGCCATCGGCTGGCGGAAGCTGGGGTCGGCGCCCCAGCCCAGGGCGATGGGCATCATGCCCGCACCCATGGCGATGGTGGTCATCACGATGGGCCGGGCGCGCTTGTGGCAGGCATCGATCAGCGCGTCCCGGCGGTGATCTTGGTTGGCTTCATGCTGCGCACTGCGCAATTCACCCTTCGGGCGGCCAGGCGGGCGCATGCCGGCATGGCGGGCGATGATGGCGTAATCCACCAGCAGGATGCTGTTCTTGGTGGCGATGCCCATCAGCATGATCAAGCCGATCAGCGACGGCATGGAAAACGCACTGTGGGTGACCAGCAGCGCCACGAAGGCGCCGCCCAGGCTCAGCGGCAGCGCCGCCAGGATGGTGACCGGCTGCATGAAGCCCTTGAACAGCAGCACCAGCACGATGTAGATGCACAGCACGCCGGTCAGCATGGCCAGGCCGAAGCTGGCGAACAGCTCGCCCATCACCTCGGCATCGCCCAGCGTGGCCTGGCGCACGCCGGCGGGCAGCTGCTGCAGGCTGGGCAGCTTCTGCACCGCCGCGGCCACGTCGCCCAGCGGCTGGCCGTTCAACTCGATGTCGAAGTTGATGTTGCGCTGGCGGTCATAACGGTCGATCTGCGCGGGCCCGCTTTCCAGGCCCAGCGTGCCCAGGTTGGCCAGCATCACCGGGCCGGCCTTGCCGGGCACGGTGAGCTGGCCCAGCAGGGCCAGGTCGGCGCGGGCGTCGTCGCGCAGCTTCACCACGATGGGCACCTGACGCTGGGCCAGGTTCAGCTTGGGCAGGTTGCTGTCGAAGTCGCCGGTGGTGGCGATGCGCAGGGTGTCGGCCATGGCGGCGGTGGTGACACCCGCGTCAGCCGCGCGGGCGGCGTCGGGCCGCAGCACCAGCTCGGGCCGCACCAGGCTGGCGCTGCTGGCGATGTTGCCCAGGCCGGGGATGGTGCGCAGGTCGCGTTCCACCGCATGGGCGGCTTCGGCCAGGGCGGCGCCGTCGTCGCCCGACAGCACCAGCACATAGGCCTCGCCCGAGCCGCCCAGGCCCACCTTGATGCGCGCGCCAGGCAGCTGCTGCATGGCCAGGCGCAATTCATTCTCGATCGCCTGCTTGCGGATGCCGGGGCGGTCGGCGCGTGGTGTGAGGTTGATGGTGAGCGTGGCCTTGCGCACCTCCGACACGCCGCCGCCGGCAAACGGGTCCACGCCCGACATGCCGCCGCCCACGGCCGTGTACACCCGCTGCACATGCGGGTTGGCGCTGACCAGGGCACGGGCCTGCTCGGCGGCGGCCAGGGTGTCGTTGAAAGTGCTGCCGGGCGGCAGCTCGATGCTGACCTGGGTCTGGCCGAAATCATCGGGCGGGATGAAGCCGGTAGGCAGCAGCGGCACCAGCGCGATCGACCCGGCGAAGAACGCACCGGCCGCCAGCGCGGTGAGGAACCGGTGCTTCAGGCACCAGGCCACGCTGGCCAGGTAGCCGCGCATCACCCGGCCGTCGGGCACATTGCGCTTCTCGGGCGGAATGGGCTTGAGGATGTAGGCCGCCATCATCGGCGTGAGCACCCGCGCCACCACCAGCGACGCGAACACCGCCAGCGCCGCCGTCCAGCCGAACTGCTTGAAGAACTTGCCGGGCACGCCGCTCATGAAGGCCGTTGGCAGGAACACCGCGATCAGCGTGAAGGTGGTGGCGATGACCGCCAGGCCGATCTCGTCGGCCGCCTCCATCGCCGCCTGGTAGGGGCTCTTGCCCATGCGCAGGTGGCGGGTGATGTTCTCGATCTCGACGATGGCGTCATCGACCAGGATGCCCACCACCAGCGACAGGCTCAGCAGCGTGACCACATTGATCGAGAAGCCCAGCCACCACAGCCCGATGAAGGCCGGCACCACCGACAGCGGCAGCGCCACCGCCGCCACGAAGGTGGCGCGCCAGTCACGCAGAAAGAACCACACCACCAGCACCGCCAGGAAGGCGCCCTCGTACAGCAGCAGCATCGACCCGTCGTAGTTGTCGGCCACCGGGTCGACCAGGTTGAAGGCCTGGGCAAAACGCAGGTCGGGGTGGGCGGCGCCCAGGTCGGCCAGCACGCGGGTGACGGCGGCGTCCACTTCCAGTTCACTGGCGCCGCGGCTGCGGGTGATCTCGAAGCCCACCACCGGCTGGCCGTTGAGCAGCGCGGCGCTGCGGCGCTCGGCCACGGTGTCGGTGACGGTGGCCACCTGGTCCAGCCGCACCTGGCGGCCGCTGGGGCCGTCGCCCAGTGGGATGGCCAGCTGCCCCAGCTGCGCGGCCGACTGCACCGTGGCGATGGTGCGCACCGCCTGCTCGGCCCGGCCCAGGTCGCTGCGGCCGCCCGAGGCATCCTGCTGCACCTGGCGCAGCTGGCGCGACACATCGGCCGCTGTCACGCCCAGCGACAGGAGGCGCGCCGGGTCCAGCGCCACCTGCACCTCACGCGTGACGCCGCCCACGCGCGCCACCGAGCCCACGCCGTTGACGCTGAGCAGGGCCTTGGTGATGTCGTTGTCGACGAACCAGCTCAAGCCCTCATCGTCCAGGCGGGCCGAGGCCACGGTGTAGGTGAGGATGGGCGAGCCGGCCAGGTTCAGCCGGCTGATCTGCGGGTCTTTCAACTCGGCGGGCAGGTCGGCGCGGATGCGGTTGACGGCATCGCGCGCATCGTCCACCGCCTCCTGCGTGGGCTTTTCCAGGCGGAATTCGACGGTGGTGGTGACGCTGCCGTCGGTGATCTTGCTGGTGATGTGCTTGACGCCCTGCAGCGAGGCCACCGCGTTCTCGATCTTGCGCGCCACCTCGGTCTCCAGCTGCGCCGGTGCGGTGCCGGGCAGGCTGGCACTGATGCTGACCGTGGGCAGGTCGAGGTCGGGGAAGTTCTGCACCTTCATCGCGCTGAAGGCCATCAGCCCGGCCAGCGTGAGCAGCACGAACAGCATGACGGCCGGGATCGGGTTGCGGATCGACCAGGCGGAGACATTCATGGCGGAAACCTCATGGGGCGCAGGGCGGCGGGCGGTCAGCGGCTGGCGGGGCGGGCGGGGGCGGGCGCAGCTGCGGCGGGCGCATCGGCCACCACCCGCACCGTGTCGCCGTCGCTCAGGAAGGCGGCGCCGCGCGCCACCACCCGGGCATCGGGCGGCAGGCCCTGCAGCGCCACCCGGTCGGCATTCCGCTGCAGCACCTGCACCTTGGTCTGCTGCACCCGGTTGTCGGCGCCCACGCGCATCACCACGCTGAAGCCGTCGCGCAGCAGCACGGCGGCCGCCGGCAGGGTGAGCGCCGGCCTGGCATCGAAGGCAAAGCTGCCACGGGCGAACATGCCAGGGCGGGCGTCGCTGTCGGGGCCGGGGCGCAGGTCGACATAGACCAGGCCGTTGCGGGTGGCGGGGTCGACCGTGGGCGCCACCTGGCGCACGGTGCCAGCCACGGTGCGGCCCGACGGCGTGGTCAGCGTGGCGGCCTGGCCGGCGCGCAAGCGCGCCAGGTCGGCCGACGGCAGCTCGGCACGCCATTCCAGCCGGCCGCCGCGGATCAGGCGGAACAGCTCCTGTCCGCTGCCCACCACCGCCCCCACGGTGGCGCTGCGGGCGCTGACGATGCCGTCGTCGGGCGCCAGCACCTGGGTCTGCTTCAGCCGCAGTTGCTGCACCTGCACGGCAGCGCGCTGCGCCGCCACCCGGGCCCGGGCGGTGACGGCGGCGGTGGCGTACTGCTGGATCTGGCTGGCACTGAGCGCGCCGGTGTCCTGCAGGCCGGCGGCGCGCTCGGCGTTGGCGGCGGCCTCGGCCAGCGTGGCCTCGGCTTCGGCCAGCGTGGCCTGGGTCTGGGCCAGGTCGGCACGCACGGTGTCATCTGCCAGGGTGGCCAGCACCTTGCCGCGCCGCACCCGCTGGCCCACGTCGGCGGCCACGGTGGCCAGGCGCAGGCCGTTGGCTTCGGCACCGACCAGCGCCTCTTGCCAGGCAGTGATGTTGCCGTTGGCCTGCAGCTGCACCGGCAGGCTGGCCATGGCCGGGCTGACCACGCTGACGCTGAGGGCGGGCTTGGCCGGTGCCGATGCAGTGAGGGCCTGGGCCTGGGCTTGGGCCGGGGCCACAGACGTGAGCAAGACGGCCAGGGTCAGGGCGCAGAGGCGATTGGCAAGTCGGAGTGCAGTCATGACGGTGAGCGCAATGCGCTTCAGAAGGAGGGTGCTGAGCCAAGCGAACGCTGCAGAACCGGCTTTGCCGGGCCGCTGGCGTGCCTTGCAGGCCGCGCCAGGCTTCGCAGCCTGGCGCGACCCCCTTGAGGGGGAGCGCCGAAGGCGCTTCGGGGGTGGGTCATTCTTGCCATCCGCCGCCCAGCGCCCGATGCAGCGCGATCCAGGCGGCCACCTGCTCCCGCTCGGTGTCGGTCTGCTGGATGCGGGCCTGCAGCAGGCTGCGGCGGGTGTCTTCCAGCTCCAGGCGGCTGGCCAGGCCGGCACGCTGGCGCAAGTCGGTGGCGGCCAGGGCCTGGCTGAAACCGGCCACGGCGGCCTGTGCATCGGCACGGCGGGCGGCACCGTCGCGCAGGCGCAGCAGCGCGTCTTCCACCTCGCGCAGGGCCTGGCGCAGCTGGGCCTGGTAGACCGTACGGGCAGCGTCGTAGGCCACCTGGGCGGCGGTGGTGCTGGCCTGGCGGGCACCGCCGTCGATCAGCGGCAGGGTCACTTCCAGCGGGCCCAGCGACCAGACGCTGCCGTTGGCCGACACCCCGGCGCTGCGCAGCATGCCCAGGCCCAGGTTGCCGCTCAGCGCCACGCGGGGGCGCTGCGCGGCGCGGCGCTCGTCGGCATCGGCCGCAGCGGCTTCCAGTGCCAGTGCGCTGCTGCGCAAGTCGGGCCGCTGCGCCAGGG
>JARXAJ010000120.1 GCA_029865965.1 Aquabacterium sp.
TCCCAGGCTGTGCCATTCAGGCGCAGGCTCCAGTTCGCCTGGCCCGCCGGCGCCGCGTCCTTGAACGCGTACCAGACCAGGCCGTCGCGCTCGGCAAAGCGCCGGCTGAAGAGGTAGCTGGTCTCGAAGCCGGCCGGCATCGCCGCAAACTTCAGCAGGCGCGCATCGCCCACCTGCTCGACCGTGTAGGTGGTGTCGAGCAGGGTCTGGTAGTTGGTGCTGAAGCCGTTGCTCACCAGCCGGTTGTTGCGGGTGAAGCGCGCCTTGTTGCCGTTGGCGTCGAAGGCCACCCGGATGTCCACCCGGTTGGTGTGGGCCGGGTCGGCGGGGGCCTCGGTGAACGACCAGACGAACAGCGCGGTATTGCCGTTGACCACTGTGCCGGCCAGGCTGCCCGGGTGGTTGGCGATCACCTGGTCCAGGCTGGTGGCCAGCGGCCAGTTGGCGAATGGCACGGTCGACGTTGGCCCGGGGGCGATGCGCACCCGGTCGGCGTCAGCCGTGGCAATCGCCTCGGGTACCGCCACCGACCGGCCGCCACGGATGCTGAGCGTGGCGCCGGCCGGGAAGCGGGTGCTGCCCAGCGCCGGCACCCGCCCGGGCGGCAAGCCCCAGCCGCCCCAGCTGAAGTTGTTGGCGTCGGTGCTGTTGTAGCTGCGCATCTCGTTGACCACGTCGCTCATCAGCCGGCCGCCCAGCTGGATGATCTGCTCGGCCACCCGCTCATCGACATAGCCCTGGCACAGCACCGACCGGAACGGCGCGGCTGCCTGCGCGGTCAGCACCGGGCCGCTGTCGGCACAGGGCACCCAGGCGCTGCCGCTCCAGTAGGTACGGTTGCGCACGAACGGCACCTCGGCCCCGGCAGTCACCTGGCGGCGCGTTTCGTTGACGATGATCTCGCCGGCACTGTTGAGCAGCCGCTCGTCACCGGTGTAGAGGCGCCAGTTGTAGTTCTGCGCGTCGGTGTAGCTGAAGAAGCGCAGCAGTGCGAATTCGCCCGGCGCGGCGGGTGCCGCCGGCACCGTCTGCTCGGCCAGGCCCAGGGCGGCGCGCAGTGCGTCCCAGCCGGCCTTGTTCAGCCGCTGGTCGTGGTAGCTGCGTTCGAAGTCGGTGGTGCCGCGAAACACCGTGCCCACATGCTCGGCCCAGAAGCGCTGCTGCTGCAGCTTGTCCTTCAGCATCGCCGGGTAGCCGCTGGCCACCCGCAACAGGCGGATGTCGCCCCGGCTCTGCACCGCCAGCGTGGCATCGCCGGTGGCCTCGCAAGCCTGGCTGGCGCCGGTGGCCACCACCACGTTGCAGCTGTAGAAGCGGCCCTTCAGGCCCGCCACGTCCACCGCCAGGCGCCAGCGCTTGAAGGCCTGCAGCGCGCCATCGGGCTGGCTGGCCAGTGGCACATCGGCCACGAACAGCGTGTTCTGGTTGCCGACCACCGCGCCGGCGTCGGCCAGGTTGCCGGCCATCCCGCCCAGCTGCTCCAGTGTGGCGGCCTGGCGGAACCCGCCGTCGGCCTGGCGCACCGTGGGCCGCACCGCCAGCTCGATGCGGTCGGTGTTGCCGATGTCGTTGCGGATCTGGCGCATGTTGTAGCGCGCGCCCGCCGGAAAGGTGGCATCGGCTGGCAACAGTGCGGGGTCGGGGCCCCATCTCACCGGCAGGCCGTCGGCATTGGTGGTGCTGCCCAGGGTGTCACGCAGCGGAAAGCCGCGCATGCGGATGATGACCTCGCGCAGCGTCTTGCCGCTGATGTCTTCCCACACCGGGCGCGACTCGCTCCTGGCTGCACCGCAGTACAGGCTGGTTTGCGGCCGGGTGGCGGTGGCGGACACGGTGGACACCACCGCATGGCCGTTGTCGCAGGCGTTCCAGCGGCTGCCGGTCCAGTACAGCTGGTTGCGGCTGAAGGCGATGGCTTCGCCATTGACCACGTTGGCGCGCGGCTCATGCGCCAGCCAGTTGCTGTTGGTGTCGGTCTGGCTGCTGTCACCGACGAACAGCTGGTAGCTGTAGTTGTTGGCATCGGTGTAGGTGAAGCGCCGCACGCTGACGAACGGGCCGGCAGCAGGATCGCTGCCGATCGGCTGCGACACCACATTGGCCACCGCCTGCACCGTGCCAGGGCTCAGGTTCAGCTGGCTGGCCACGGCGGCGGCGGCGGCGGCAATGCGTTCGGCCGTGGTGCTGCTGGCGCTGACTTCCAGCGCGGCAGCCAGCACCGGCAGCTGGCTTTGGGCGGCTTCGCGCACCAGGGCGGCAGCCGGGGCGGCGGCCACGCCGGCATCGGCAGCCAGCCGGGCGGTGTCGATCACCACCTTGCCCACGGCGCGTGCGGCCAGGCCCACGTCGGCCGCCGCACCGGCGGCGGTGAAGTCGGTCATCGGCGAGGCGCCCAGCCCCAACAGGGCCTGCACCTGGGTGATGGCTTCGGCCACGCTGCTGCCGCTGCTGGCGGCCAGGTCGGCCACCACCGTGGTCAGCGGGCTGACAAACACCGTCTGCGCACCGCTGCTGCCGGTGGGCGGCGACTTCAGCAGAAAGGCCGCGCCCACGGCGGCGCCGGTGTCCTTGTCGACCGCCGTGGCCGGCACCTGGGCCAGCACCGCATGCCGGCCCGCAGCAGCGGGGTCGATGTCGAAGCTGTACTTGCCGTCGGCGTCGGTCACTGCGCCGGGCTCGCCGGTGTCGCAGGCGCCGTTGTCATTCAGGTCGTAACAGACCGTGGCGCCTTGCAGCGGGCCGTCGGCCACCACGCCGGAGACGGCCACCGGCTGTGCCGGCGGGGCTGGCGTGTCGTCTTCGCCATCGCCGCCGCAGGCCTGCAGCATCAGCAGGCTGGCGGCACACAGCGTGGCCAGGGGAAAGCGCGAGGGCCGCGCACGGCGCGGCAGAAGGGGTCGGGTGTGCATCAGAAATCTCCGGGGCTGGGTTGGCCTGCTGCACGTGCATCTGGGCAGCAGACCTGCCACCGTAGGCGCCACGGTCTGCGGCGTCGCCCCATGCCAAGGGGGCAAGCGGACGCTCAGTCCCGCAACTGGGGGATGCCGGCCTGCCATGCCCTGCCTAAGCTGCGCGGCCATGCAAACCACCACTGCCCTGTCCGCCCTGCGGGCCTTGTGCCAGCCCGGGCTGAGCGCCGACGTGCTGGTGCCCGCCGTGCTGGAAGCCCTGCATGGCCTGGTGCCATCAGCGCGCAACCTGTTCGACTGGACCGACGACCAGGGCCGGTTGCTGCGCTACTACATCGAGGGGCCGATCGATGCACAGCTGGCCCAGCTGTACTTCGATGAGTTCCACAACAGCCGCGAGGCCGAGGCCATGCCGCCGTTCCACGCCCTGCGCGACCGGCCGGCCGGCGTGTGCGGCGCCGACGACCTGGACGCGGCCGGCTTCCACCGATCGGCGCTGTACCACGAGATCTGGAAGCCGCAGGGCTTTCACACCCGGCTGGAAGCGGTGCTGCGCGGCTGCCAGGGCCGGCTGCTGGGGTCGCTGGTGCTCTACCGCGGCCCGCACGATGCGGCCTTCACCCCCGCCGACCGCCACCGCCTGGCGTGCGCACTGCCGCTGCTGGCCCAGGCGCTGGAAGACACTGCCGCCACCAGCCAGCCAGCAGCCGCCGCCCCCGATGTGCCGGCACCTGAGCCGGCCGAGACCTTGCTGCTGACGCTGGACGGCCAGGCCCGCCACGCCAGCCCGGGCGCGCTGCGCCTGCTGCTGATGGCCGGCGGCGGCGCATCGCGCGAGGCCTTGTCACGCCCCCTGCATGACCTGGGTGGCCCGCTGGTGCCGGCGGTGCTGGCCCGGCTGCGCCTGGCGCCCAATGAGCCGGCGGTGGTCAGCCATGCCAGCAGCGCCGGGCGCTTTGTGGCCAGCGGCCGCATGCTGCAGCCGGTGGCCAGCGGCCGCATGCTGCAGCCGGTGGCCGGCCAGGCTGCGCTGGCAGCCGGGCCACCGCTAGTGCAGCTGAGCCTGCGGCGCCACGAACCCCACCGCGTGGCGCTGGAGCGTGCGCTCCGCCATCTGCCCATCACGCCCGGGCAGATAGCGGTGTGCCGGGCGCTGTACCAGGGCCAGCCGCAAGCCCGCATCGGCCAGGCGCTGGGGGTGGCGCCCAGCACCGTGGTCGACCATGTGCGCAAGGCCTATCGGGCGCTGGACCTGCATTCGGTGCTGGACTTGCGCGCCTTGCTCGACAAGCGCATCGCCAGCGCCCTGGTCTGATCCGCGCACCCGGCCGTGCGGTGCTCGCCCGGTGCGCTGGCGCTTGCGCAGACCTTGTCAGGCGTCTTTGGCGCCCAGCTTCGCCAGCAGGCCGTTGAGCTCGTCGAGCGAGCCGAAGCTGATCGCCACCTCGCCCTGCTCACCGCGCCGGGTGCTGCGGAGGATGCGGATCTCGACCTGCGCCGTCAGTGCATCGGCCAGCTGCTCTTCCAGCCGCACGATGTCGCGGGTTTTTTCCTTTTTCACCCTCAGCAGCGGGGTCTGCCGGCCCGATGTGGGGCCATCGGCCTGGGCCTTGGCCACCAGGCGCTCAGCCTCGCGCACGCTGAGTTTCTTGCTGACGATCTCGGTGGCGCTGGCCACCTGGGCGCCGGCGTCCAGGCCCAGCAGGGCGCGGGCATGGCCCATGTCCAGGTCGCCCGCCATCAGCATCTGCTGCACCGGCGCGGTGAGGTTCAGCAGCCGCAGCAGGTTGCTGGCCGCACTGCGCGAGCGTCCCACCGCCTGCGCCGCCTGCTCATGCGTCAGCTGGAATTCGGCCACCAGGCGCTGCAGGCCCTGCGCTTCTTCCAGCGGGTTGAGGTCTTCACGCTGGATGTTCTCGATCAGCGCCATCACGGCGGCGGCTTCGTCGGGCACTGCCTTGACGAGCACCGGCACCTCATCCAGGCCCGCCAGCTTCGCGGCGCGGAAGCGGCGTTCACCGGCGATGATCTCGTAGCCGCTGGCGCCCACCGGGCGCACCAGGATGGGCTGCATGATGCCCTGGCTCTTGATGCTTTCGGCCAGCTCGTAGAGCGAGCCTTCGTCCATGCGGGTGCGCGGCTGGTACTTGCCGGCCTGCAACTGCGACAGCTTCAGCGTGCTGGGGCGCGAGGCGTCGGCCGGTGCCACATCGGCCACCTTGGGGCCGAGCAATGCTTCGAGGCCGAGGCCGAGGCCTTTGGGTTTCTTGGTGACCATGTCAGGACCGCCCGGCCGTTCCGAAGGGACTGAGCGCCCCCTTGGGGGGCAGCGAACAACGTGAGCGTGGGGGCGTCATGCCTGAATTGTCGGCGATCAGGCGGCGGCGGCGTCCAGTGTCATCCCGCCTCGCATGGCCAGCGCGCGCAGCAGCGCGATGCCCTCGGGCCAGTCGCCCAGGCCGCTGTCGGCGTTGATGTGGCCGGCCGCGCCCAGGCTGATGATCTCGCTGCCCCAGGCAGCGGCCAGTTGCAGGCCGCGTGCCGCGTTGCTGAATGGGTCGTCCGCGCTCAGCACGGTGGTGGTGGCAAACGGCAGGGGCTGGCGGTGCATGGGCGCCCAGGTCTGCACTTGCGGCGGCAGGTCGGCGCGTTCCACATCGGGCGGTGCCACCAGCAAGGCGCCGGCCACCAGGCGGGTGTGCTGCGAATGGGCTGCCCAGGCCGCCACCAGGTGGCAGCCCAGGCTGTGGGCCACCAGCAGCGCCGGGCGGTCATCGGCCAGCAGCGTGTCTTCCAGCCGGGCCATCCAGTCGCCACGGCGCGGCCACAGCCAGTCGGCCTGGTCGACCCGCTGGAAGCCGTGCAGCGCCTCCCAGCGGCTCTGCCAATGGCCGGGGCCGCTGTTCTGCCAGCCCGGCAGCAAGAAAACACGCCCATCGTCCAGGTCCATGGCCTTATCCTTGCGGGTCTTCCCGCATTGTGACCAACGAAAGCGCACCATGACCCACCACATCTTCGTCGACGGACAGGAAGGCACGACCGGCCTGCGCATCCACGAGATGCTGGCGCGTCGCAGCGACGTGGAGGTTCTGCGCATCGACGCCGACAAGCGCAAGGACCCGGCCGAGCGCGCCCGCCTGCTCAACGCAGCCGACGTTGCCTTCCTGTGCCTGCCCGACGCTGCCGCGCGCGAAGCGGTGGCCCTGGTCAGCAACCCCAAGACCTGCATCATCGACGCCAGCACCGCCCACCGCACCGTGGCGGGCTGGGCCTACGGCCTGCCCGAGCTGGCCGCCGGCCAGCGCGAGGCCATCCGCGCCAGCAAGCGCATTGCCAACCCGGGCTGCCATGCCACGGCCTTTGTGCTGCTGCTGCGCCCGCTGGTGCAGGCCGGCCTGTTGCCGGCCGATGCGGCGGTGAGCGCCACTTCGATCACCGGCTACTCGGGCGGCGGCAAGTCGATGATTGCCGAGTACGAGGCAGCGCGCGAGGCGGGCCGCGACAGCAAGCTGCAATCGCCGCGCCCCTATGGCCTGGCCCTGGCGCACAAGCATCTGCCCGAGATGGTGGCCCACACCGGCCTGGCGCGGGCGCCGGTGTTCTTGCCGGTGGTGGCCAACTTCTACAAGGGCCTGGCGGTCAGCGTCGGCTTGCAGCTGGACCAGTTCCGCCCCGGCACCACCGGCGCCCAGGTGCAGCAGGCCCTGGCCGCGCACCATGCCGGCGAGCGTTTCGTGCGGGTGATGCCGCTGGCCGACCCGGCCACCCTGGAGGCCGGCTTCTTCGACGTGCAGGCCTGCAACGACACCAACAACGCCGAGCTGTTCGTGTTTGCCAACGACCGCCAGGTGCTGCTGATCAGCCGGCTGGACAACCTGGGCAAGGGTGCCAGCGGCGCCGCCGTGCAGGCGATGAACCTGCACCTGGGGGTCGACGAGAGCCTGGGCCTGGTCTGATCCACCGGCGGCCAGCAGCACCGGCGTGCGCCGCGTTGCTGCGCTGGTTGGCGCGGCATCGGGCCGTGGTTCCCCCAGCGCCTGCCGCAGCATGGTCAGCAGGTGCTGGCTGTTGGCGGCAAAGCGGCGCGCATCCCCATCACCAGGGCCCGCCGCCGCCGGTGCCGGTGCCGCAGCCTGGGCCAGGAGAGGATGGGCAGGCTTCATGACCGATGGGCTGCTGCCCCATTGCAGAAAGCCGCCCCCGGCGCCAATGGCGCTGCGGTATCCGTTCGATGAGGCAATATGCACAGGGTGGAGCCTAGCAAGCAAAATGGGCGTCCATCCTGTGAGCAGGCCAGCGTCGCTATCGATTGCCCTGATGATCCGTGCCGGACGGCTCGGTCAGAATCCCGGTGTTCCCTGGAGCCGCTTGATGCAGAAGATCTGGCTGAAGCAGTATCCCGCTGGTGTGCCGGCCGAAGTGAAGACCGATGTCTATCCGTCTCTGGTGGCGATGATGGACGACAGCTTTCGCAGCTTCCGTGACCAGACAGCCTACAAGTTCATGGGTGCGTCGTTCAGCTTTGCGGCCATCGACAACGCGTCGCGCGCGCTGGCAGCCTGGCTGCAGTCCACCGGCCTGCAGCGCGGTGACCGCGTGGCCATCATGATGCCCAATGTGCCGCAGTATCCGGTGGCGGTGGCTGCCGTGCTGCGTGCCGGTCTGGTGGTGGTCAACGTCAATCCGCTCTACACCCCGCGCGAGCTGGAGCACCAGCTCAAGGACTCCGGCGCCAAGGCCATCGTCGTCCTTGAGAACTTCGCCGCCACGCTGGCCCGGGTGATCGACCAGGTGCCCACCAAGACCGTGGTGCTGGCTGCCATGGGCGACATGCTGGGCCTGCTCAAGGGCGCGCTGGTCAACCATGTGGTGCGCCGGGTCAAGAAGCTGGTGCCACCCTTCGCCCTGCCGGCCAGCGTGGCCAGCATCCGCTTCATGGACGCGGTGGCAAGCGGCCGGCGCCTGGCGCTGGCCCCTGTGGCACTGGGCCCTGACGACATCGCCGTGCTGCAGTACACCGGCGGCACCACTGGCGTGAGCAAAGGCGCGGTGCTGCTGCACCGCAACCTGGTGGCCAACATCCTGCAGGCCGAGGCCTGGTACCAGCCGGCCTTGAAGAAGATCCCGGCAGGCCAGCAGGTCGTCACCGTCTGTGCATTGCCGCTCCATCACATCTTCGGCTTCAATACGAACATGATGCTGGGCCTGCGCATGGGTGCCTGCAACCTGCTGATCGCCAACCCGCGCGACATCCCGGCCATGTTGAAGGACCTGGCGGCCCAGCCCTTCCACAGCCTGCCGGCGGTCAACACCTTGTTTAACGCGCTGGCCAACCACCCGCGGTTCGACAAGGTCGACTGGAGCCACCTGAAGATCAGCATCGGCGGGGGCATGGCCGTCACCCAGGGCACGGCGCGGCTGTGGCTGGAGAAGACCGGCTGCCCGATCTGCGAGGGCTATGGCCTGAGCGAGACCAGCCCGTCGGCCACGTGCAACCCGGTCGACGGCACCGCCTTCAGCGGCACCATCGGCCTGCCGATGCCCAGCACCGACCTGGTGCTGCTGGACGACGACGGCCGCGAGGTGGCGCCAGGCCAGCCCGGCGAGATCGCCATCCGCGGCCCGCAGGTGATGGCCGGCTACTGGCAGCGCCCCGATGAAACCGCCAAGGTGATGACGGCCGATGGCTTCTTCCGCACCGGCGACGTGGGCCTGATGGACGAGCGTGGCCACTTCCGCATCATCGACCGCAAGAAAGACATGATCCTGGTCTCCGGCTTCAATGTGTACCCCAACGAGATCGAAGACGTGCTGAGCCAGCTGCCCGGCGTGCTGGAATGCGCCGCCGTCGGCATCGCCGACGACAAGGCCGGCGAAGCGGTGAAGGTGGTCATCGTCAGGAAGGACCCCGGGCTGACCGAAGCCATGGTGCGCAGCCACTGCGAGGCCAACCTCACCGGCTACAAGCGGCCCAAGGTGGTGGAGTTCTGCGCCGGCCTGCCCAAGACCACGGTCGGCAAGATCCTGCGTCGTGAACTGCGAGAGGCCCGGCGATGATGGACGGCGATGCGCTGGCAGCGCGCTATGCCCGAACCGGGGCCGGCCGTGCCGAGATCCAGCAGCGTGTGTTGCCGCTGTCGCGCGCGGGGCGCAACCTGCTGTTGACCATCGACACCAGCCGCAGCGGTGAAGACTGGTTGGTGCGGGTGCGCGGTGCCACCGAGGATGATCTGCACATGCTGATCCAGGCTGGCCTGGTGGCAGCACCGGGCATGGCGCAAGCCGCGCCGCCGGCCACGCCACGCGTGGCGCAGCAGCCCGCCGCGCCACGCCAGGCGCAGCAGCCTGGCGCGCCGCGCATGAGCCTGGCCCAGGCACTGCAGACCAAGAGCTTCGAGGTGCTGTGCCGGCGGGTGCTGGCCGAGGCCCGGCCACGGCTGGGCCGGGTGCGTGGCTACATGCTGGTGGTGGAGTCGGAGTACTGCGCCAACGCAGACGACGTCCGCGCGCTGGCGCTGAAGTTCGTCGAGCAAGTGCGCGAGCGTGACGGCGACCGGGCAGCCATCGATCTGGCGCAAACCCTGATCGCACCCGATTGATCTGGTGGCGCTGCAGGTTGCGGCGCTGCGCTGCGCTGCGACCGAGGCCGTGCCGCGGCCTGGCCAGCAAGCGCGGGCCGCATGGTGGCTGGTGCACACTGTGGCCCATGCCTCCACGCATCCATGTGGCGCCAGCGCTGGTAGCCGGCACCGACTACACCCTGCCGCCCGGCGCCAGCCGCCATGTGCAGGTGCTGCGCCTGCAACCCGGCGATGCGATCACCCTGTTCGACGGCCTGGGCGGCCAGTGGCAGGCCCAGGTGCTGGCCATCGGTCGCAAGGATGTGACCGCCCGGCTGCTGGCGCACCAGCCGCTGGAATGCGAACTGCGCACCCCTGTCACCCTGGCGCTGGGCATGCCCGCGAACGAGCGCATGGACGCGCTGGTGGAAAAGGCCACCGAGCTGGGCGTGGCCACCATCGTGCCGTTGTTGTGCGAGCGTTCGGTACTGCGCCTGTCCGGTGAGCGCGCCGAGCGCCGCAGCGCCCACTGGCAGGCTGTGGCCATTGCTGCCTGTGAGCAGAGCGGCCGCAACCGCGTGCCGCAGGTGCTGGCGCCGCAACCGCTGCGCGACTGGCTGGCCAGCCTGCCGGCGGGCGGCTTGCGCCTGGTGTTGAGCTTGTCAGACG
>JARXAJ010000138.1 GCA_029865965.1 Aquabacterium sp.
CTCAAGTGCTGCTTCGCTGCCAGTCTCCTGAAACGCTTTGCGTGCCGTGCTGAAGGCCTTGCCGTTGGCCTTGCTCATTTTTTTGACCACCGCTTCGGCCAGCGCTTCCGAATTGGCCTCGCGCCCGTACAGGTGATTGAAGCGGCGCGCCACCTCGCGGGTGATCTCCACGTGTGGCGCCTGGTCCTCGCCCACCGGAACGAACGCAGCCTTGTAGATCAGGATGTCAGCCGCCTGCAGCAGCGGGTAGCCCAGAAAGCCGTAGGTCGCGAGATCGCGGTCCTTGAGCTTTTCCATTTGGTCCTTGTAGGTCGGCATGCGTTCCAGCCAGGCGAGCGGCGTGCCCATGGCCAGCAAGGTGAACAGCTCGGCATGCTCGGGCAGCCGGCTCTGGATGAAGAGGGTGGCTTTTTCCGGGTCCAGGCCAGCGGCCAGCCAGTCGATCACCATCTCGTAGACCGACTTCTCGATGACGGCGCGGTCTTCGTAGTGCGTGGTCAGTGCATGCCAGTCGGCCACGAAGTAGAAGCAGTCGTGGTCGTCCTGCAGCCGCACCCAGTTCTTGAGCGCGCCGTGGTAAGGGCCGAGGTGCAGGGCGCCGGTGGGGCGCATGCCGGAGAGTACGCGGGGTCGCATGGGGTGGTCCTTGGGTCGAACGCGGGATTCTGGCAGAGCAGCCTGCCGGGCCCCGGACCGTACACTCCCGCCCCGTCATGCACCGCATCGTCATCCTGGTCTCCGGCCGCGGCAGCAATGCCCAGGCCATCGTGCAAGCCTGTGCCGCCGACAGCTGGCCGGCGCAGGTGGTGGCGGTGGTGGGCAACCGGCCCGGTGCGGCAGCCTTCGAGATGGCAGCCGGCCACGGCATTGCCACAGCGTTGGTCGATCACACCCGGCATGCCAGCCGCGCTGCGTTTGACGCCGAGCTGGCCCGGGTGATCGACGGCTTTGCGCCCACGCTGGTGCTGCTGGCCGGCTTCATGCGCATCCTGACCGACGGCTTCGTGCAGCACTACGCCGGGCGCCTGCTCAACATCCACCCGTCGCTGTTGCCGGCCTTCGCCGGCCTGCACACCCACCGCCGGGCGATCGAGGCGGGCTGCAAGCTGGCCGGCGCCACGGTGCACATCGTCACCCCCACGCTGGACCACGGGC
The DNA here is from genome assembly GCA_029865965.1 of Aquabacterium sp. GTDB lineage: Bacteria > Pseudomonadota > Gammaproteobacteria > Burkholderiales > Burkholderiaceae_C > Pseudaquabacterium. The sequence continues at coordinate 1,156 of JARXAJ010000138.1, forward strand.
CCATCCTCGCGCAGGCGGTGGTGCCGGTGATGGCAGGCGACACACCGCAGGCGCTGTCAGACCGGGTGCTGGCGGCCGAGCACCAGCTGTACCCGCTGGCTGTCGGCTGGTGGGTGCGCGGTCAGCTGCAGGTGGACGGCGGCGTGGTGCGCCACACCGGCGGTGCGGCTCAGCTGTTGCTGTTGGCCTGATCAGCGCCCACGCGCGCAAAACGCGGCTGCTGCACGCCGTCGACCACTACTGTCTCGAAGAACATCGCCCACGGCCGCACCCACAGCGCGCCTTCGCCGTACAGGGGCCGGTAGAGCGCCAGCGGCTCCAGCGTTTCGCTGTGGCGCACGGCGCCGACCAGCTCATACAGGTTGCCCTTGTAGTGCCGGTAGCGGCCATGCGGCACCGCAGGCAGGGGTGGAAGATCGTCAGAGGACATGGCGGGGATAATCAGCCCATGCATCCTACCGCCCTGCTGGACCTGGCCACCGAACTGCTGCGCGCGGTCTTGAAGCTCGACGCACCTGCCGACAGCATCGTCTCGGGCTTCTTCAAGCGCCACCGCAGCCTGGGCCCGCGAGAGCGCCACGCGCTGGCCGAAACCGCTTACACCGTGCTGCGCCGCCGCCCGCTGTTGCAACACCTGGCGCAAAGCGGCACCGGTGCGCTGGAGCGGCGCCTGGCCATCCTGGCGTGGTCGGGCGACGCCAACCTGCTCAAGGGCGCGCTGGGCAGCAATGAAGCCCAGTGGCGCACCCAGGTCAAGGGCCTCGACCCGGCAGGTTTCTCCGACAAGTTCCGCCACAACCTGCCCGACTGGCTGGCGTCGGCCCTGCGCACGCAGCTGGGCGAAGACGCCTTCTGGCCGCTGGTGGCAGCGCTGGACGAACCCGCGCCGCTCGACCTGCGGGTCAACGTGCTCAAGGCCAAGCGCGAGGACATCCTGTCCACCCTGAACCAGGCCGGCCTGCGGGCCGCGCCCACGCCGTTCTCGCCCTGGGGCATCCGTGTGCCTGGCAAGCCGGCGCTGCAGAAGTTCGACGCCTTCGTGCGTGGCGACATCGAAGTGCAGGACGAAGGCAGCCAGCTGCTGGCCCTGCTGGTGGATGCCAAGCGCGGCGAGATGGTGGTCGATTTTTGCGCCGGTGCCGGCGGCAAGACCCTGGCGCTGGGCGCGGCCATGCGCTCCACCGGCCGGCTCTATGCGTTCGACGTCAACGGCCACCGGCTGGATGCACTGAAGCCGCGCATGGCGCGCAGCGGCCTGAGCAATGTGCACCCGGCGCAGATCGCCCATGAGCGCGATGAACGCGTCAAGCGCCTGGCTGGCAAGATCGACCGGGTGCTGGTGGACGCGCCCTGCTCGGGCCTGGGCACGCTGCGCCGCAACCCTGATCTGAAATGGCGCCAGAGCCCGCAGGCGGTGGTGGAGCTGCAGGCCAAGCAGACCGCCATCCTCGACAGTGCCCAACGGCTGGTGAAGTCGGGCGGGCGGCTGGTGTACGCCACGTGCAGCCTGCTGCGCGATGAGAACGAGGCGGTGGCCGAAGCCTTCGGTGCGGCCCATCCCGACTTCATTGCACTGCCTGCCGGCGGGGCGCTGGCCGCTGCCCATGTCGAGCGCGCTGCTGATCTGGTCGAAGGCGACTACCTGCGCCTGTGGCCCAGCAAGCACGCAACCGATGGCTTCTTTGCCGCCGTGTGGCAACGCAAATAGCCCCGGCGCCGGCACTGCCGGTTGACGTGCCACAAGGCCTGCTGGTTGCCCTGGTGAACATCGCCCCCATCTTGGGAATTGGTAGATTCAGGCCAATCACAAACCGCAGCAGGGCGCTGCGGGTACGCCCCTACAATGTGCGATCTGCGTTCTTCTTGGTGGACAGGTTACTCAATGACTGATTTTTCGACGGTTTGGTTCGCGTTGGTTGACTGGCTGGCCAACGGCCTGTGGGCCGAAGCGAGCTGGTGGCAGGTGCTGTTGGTGACCCTGGTCATGACACACATCACCATCTCTGCCGTCACCATCTTCCTGCACCGCGCCCAGGCCCACCGTGCGGTCGACCTGCATGCCATTCCGTCGCATTTCTTCCGCTTCTGGCTGTGGCTGACCACCGGCATGGTCACCAAAGAATTCGTCGCGGTGCACCGCAAGCACCACGCTAAGTGTGAAACCGAGGAAGACCCGCACAGCCCGCAGACCCGCGGCATCAAGGCCCTGCTGCTGACCGGCGTGGAGCTGTACCGTGCCGAAAGCAAGGTGCCCGACACCATCGTCAAGTACGGCAAGGGCACGCCTGATGACTGGATCGAGCGCAACCTCTACACCCGCTACAGCTGGCAGGGCGTGGGCCTGATGTTGATCCTCGACCTGGCCATCTTCGGCGCCATCGGCCTCACGGTGTGGGCGGTGCAGATGTTGTGGATCCCGGTGATGGCCACGGGCATCATCAACGGCATCGGCCACTGGTGGGGCTACCGCAACTTCGAGGCGGCTGATGCGTCCACCAACGTGTCGCCCTGGGGCATCGTGATCGGCGGCGAAGAGCTGCACAACAACCACCACACCTATCCCACGTCGGCCAAGTTCTCGGTCAAGCCGTTCGAGTTCGACATCGGCTGGGGCTACATCCGCGCCATGGAGCTTGTGGGTCTGGCCAAGGCCCGCAAGACCGTGCCCCAACTCAAGCTGGGGCAGGTCAAGCCGCAGGCCGATGCCAAGACGCTGGAGGCGATCATTGCCAACCGCTATGAGGTGATGGCCAAGTACGCCAATGAGTTGCGCGCCGCCTGCGCCGCCGAAGCCGAGCTCGTCAAGCAGCAGGGCGCGGCCGCCCGGCTGGCCGACCTGAAGCTGGCCCAACGCTGGTTGCACCGCGACGCCGAGAAGATCCCCACCGCCGTGTTGCCGCAGCTGGCCAATGCGGTCAACGGCAGCCCCAAGCTGGCCAAGCTGGTGAGCATGCGCGAAGAGCTGCGCCAGCTCTGGACCCGCACCAATGTGTCGGCTGAGCAGTTGGTGGTCGATCTGCAGCACTGGTGCAAGCAGGCCGAGAGCAGCGGTATCGATGCGCTGGCCGAGTTTTCGATGAAGCTGCGCGCCGCACGCGCCTGACGCACATCCGTCACCAAGCTGCAGCGGGCCTTCGGGCCCGTTGTTGTTTTTGCAGGGGGTAGATGCTTCATCACCAGGCTCGCTTGCGGTTGTCCAAGCCGATCGCAAGGAAGCCAGCGCTGAGCCTGGCCAGGACCTTGATCCCGGACTGCTTCGGCCGCATCTCCGGCGCAGCAGGCAAGTCGGGTCGGCAAGCTGATCAACCCGCGCTGCAGCACACGACTGGTGCGCCAAACGCCCCGCTCACAGCGCCGCCCGCAACCGCAGGGTTGGCTCACAAACACCAAGGGCCCCGATCCTTCCGGATGGGGCCCTTCGGCTGTGTGTGTTGCGATCAGCCCACCCGGCATGCCGGGGTGGGCCGCTGCGTCACTTCAGCTTGATTTCCTTGAACAGGACATGCTTGCGTGCCTTCGGGTCGAACTTCATGAATTCGAGCTTCTCGGGCGTGGTCTTCTTGTTCTTGTTGGTGGTGTAGAAGAAGCCGGTTCCTGCGGTGGATTCCAGCTTGATCTTTTCGCGTCCGCCTTTGGCTGCCATGGTGTGCTCCTGGGTTGCGTGGGGTTGGCGCGCGGTTACAGCGCGTTCTTGGCGCGCAGGTCGGCCACGATCTGGTCGATGCCGACCTTGTCGATCAGGCGCAGCGCAGCGTTGGTGATGCGCAGGCGCACCCAGCGGTTTTCGCTCTCGACCCAGAAGCGGCGGTACTGCAGGTTGGGCAACCAGCGGCGCTTGGTCTTGTTGTTGGCGTGGGAAACGTTGTTTCCCACCATCGGGCGCTTACCCGTGACTTGACAGACGCGTGCCATGACGCTTCTCCAGAACTGAACTGTTGCGGGCACGGCAACCAGCGCAAGGTGTGCCGCCAGTTGAACTGAACGACCGGCGCCGCTGCTGCTGCGCCCCTTGATGGTTGCCTTTGAATCGGCCCGGCCGCTGATATCAGCGCGCCAAGCCTTGCTTTTCGGCAAAGACCATGATTATAGCCAGAAAACCAGGTGCTTCTGCGATGCTCAGGCCTGCTGTTCCAGGAAGCGTTGCGCATCCAGTGCCGCCATGCAGCCGGTGCCGGCCGAGGTGATGGCCTGGCGGTAGACATGGTCCTGCACGTCGCCGGCGGCAAACACCCCGGGCACGCTGGTCATGGTGGCAAAGCCATTCAAACCGGTGCGGGTGATGATGTAGCCGTCCTTCATCTCCAGCTGGCCCTTGAAGATGTCAGTGTTGGGCTGGTGGCCGATGGCGATGAAGCAGCCCTTCAGGGTCAGGTCTTCTGTGGCGCCGGTGGTCACGTTCTTGAGCCGGATGCCGGTGACGCCGGTCTGGTCGCCCAGCACCTCGTCGAGGGTGTTGAACAGGTGCAGCTGGATGCGGCCGGCGGCCACCTTGTCGTGCACCTTGTCGATCATGATGGCCTCGGCGCGGAACTTGTCGCGCCGGTGCACCAGGTGCACCTTGCTGGCGATGTTGCTGAGGTACAGCGCTTCTTCCACCGCCGTGTTGCCGCCGCCCACCACCGCCACTTCATCACCGCGGTAGAAAAAGCCGTCGCAGGTGGCGCAGCCGCTGACGCCACGGCCCATGAAGGCAGCCTCCGACGGCAGGCCCAGGTACTTGGCCGACGCGCCGGTGGCGATCACCAGGCTGTCGCAGGTGTAGGTGCCGCTGTCACCGGTCAGGGTGAACGGGCGCTTGGACAGGTCGACCGTGTGGATGTGGTCGAACACCATCTTGGTGTTGAAGCGCTCGGCATGCTTGAGGAAGCGCTCCATCAGCTCGGGGCCCTGCACACCCATCACGTCGGCGGGCCAGTTGTCGACTTCGGTGGTGGTCATCAGCTGGCCACCCTGGGCCATGCCGGTGACAAGGACGGGGTTGAGGTTGGCGCGCGCGGCGTAGATGGCGGCGGTGTAGCCGGCCGGGCCGGAGCCCAGGATCAAGACCTGGGCGTGCAGGATGGGGGTGGACATGGTCGATCCGAAAAGGTGGGAGGGGGCTTCTGCGGGCGGGTTGGCCGCCTGCCGTCCAAGAATTGTCACATGGGGTGGAAACCCTTCAACCTGTGCCGCGTCGATCGGCACAATAGGGAGAATCCGTTTGAAACTGACGCTTGAAGTGCACCTTCTTTGCCGGTTTGGCGCAATCGGTCACAGAAGAAACTACAGGCAGGAAGGGAATCCACCATGTCCATGTTGACCAATCTCGATTTGATCCGGCGCGTGCCTTTGTTCTCGATGTTGACCAATGACCAGGCGCAGGCAATCGCCGACAGCGTGGTCAAACGCCGGTTCCGCCGCGGCGAGCTGGTGGTGGAGCAGGGGCGCAAAACCAACACGCTGTTCATCCTGCTCAACGGTCGGGCGCGCGTGCTCACATCCGATGCCCGCGGTCGCGAGGTGATCCTGGCGGTGCTGGAGGCCGGCGACTATGTGGGCGAAATGAGCCTGATCGACAACGAGGCCCATTCGGCCACGGTGCGCTGCGAGATCCAGACCGACATGCTCATTCTGGGCCGGGCCGACTTCGCCCGCTGCCTGCCCGAGCATTCCAGCCTCAGCTACGCCATCTTGCGCGGCTTGGTGCGGCGCTTGCGGCATGCTGACCGGCAGATCGAATCGCTGGCCTTGCTGGATGTGTATGGCCGTGTGGCCCGCACCCTGCTGGAGATGTCCGAAGAGATCAACGGCGTGAAGACCATCCGCAACAAGGTGTCGCGCCAGGACATGGCCAAGGTGGTGGGCGCCTCGCGCGAGATGGTCAGCCGGGTCATGAAAGACCTGGAAGAGCGCGGCGTGATCGAAACCCAGGAAAACGGCTCGGTGATCATCAAGGAACGGGCGGCCCAGCCTGAGTAGCTGGGCGGCTGGTGGGCCGTGCGCCGGGCCGCCCCCAGGTCCGCGATCCCCTCGGGGGATCGGCGTGCGTACCCGCGCGCCGAGGGCCCCGAAGACGCGCCACAATCTGAAGCATGACCTTCCCCCTGGGCTCCCTGTTGCGTGACGGCAGCAGCACGCTGGCATCGCAGCGCCCTGTCGACCGCGCCGACCAGCCGCGCTGGCGCCCGCAGCTGCAGCTGCTGCTGGGCGGTGTGCTGTGGTTGCTGATGCTGCTGGCCCTGACCAGCCACACGGCCAGCGATCCTGGCTTCTCCACATCGGGCATCGGCGCGCCAGTGGCCAACTGGGCAGGCCTGCTGGGTGCCTGGGCATCCGACCTCGGCCTGTTCCTGTTCGGCTATTCGGCCTGGTGGTTGATGCTGGTGGCCGCCCGCGCCTGGCTGGCCTTGCTGGCCAGCCGCCTGCGCGGGCCGTTGGTTCTGGCTGAATCCACCGCCCCGGCCTGGTGGTTCTGGGCCGGTCTGGCCCTGCTGATGGCGGCCAGCTGCGGCCTGGAATGGACCCGCCTGTACCGGCTGGACGGCGCCGTGCCCGGCGGCCAGGCCGGTGGCGTGCTGGGGGCGGTGGTGGGCGGGCTGTCGATGCGCTGGCTGGGCTTTGCCGGGTCGGGCGTGCTGTGGATCGCCGGCCTGGTGCTGGGCGTATCGCTGGCGATGCGGTTTTCCTGGGCCGGCGTGGCCGACGCACTGGGCCAGCGCCTCGAGGGCTTGTGGCGCGCCCGCGCCGACAAGCGCGAGGTGAAGGAAGACCTGCACATCGCCGAGGTGCTGACCCGCGAGCGTGAGCTGGTGGTCGAGGACGTGCGTGCCGTGGTCGAAGACCAGGCGCCCATCGTCATCCAGGAGACCATGGTCGAGGTGCCCAAGAGCACCCGTGTCGCCAAGGAGCGGCAGAAGCCGCTGTTCGTCGAACTGGCCGACACCCGGCTGCCCCAGGTCGACCTGCTTGATGCCGCGCCCGCCATCCGCGTCGACACCGTCACGCCCGAGTCATTGGAAATGACCTCGCGCATGATCGAGAAGAAGTTGCGCGATTTCGGTGTCGAAGTGCGAGTGGTGGCCGCCAGCCCCGGGCCGGTGATCACCCGCTACGAGATCGAGCCGGCCACCGGTGTCAAGGGCAGCCAGGTGGTGGGCCTGGCCAAGGACCTGGCGCGGTCGCTGTCCTTGATCAGCATCCGGGTGGTCGAGACCATTCCGGGCCGCACCACCATGGCGCTGGAGCTGCCCAATGCCAAGCGGCAGATGATCCGGCTGGCCGAGATCCTGGGCTCGCAGACTTACCACGACGCCCAGTCGCAGCTGACCATGGGCCTGGGCAAAGACATCGTCGGCGCGCCGATGGTGGCTGATCTGGCCAAGATGCCGCACTGCCTGGTGGCGGGCACCACGGGCTCGGGCAAGAGCGTGGGCATCAACGCCATGATCCTGAGCCTGCTCTACAAGGCCGAGGCGCGTGACGTGCGCCTGATCCTGATCGACCCGAAGATGCTGGAGATGAGCGTCTACGAGGGCATCCCGCACCTGCTGTGCCCGGTGGTCACCGACATGAAGCAGGCCGCCAACGCGCTGAACTGGTGCGTGGGCGAGATGGAGCGCCGCTACAAGCTGATGTCCAAGATGGGCGTGCGCAACCTGGCGGGCTACAACAAGAAGCTCGACGATGCCAAGGCGCGTGGCGAGCTGATCCCCAACCCGTTCAGCCTGACGCCAGAAGAACCCGAGCCGCTGGACCGTCTGCCGTTCGTGGTGATCGTCATCGACGAGCTGGCCGACCTGATGATGGTGATCGGCAAGAAGATCGAGGAGCTGATTGCCCGGCTGGCGCAGAAGGCGCGTGCGGCTGGCATCCACCTGATCCTGGCCACCCAGCGGCCCAGCGTGGACGTGATCACCGGCCTGATCAAGGCCAACATCCCCACCCGGCTGAGCTTCCAGGTCAGCAGCAAGATCGACAGCCGCACCATCCTCGACCAGATGGGCGCCGAGGCGCTGCTGGGCCAGGGCGACATGCTGTACCTGACGCCTGGCGGCGGCCTGCCGGTGCGGGTGCACGGCGCCTTTGTGTCCGATGAAGAAGTGCACCGGGTGGTCGAATACATCAAGAGCCAGGGCGCGCCCAACTACATCGAGGGCATCCTCGAAGGCGGCACGCTCGATGGCGACGGCGATGCACCCGGCGGCGGTGGCGCCGGTGGCGGCGATGCCGAAGCCGACCCGATGTACGACCAGGCGGTGGCCATCGTGCTGCAGAACAAGAAGGCCAGCATCTCGCTGGTGCAGCGGCATCTGCGCATCGGCTACAACCGGGCGGCCCGCTTGCTGGAGCAGATGGAAAAGAGCGGCCTGGTGTCGGCCCTGTCGCCCAGCGGCAACCGCGACCTGCTGGTGCCGAGGCGCGACGAATGAACCCCTTCAACCTGCGCAATCTGGCGGCCGGCTTGCTGACGGTGGCGCTGGCCGTGCCAGCGGCCCATGCCGACGCGGTGGACACGCTGCGCGCCTTCACCCGCGATGTGCAGACCGGCCGCGCCACTTTCACCCAGACCGTCACGTCGCCCGATGGCGCCCGCAAGAAGTCATCGGCCGGCAGCTTCGAGTTCAGCCGGCCCAACCGCTTCCGCTTTGCCTACAACAAGCCGTTCGAGCAGTTGATCGTCAGCGACGGTGCCAAGGTCTGGCTGCACGACATCGACCTGAACCAGGTCAGCGTGCGCCTGCTCGACCAGGCCCTGGGCGGCACGCCGGCTGCGCTGCTGGCAGGGGGCGCGCTGGACAAGGACTTCGAGCTGGCCGCCCAGCCGTCCAAAGACGGGCTGGACTGGGTGCTGGCCACACCGCGCGCCAAGGACGGCAGCGTCACCCAGCTGCGGGTGGGTTTCCGCGGCAAGGACCTGGCCGCGCTGGAGATCACCGACGCCTTCGGTCAGCGCTCGCAACTGCTGTTCAGCGCGGTGCAGCAGGGCCTGGCGCTGCCGGCCGAGCGCTTCCGCTTCGTGCCGCCGCCGGGGGTGGATGTGATCGGGCGCTGAGCCCGCATGGCCCTGTGGCGGCTAGAAGTCGAACTTCAAGCCCAGCGTCCATTGCCGCACCCGAAGGCGCTCGAACTGCTGGGCGTATTCGAGGTTGGCACTCAGCTTCTCGGCCAGCGGCCACATCAGGCCGACCGACGCCCAGGGGCGCGACCGGTCGTCGCCGAACACATCGGCGGCCCAGCGCACCGGCCCGTCGCCCTCGACGCCCAGCGACCAGGTGGTTCTGTTGCTGCGGTCGCTCTCGGTGCGCAGCCAGCCCAGGTTGAAATGCGCGACCAGGCTGTCGGTCAGCGGCTTGGTGGCCACACCGAAGACCCGGGTGCCGCCGTGCCTCCAGCTGGCGCCGGGCGCTTTGTCGAGCGATGCACCGTAGGCGATGGCCCAGCCGATGCTGCCGTCTTGCACCTCGGCCAGGTTGGTCTTGCCACCCAGGGTGACGGTCTGCCCGGTCAGCCCGCCGTTGCGGCTGCGGTTGTAGGCGCCGCTGACTTGGGTGCCCACGCCGATGCCGCAGGCCACCAGGGTATCCAGGCTGCCGGTGTTGTCCTGCCCGCGCACGCGGTTGCTGGCCAAGGCGGTTTCAAGCTCGCAGTCGCCCCGGGCCAGTGAATCGGCGGTTTCGCTGACCAGCGGACGGGCGGCCCAGGCGGCCGGGGCGGTGAGCAAGGTTGCCAGGGCGGTGCCCAGGGTCAACCGTCGGAGTGTGCGCATGGGGGTCTCCTGGTCAGCGGCCGCAGCCGCTCAGTGGGTGAAGTGGTCGGTCAGGCCCATGTCGGCGCTGCTCATCATCTGCTCGATCTCCAGCAGGATCAGCATGCGCTCGTCGTCGCCGGTCTTCACCGTGCCCAGGCCGGTGATGTGGGTGGCGTCCACACTGCCATTGAACTCGGGCGCCGGCTTGATTTGCTCGGGGCGCAGTTCAAGCACGTCGCTGACGGAGTCAACCACGATGCCCACTGTGCGGCCCACGACGTTGAGGATGATGACCACGGTGAAAGCATCGTACTTCACGTCGTCGAGCATGAAGCGGGTGCGCATGTCGACGATGGGCACGATCACGCCGCGCAGGTTGACCACGCCCTTCATGAAGCTGGGCGCGTTGGCAATCCGGGTGGGCGGCTCATAGCCGCGGATTTCCTGCACCTTCAGGATGTCGATGCCGTATTCCTCGGCGCCGAGCTTGAACGACAGCACCTCACGCGGTGCGCCTTGCAGCGTGCCAGCCTGCAACACCGCTGCAGTTTCGGGGGTGGTCATGGCGCTCATCGGGTGCTCCTGCGGCGGGGGCCGGACTGTGCGGCCCGTGTGGGGACGGGGCCGTGGCAGCTGCGCAGCGGCCACGGTGGATTTTCAGAACAGTGTGGCCGGGTCCGCCAGTGGCGGTCGGGCGAACAAGCGGGGTTGTGACGGGCATCTCCGGCCGGCAGCGCGTGCGGGTCTTGCTGCTTGCCGGTGTCCTTCAGGGGCCGGGGGGTGCGGTGTCGGGCCCGCACAAAACCGACGGGTTCAGCCGCACCTGCTGGCTTTCTTGTCGACAATCCCGGGCATGCCACCACCGCAGGATTCATTGTTCGCCCCACCCGACCCGCCGGCTGCCGCGCCCGTCCAAACGCCCGTCCAAACGCCCGTACAAGCGCCAGTACCAACGCCCGTGCAGGCGCCGCTGGCCGAGCGTCTGCGCCCGCAGACCTTGGCCGACGTGATCGGCCAGGCCCACTTGCTGGGGCCGGGCAAGCCGCTGCGGGTGGCGTTTGAATCCGGCCGCATCCGCTCGATGATCCTGTGGGGCCCGCCGGGCGTGGGCAAGACGACCCTGGCGCGCCTGGTGGCCGGTGCGGTGACCAGTCTGCCCCCAGGTGGCGCCGATGGCGCCCCCAGCCCCCAAGGGGGGCGCGCCGACGGGGGCCGGCCCGGCGTCGGCGCCCGCTTCGTGGTGCTGAGCGCGGTGCTGGCCGGGGTGAAGGACATCCGTGAGGCGGTCGACCAGGCCCGCGCCGCGC
>JARXAJ010000056.1 GCA_029865965.1 Aquabacterium sp.
GCAATTGCAGTTTCAGCCGACGGCGACACCGCCCAGGCGGCCCCTGGCACCCGCGGGCAGCAATTGGCCGCCCGCGTGGCAGAGCGCATCCGCCGGGGCGCGCTGGCGCCCGGTGCGCGGCTGCCGTCGGTGCGCGCAGGCGCGCGCCTGCATGGTGTGAGCCCCAGCACCGTGGTGTCGGCCTATGACCAGTTGCAGGCCCAGGGCCTGGTGGAGGCCCGGCGCCAGCGCGGCTTCTTCGTGCGGGAACAGCAACCCGCAGCGCGGGGGGCGGCGGCGGCCACCCACCGCGCGGGCGGGCCACTGGCCCCGCCGCTGGACGCAACGGCGCTGATCCGCAGCATGTTCCAGCAAGGCTCGGCGCCCAACGGGCCGGGCATGGGCACGCTGCCCGAGGCCTGGCTCGACCAGCCCCTGCTCGACCGCGCGCTGCGCCGCACCCTGGGCGGCAGCAGCGCCAGCCGCGATGCGCTGCGCTATGGCAACCCGGCCGGTGACGAGGCCCTGCGCCAGGCCATGGCGCGGCGCCTGGGCGGCGAGCTGGGCATCAACGCCCAGGCCAGCCAGATCATCACCACCATCGGCGCCACCCATGCACTGGACGTGGTGGCCCGCACCCTGCTGCAGCCCGGCGACGCGGTGCTGGTCGACGAGCCCGGCTGGGCGGTGGAGTTCGCCCGCCTCACCCGCCTGGGCATGCGCCTGCTGCCGGTGCCACGCGGCGCCGACGGGCCCGACCTGGCGGTGATGGCGCAGCTGCTGGCCGAACACCGCCCGCGGCTGTATGTCACCGTGTCGGTGCTGCACAACCCCACCGGGCAGACGCTCAGCATGGCGGCGGCGCACCAGATCCTGAAGCTGGCCGAACAGCATGACCTGACGATCGTCGAAGACGACACCTATGCCTGGCTGGCACCCGCCCATGCGCCACGGCTGGCCGCGCTGGACGGCCTGCAGCGCACCCTCTACATCACCGGCTTCTCCAAGATCCTGGCGCCGGCCTGGCGGGTGGGCGTGGTGGCGGCGGCTCCGGCGCTGGTCGAGCGCCTGATCGACACCAAGCTGCTGGGCCTGCTGACCACCCCCGCCCTGCTGGAGCGGGCAGTGGCCTGGTGCCTGGACCAGGGCCTGCTGCGCCGCCATGCCGAGCGGGTGGTGGCGCAGCTGGACGCCGCCCGCCAGCGGGTGGTGCGGCTGGCACAGGACAGCGGCTGCCGCTTCGTCACCCCACCACAGGGGCTGTTCGGCTGGGTGGACACCGGGGTCGACACCGAGCCGCTGGCTGCCCAGCTGGCCGCTGCCGGCTGGCTGGTGGCGCCGGGCCGGCTGTTCCTGGCCGCGCCGCGCCCCACCACGCTGATGCGGGTGAACTTCGCTTCTGCGCAGGATGCCAGGTTCTGGCAGGCCTTCGTGGCGGCCCGTCATGCGCTGGCTGGCCTGCCTGTGCGATAAACCGTGCTGCCCCCGGTCAACCTGCGCATGTTCCCCAGCACCCAGCCGATGGACGCGGCCGACAGTCAGCCGTCACTGCCGCCCGATGCGGGCCACACGGTCACGCACACCGCACTCAGCTCGCTCAGCCCGTCGCTGCTGCAGGACTTGCTGCGCTTCGAGCCGGCAGGCCCGCAGCGTGCGTTGCTGGAGGTGCTGGCCGCCTGCGTGCGCCACACCCAGGCGCTGGCCATCACCGTGGCTGCGCGCGGTCAGGCGCCACTGGTCATCAGCGTGTTCCCCACCGAACGGCAGGTGCACTGCGCCCAGCCTCTGTCAGACGTGCTGGGCGGCAACCTGGCCGGCCTGCAGGTGCTGGAAGTGCAGCCGGCACGCTGGCGCGCCCCGGGCCGCACCGATGCCCACCGGATCGACCAGCCGGCGCTGTATGCACCGCTGGGCCCGCTGCTCTGGGCCGTGGCCCTGCATGGCGTGCGCGACGCCCTGCTGCCCGAGCTCGCCGGCCAGGCGGCTTACCGGGTGTCGCCCGGCCTCAGCCTGGGCGGCCTGCCGGTGCCAGGCGCCATGGCTGCCTGCATCGACCGGCTGCGCCTGCGCACCAGCAACCTGCGCGACGTGGCCAGCTGGCCTGGCGTGGGCACCGCACGGGCGATGCGGCTGCTGAATGCGCTGTACCTGCAGTCGGGGCTGATCGTCAGCCGCACGCACCCGGCGGCCACCAACGACAACTGGTCGGGCTACTGACGCTGCTCAGGCAGCGCCCAGGGTGTCCTGCCGCTCCAGCGCGGCCAGCAGTTCGTCGTCGATGGCGGCATGGCGCTGGCTCAGGGCCGTGGCCTCGCCAGGCGCCTTGGCGAACAGGCTGCCATCGGCCAGCCTGGCGGCGATGGCGGCCTGCTCGGCTTCCAGCGCGGCAATGCGGCCGGGCAGCTCATCGCGCTCGCGCTGTTCCTTGTAGCTGAGCTTGCGTTTGGCTGTGGTGGGCACAGTGGCCGGCGCTGCCGCCGTGGCTGGTGCGGCCGCTGCCGCCGCCCTTGGCGCTGCATTGGCCGCCGCCTGCGCCGCCAGCATGCGCGCGCGCTGGGCCTGCCAGTCGGCGATGCCGCCTTCGTACTCGCGCCAACGCCCGGGGCTCAGGTCGCCTTCCCAGCAGATCAGGCTGGTCACCACGTTGTCGAGGAAGCGGCGGTCGTGGCTGACCAGGAACACCGTGCCGGGGTAGCTTTGCAGCAGCTCTTCCAGCAACTCCAGCGTGTCGATGTCCAGGTCGTTGGTGGGCTCGTCGAGCACCAGCACATTGGCCGGCAGCGCAAACAGCCGCGCCAGCAGCACCCGGTTGCGCTCACCGCCCGACAGCGTGCGCACCGGGCTGTTGGCGCGCTCGGGCGAGAACAGGAAGTCGTTCAGGTAGCTCATCACATGCTTGCGCTGGCCATTGAACTCGACCCACTCGCTGCCCGGGCTGATGGTGTCGGCCAGCGTCGCGTCGAGGTCGAGCCCGGCGCGCATCTGGTCGAAATACGCCACCTCCAGCTTGCTGCCCTGGCGCACCTTGCCGGCCGTGGGCTGCAGCTCGCCCAGGATCAGCTTGAGCAGGGTGGTCTTGCCCGCGCCGTTGGGCCCGACCAGGCCGATCTTGTCGCCGCGCAGGATGGTGGCGTTGAAGCCCTGGGCGATCAGCTTGTCGCCGAAGCGCATGCCCACATCGGTCAGCTCGGCCACGATCTTGCCGCTGGGCGCGCCGGCGTCGACTTCCAGCCGCACCTGGCCGAGTGAATCGCGCCGGGCCTGGCGCTGGCCGCGCAGTGCCTCCAGCCGCTGGATGCGGGCCACGCTGCGGGTGCGGCGCGCTTCCACGCCCTTGCGGATCCACACCTCCTCTTGCGCCAGCAACTTGTCGGCACGGGCATTGGCCAGCGCGTCGGACGCCAGCTGCTCCTCCTTCATGCGCTCGTAGGCGCTGAAGTTGCCCGGGTAGCTGCGCAAGATGCCGCGGTCGAGCTCGACGATGCGGGTGGCCACGCCGTCGAGGAAGGCGCGGTCGTGGGTGATCAGCATCACGCTGCCCTTGAAGCCCACCAGCAGGCCTTGCAGCCAGTCGATGGAATCCAGGTCCAGGTGGTTGGTGGGTTCGTCGAGCAGCAGCACGTCGGGCACGGCCACCAGGGCCTGGGCCAGGGCGACGCGCTTCTTCATGCCGCCTGACAGCTGGCCGATCTCGCGGCTGCCGTCCAGGTGCAGCTGGGCCAGGGTGGTGTCGACCCGCTGCTCCCAGTTCCAGGCGTCCAGCGCCTCGATGCGGGTTTGCAGTGCGTCCAGGTCGACGCCGTCGGCATGGGCCTCGTAGGCATTGCGCACATCGCGCGCCTCGGCCACGCCCTCGCTCACCGCCTCGAACACGGTGTGGCCGGGCGCGAACACCGGCTCTTGCGGCACGTAGCAGATGCGCAGGCCCTGGGTCATCTGCAGCAGGCCGTCGTCGAGCTTTTCCTGCCCGGCCACCACCTTCAGCAGGGACGACTTGCCGGCGCCATTGCGGCCGATCAGGCCCAGGCGTTCGCCGGGTTCCAGCGCCAGGCCGGTGGCATCGAGCAGGGCGACATGGCCGTAAGCGAGGTGGGCATTCGAGAGGGAGAGCAGGGCCATGCCCGCATTGTCGCCGGCTGGGCCAGGCCCGCGCCGTCGGACCGGCATGTCCGGTGCGGCACCAGCTCAGGGGGTGGGTTTTGGTGGCCCCTTGCTAACCCTGATTCGGGCCCAATCCGGGCGGGTTTGTCAGAAACCCGTAAGGAAAAAAAAAGACCCTCCGTCCCGTTGCGCGTTCAGCTTGGGTTCAGGTGCATTCAGGAGACCTGCATGTTGATGTTGACCATGGCCATGAAACTGATTGCCGAGATCGCCCTGATGGCGCTGCTGGGCCGGGGGCTGCTGGCCCTGCTGGCCGGCGCCGGGCGCCAGAGCAACCCGTTCTACCGGGTGCTGGCGGTCATCACCAGCCCGTTCGTGCGGGCTGCGCGCTGGGTGTCGCCGCGCCTGGTGCTCGACCAGCATGTGCCGCTGGTGGCCTTTCTGCTGATGGCCATCGTGTGGATGGCGGCCACGGTGGTGAAGATCAGCCTCTGCCTGGAAGCCGGGGTGCAGACATGCCGCTGAACCCCACCCCGTCCCGCCCTGGCAGCCAGCACTGGCTGAAGCTGCAGGCCATGTTCTGGCTGGCCCTGGGCCAGGACAAGCGCGCCGTGGGCGTGTTCGACACCATGCTGGCGCGCCGGCCCGATGACGCCCATGCGCTGGCCAGCCGCGCCCACCACCTGGCGCAGGCCGGGCAGCGCGATGCCGCCATCGCTGACCTGCAGACCCTGGTGGCCGCCCACCCGCAGCGCAGCGCGGCCGACTGGTTCAACCTGGCCTTTCTGCTGGAAGCGGCTGACCGGCCGGAGGACGCGGCCGCCGCCTTCCGCCGCGCACTGGCGCAAGACGACCGGCTTGACCGGGCCTGGTACGGCCTGGGCCTGGCGCTGATCCGCCTGGGCCAGCCCGACGAGGCGGTGGCCGCGCTCAAGCGCAACACCGAGCTGCAACCCATGAGCCCCTACGGCTGGTACCAGCTGGCGCGCCTGCACGCCAGCCGCCAGGACGGCGCCGAGGCGGTGAAGATCATCCGCCACCTGCGGGGCTTCGAGCCCAAGGTGGCCGCGCAGCTCGAACGCGAAACCGGCCTTGCCGCCTGACCCCCGCTGCGCCTGACCCGACACCGCACACGGGCGGTTTTTTCGCGCCGGGGACACCCGGATTTTTCATTGACGGAGGAGTTGCTTCCATGAAACTGACAGAGAACCACCACAGGTACTGGCAGAAAAATCTCAACATCACCGGCGTCTTGCTGGTGATCTGGTTCCTGGTCACGTTCGGCGTGGCCTTTTTCGCACGTGAACTGAGCTTCAGCTTCTTCGGCTGGCCGTTCAGCTTCTGGGTGGGCGCGCAAGGCGCCCTGATCGTCTACATGGTTCTGATCTGGTACTACGCGCGGACGATGAACCGCCTGGACCAAGAGCACAACGTGGCTGAGGAGTACTGACATGGCCGGCTTTTCACCTGAACCCGCCAGCGCGTCGGGCGGCCAGTCACAGGCCGATTTCAAGAAGCAGCTGAACAAGGTGTACGTCTGGTACACCGGCGGCTTCGTGCTCTTCGTCATCCTGCTGACCATCCTTGAGCAGATGGGCATGACCCGCAGCTGGATCGGCCTGACCTTCCTGCTGGCCACGGTGGGCCTGTATGCCGGCATCGGCATCATGAGCCGCACCTCCGACGCGTCGGAATACTACGTGGCGGGCCGGCGTGTGCCCGCGCTCTACAACGGCATGGCCACCGGCGCCGACTGGATGAGCGCGGCCTCGTTCATCGGCATGGCCGGCACGCTCTACCTCACCGGCTACGGCGGCCTGGCCTTCATCCTGGGCTGGACCGGTGGCTACTGCCTGGTGGCGTTTCTGCTGGCACCCTACCTGCGCAAGTTCGGGCAGTTCACCATCCCCGACTTCCTGGGCGCGCGCTACGGCGGCAACCTGCCCCGGTTCATCGGTATCCTGGCGGCCATCCTGGTGTCGTTCGTCTATGTGGTGGCGCAGATCTACGGCGTGGGCCTGATCACCGCCCGTCTGACCGGCCTGGACTTCGCCGTGGGCGTGTTCGTCGGCCTGGGCGGCATCCTGGTGTGCTCGTTCCTGGGCGGCATGCGTGCCGTCACCTGGACCCAGGTGGCGCAGTACATCATCCTGATCGTGGCCTACATGATCCCGGTGGTGTGGCTGGCCGTGAAGCAGACCGGCGTGCCAGTGCCGCAACTGGTGTATGGCTCGCAGCTGGAGAAAGTGACCGCCCGCGAGGCCGAGTTGCGCAAGGACCCGAAAGAGCTGGAAGTCATCCAGATCTTCAAGGACCGCGCCGCCGCTGCCGACGCCAAGCTGAAGGACCTGCCCGCCGCGATGGCGGCCGACAAGGCCGCAGCCGAGAAGAAGCTGGCCGACCTGCGCGCCAGCAACGGCGCAGCAGCCGATGTGCAGGCTGCCGAGAAGGCCCTGGCCGCCCTGCCCGCCAACGAGGCCGACGCCAAGAAGAAGTACGCCGCCGACAAGACAGCGGCCGAAGCGCGCGCCAGGCCGCTGGCGGGCATGCCATCGCACGGCATGCCGTTCGCCGGCGACCCCAATGGCGACGAGAAAGCGCAGAAGGCCTACCGCGACTCGCGCAACAACTTCATGGCGCTGGTGTTCTGCCTGATGGTGGGCACGGCCGCGCTGCCGCACATCCTGATGCGCTACTACACCACGCCGTCGGTGAAGGAGGCGCGGGACTCGGTGACCTGGTCACTGTTCTTCATCTGCCTGCTCTACCTGACGGCGCCCGCCCTGGCGGTGCTGGTGAAGTACGAGATCTTCAACGTGCTGGTGGGCACACCGTTCGACAAGCTGCCCGCCTGGGTCGCCAGTTGGGCGAAGGTGGACCCGGCGCTGCTGTCGATCGCCGACATCAACAAGGACGGCATCTTCCAGCTGGGTGAAATGCGCATCGGCGGCGACATCATCGTGCTGGCCACGCCTGAGATCGCCGGCCTGCCGTATGTCATCTCGGGCCTGGTGGCTGCCGGCGGCCTGGCCGCTGCGCTGTCGACCGCCGACGGCCTGCTGCTGACCATCGCCAATGCGCTGAGCCACGACCTGTACTACAAGATGATCGACCCGAACGCGTCCACCTCGAAGCGGGTGACGATCAGCAAGACGCTGCTGCTGGTGGTGGCCCTGGCCGCCGCCTATGTGGCGTCGCTGAAGATCGCCGACATCCTGTTCCTGGTCTCGGCGGCGTTCTCGCTGGCGGCGGCGTCGTTCTTCCCGGCGCTGGTGCTGGGGGTGTTCTGGAAGCGGGCCAACAAGTGGGGCGCGTCGCTGGGCATGATCTCGGGCCTGGTGATCACTTTCTACTACATGGCCACCACCCAGCCGTGGATGCGTGGGCTGTTCGGTGTGGAAGGCCCGATCGCCGACTACACCTGGTTCGGCATTGCGCCGATCGCTGCCGGCATCTTCGGCGTGCCACTGGCCTTTGCCGTGACGATCATCGTCAGCCTGCTCACGCCGGCGCCGAACAAGGAGATCCAGGACCTGGTGGAGCATGTGCGCTACCCCGACCTGAAGCCTGCCCGCAGCTGACCCCAACCGGTCTGACTTGATGGCCAAGGGCCGCGCTGAGCGCGGCCCTTTTTCTTTGGCCGCATGCAGGCTACGATGGGCCGGGCCAACACTGCGGCCAGCGCCATGCCCACCACCAAATTCATTGCCCAGCACGGCTTTCGCCGCTGGTATGAGCGTGAGCTGATCCGCGGCCATGCCCATCTGGTGATGCTGCTGCTGTGCGCCGTGGCGGTGATGGGCGCGGTCGAGGCCTTCGGCCAGCAGCACGGGCTGCAGCGGCTGGTGCCGG
>JARXAJ010000063.1 GCA_029865965.1 Aquabacterium sp.
AGCAGCGCCAGGCCGGCCGGCTGCACCAGGCCTGTGGCCTTCAGCGCCTGGTCGGCGCCATGCACGCCCAGCGCCTGGTAGGTGAACGGGATCAACACCACCACGATGAGCACCCGCAGCGAATGGGCCGATGCCACCCGGTCGACCTGGGCGCGTTCACGCTCGGCCAGCAGCGCCATCTCGGACGCCCCGCCGATGGCCGCGGCAAAGTAGGCCGACGCCGGCTGCACCGTGCCCGGTGGCGACAGCCGCCACAGGAAGCGGTAGAAGCCATGGCCCAGCAGCAGCGCCCAGGCCACGCCAAGCGCGATGGCCGGCGCCAGCCCCGCCACCACCGCCACCACGGCGGGCGTGAAGTACAGGCCCAGCGCGGTGCCGATGACCCACTGGCCGCCATTGCGCAGCCGGTGCGATGCCGCCAGCGGCAGCCCGGCCGCACTGCCCAGCGCGGTGACCAGCAGCGGGCCGATCACCCAGGGCAGCGGCCAGTGCAGGGCGTGCGCCGCCGCACCCGCAACCGAGGCCAGCAGCAAGGTGCCGGCGACGCGCAGCCCGGCCATCCGCGGGCCGGTGGTCCAGCGGGCCACGCTCAGGCGGCGGCGCCGAGCGTGGGGTAGTCGGTGTAGCCCGTCGCGCCGCCGCCGTACAGCGTGGCCTGCACCAGCGGCTGCCAGGGCGCATCCAGCCGCAGGCGGGCGCCCAGGTCAGGGTTGCTGATGAAGGGCTTGCCGAAGGCGACCAGATCGGCCGCGCCGGTGGCCACCGCGTCCAGCGCCATCTGGCGGCTGTAGCCGTTGTTCAGCATCCACGGGCCGTTGTAGAGCGCACGCAGCGCAGCGTAGTCGAATGGCTGCACGCCTTTGGCGGTGAGATCACGCGCGCCGCCGGTCTGGCCCTCGATGATGTGCAGGAAGGCCAGGCCCAGCGGGGCCAGCTGCGCCACCACGTACCCGTACAGCGCCTGGGCGTCGCTGTCCTGGCCGGCGTCATTGACCGGGGTGATCGGCGACAGCCGGATGCCGGTGCGGCCGCCACCGATCTCGTTGGTGATGGCCTGCATCACCTCGACCAGCAGGCGCGCGCGGTTGGCAATGCTGCCACCATAGGCGTCGGCCCGGTCGTTGATGCTGTCGCGCAGGAACTGCTCCAGCAAGTAGCCGTTGGCGCCATGCACTTCCACGCCGTCGAAGCCGGCATCGATGGCATTGCGGGCGGCCTGGCGGTAGTCATGGACCAGCGCGGGGATCTCGTCTGTCCGCAGCATCCTGGGCACCGAGCAGTCGACGAAGCCATCCTTGGTGAAGGTCTTGCCCTTGGCCGCCTGGTTGGTCGACGACACCGGCGCGGCGCCACCCGGCAGCAGGCTGCTGTGCGAGATGCGGCCCACATGCCACAGCTGCACCACGATCTTGCCGCCCTCGGCATGCACCGCGTCGGTGATGGTGCGCCAGGCGGCCACCTGCTCGGCGCTGTGGATGCCGGGGGTGTCAAGGTAGCCCTGGCCCATGGGGCAGACCTGGGTGGCCTCGGTGATGATCAGGCCGGCACCGGTGGCCGGGTTGGCACGCTGGCGGTAGTAATCGCACATCAGCGCATTGGGCAGTTGCTGCGGGGCGCGGTTGCGCGTCAGCGGTGCCATGACGATGCGGTTGGCCAGGGCGATGCTGCCGAGCTGAATGGGGTCGAAGAGTGTTGTCATGGCCAACAGGGTAACTTTGTCGCGGCTTTGCAGTCTGTCGCCTGCGGTGGCGCCGCGCCGGTGCGCCGACAATCGCCCGCCATGCCCGCCCCGCCACCCCCCGCTTTCACCCCCGCAGGCCCGCTGGCCGGGCTGAAGGTGCTTGAACTCGGCCAGCTGATCGCCGGCCCGTTTGCCGGCAAGACGCTGGGCGACTTCGGCGCCGACGTGATCAAGATCGAGCCGCCCGGCGACGGCGACCCGCTGCGCCTGTGGCGCCTGCTGCACCAGGGCACCAGCGTGTGGTGGCAGGTGCAGAGCCGCAACAAGCGCAGCGTGGTGCTCGACCTGCGCACCGCAGAAGGCCGTGCCGACGTGGCCGCGCTGGCGGCTGAATGCGACGTGCTGATCGAGAACTTCAAGCCCGGCACGCTGGAGAAATGGGGCCTGGGCTACGACACCCTGGCTGCCGCCAACCCCGGCCTGATCATGCTGCGCATCAGCGGCTATGGCCAGACGGGGCCCTACCGCGACCTGCCCGGCTTTGCGGTGGTGGCCGAGGCCATGGGCGGCCTGCGCCACCTGATGGGCGAGCCCGGCCGCCCGCCGGTGCGCGCCGGTGTGAGCCTGGGCGACACCCTGGCGGCGCTGCACGGCGTGATCGGCGTGCTGCTGGCGCTGCAGGCGCGGCAAGGCAGCATCAGCGCCGACGCCCCCAAGGGCCGTGGCCAGGTGGTCGACGTGGCGCTGTACGAGTCGGTCTTCAACTGCATGGAGAGCCTGCTGCCCGAGTACAGCGCCTTCGGCACCGTGCGTCAGCCTGCTGGCAGCGCCCTGCCCGGCATCGCGCCGAGCAACGCCTACCGCTGCGCCGACGGCCAGGTGGTGATCGGCGGCAACGGCGACAGCATCTTCAAGCGCCTGATGGCCACGATCGGCCGCGACGACTTGGGGCAAGACCCCGGCCTGGCCGACAACGCGATGCGTGCCGCCCGGGTCGACGAACTGGACGCCGCCATCACCGCCTGGACGGTGCAGCGCCCGGTGGCCGCCGTGGTGGCGGTGCTGCAGGCCGCCAGCGTGCCGGCCGGGCGCATCTACACCGTGGCCGACATCGCCAGCGACCCGCACTTCATCGCCCGGGGCATGATCGAACAAGCCACCACGCCCGACGGCCTGGCGCTGGCCGTGCCCGGCATCGTGCCCAAGCTGAGCGCCACGCCCGGCAGCATCCGCAGCGCCGCGCCCACGCTGGGCCAGCACACTGCGGCCGTGCTGGGCGCGCTGGGGCCGCGCCCGGCAGGCCCGCCGCCTGCGGACGGGTCCACTGCGTGAGCGTGGTCGACTACCTGGTGGGCCTGCAGGCCAGCTTCGACAGCCAGGCACTGCGCCCGCCTGCCCCCGCCGACAACGAACGGGCCCGGCTGCGCGCGCAGGCCCAGGCCACCCAGGCATTGGCCGCCTGGTGCCTGCAGGGCACGATGCCCCGGCTGCGCCAGCGGTTTCTGGTGGGTGCGCTGCGTGGTGCCGCCGGTGCCGAAGCACTGGCGCTGATGACCTGGGCCGACGCGTTTGCCCGCCAGATGGACGGCGGCATCCGGCTGGACGCCATGTCCACCGCCTTGCAGGGGCTGGCCTGGCGGCTGCAGACCAAGCTCAACGACGCACGCGCCTGGCGCACCCGCCAGCCGTCCGACCCCTGGGACGCCGGCTGGGCGCTGAGCACCCCTGGCACGCTGCGCCGGCTGCAGGCCGACTGGATACCGCGCCGCGCCACCCTGGTGCTGGCCGACGCCGCCGACCACGAGGCCCTGAGCCTGGCCCTGGCCGCGCTGTGGCAGCGCCACGGCAGATTCCGCCACCCGGTGCGCTGGCTGTGGGTGGGCGGCGGTGGCGCCGACCTGCCGGCCGAGCCGGGGCAGCTGGTGGCGCGGTTCAACCTGGCGGCGGTGGCGGGGCCGGGCTGAACCGCGTCTTCACGACGGTTTGGCGTGCCCGGCAATGCGCGCACGCAGGTCAGCCAACACGGTTACAGCCGCCACCGGAGCCTTGCGCCCCGCGTCCAGGTCAGCCAGGCGACAGTCGATCTCGTCCAGCCAGGCCGGCGACAGGCCGGGCACAGGCAGCACTGTGTCGATCAGGGACTCAGCCAGGACGCCGGTATCGAGCGCCTTCATCGCTTGCCGGCACGTGGGCGGGCCAACGGCACGGCCGGGTCGAAGTCTTCCAGGCGGCGCGCACCACCGCGAGGCCGGGCCTTCACCATGCCCGCCATTGCGGCCAGGTCTGCGGTGGCGACCGGGCGCACGACGCGCAGCTTCAAGCCATCGGCTTCCTCCAGCACCTCCAGCCTGGCGCCTGCTCCCAGGCCCAGCCGGCGCCGCAATGCGGCCGGCAGAACGATCTGACCTTTGGAAGACACCAGCAAGGTGGACATCGGCAATCCTGAGCGCAGAAAGCCTCAGGACGCTAAATCGGCTTGCTCAGTCAGTCAAACAGGCCGCAACCGGTTCGGCCAGACGACAAGAACAGGCCCCGCGCCCGTCGTCAGCCCCCCACCACCCGCCACACCACATCGCCCACATCGTCGGCCATCAGCAGGCCGCCGCCCGGTGCCAGCACCACGCCCACCGGCCGGCCATAGGACACCGATTCATCTGGCGCCAGAAAGCCGCCCAGGATGTCGCGTGGCGGCCCGGCCGGCTGGCCGTTGGCAAAGGGCACGAACACCAGCTTGTAGCCGCTGAGCGTGCTGCGGTTCCAGCTGCCATGCTGGCCGATGGCCATGCCCTCGGGCCAGCCGGGGAAGGTGCCGGCGGGCATCCAGCACAGGCCCAGGCTGGCGGTGTGCCCGCCCAGCGCATAGTCGGGCGTGATGGCGCTGGCCACCAGCGCCGCGTCCTGCGGCACGCGGTCGTCCACGGTGCGGCCCCAGTAACAGTACGGCCAGCCGTAGAAGCCGCCGTCGCGTACGCTGCTCAGGTAGTCGGGCGGGGTCTCGTCGCCCAGGCCGTCGCGCTCGTTCACCACGGTCCACAGCGCGCCGGTGGTGGGCTCCCAGGCCAGGCCCACCGGGTTGCGCAGGCCGCCGGCAAAGATGCGGGTGGCGCCGCTGGCCAGGTCCAGTTCATAGATGCAGGCGCGGCCGCGCTCCACGTCCATGCCCATGTCGCCGATGTTGCTGAGTGACCCCACGCCGGCATACAGCTTGCTGCCGTCCGGGCTGGCCAGCAGGCTGCGGGTCCAGTGGCCGTTGGGCCTGAACTTGCACAGCTGGTGCCCAGGTGCCGTGATCCGGGTGGTGCCGGGCGTGTACGGGAACACCACCACGCCATCGGTATTGCCCACATAGAACTGGTCGCCCACCAAGGCCATGCCGAAGGGCTGGCGCAGGCCCTCCAGCAGCGGGGTCTGCACCTCCGCCACGCCGTCGCCGTCGGCATCGCGCAGCAGGGTGATGCGGTTGGGGCTGGGGCCCACGGCGGCGGCACGCCGCATGGTGGCCACCATGGCGTGGCCGAACAGGGTCTTCACCGGGCCGGGTTCAAACAGCGCCTCGGCCACCGCCACATCGCCATTGGGCAGCACATGCAGCCAGCGCGGGTGCTTCAGCCCGCTGGCGAAGGCGTTGACCTTCAACCCCGGCGCGGCGGTCGGCAACTGCCCGGCGGCCCAGCCCTGGGCGGTGGGCATCTTCAGCGTGGGCAGGCTGCCCTGCGGCCTGGCCGCAGGGATGGTGGGTGCGCTGCCCACCGCCTGCACAGGCGCCGGCCCTTGCAGGCGGCGCCACAGGATGGCGGCTTTGCCCACCTGGGCGACCAGGCTGGCCATCAGGCTGTCGTTCGACATGGTGCGGGGGTCTTCGAGTTGGGGATCGGGCATTGTGGGCTGCGGGCATGGCCCATCGACACAAAGCCAGGCGCCGCGCCGCACTACATTGCGCCCACCAACCCTGCCGGAGTGCCCGTGCGCAGCCACACCACCAACCCCCAGCCCAACCAGTTCACCCTGCTGCGCCAGCGCCGCTTCGGCCCGTTCTTCTGGGTGCAGTTCCTGGGGGCGGGCAACGACAACCTGTTCAAGTTCGCCTTCACCGTGCTGGTCACCTACCAGCTGCAGGTGCCCTGGCTGCCCGAGGGTCTGGCCGGCCTGGTGATCGGCGCGCTGTTCATCCTGCCGTTCGTGCTGTTCTCGGCCACCAGCGGCCAGCTGGCCGACAAGCTGGAGAAGTCGCGCCTGATGCGCTTCGTCAAGAACCTCGAGATCGCCATCATGGCCGCCGGGGCGCTGGGCTTCCTGACCGCCCATGCCGGCCTGCTGCTGGCCTGCGTGTTCCTGATGGGCCTGCATTCCACGCTGTTCGGCCCGGTGAAGTTCGCCTACCTGCCCCAGCACCTGAGCGCGCGTGAGCTGACCGGCGGCAACGGCATGGTGGAGATGGGCACCTTCGTGGCCATCCTGCTGGGCAGCCTGGCCGGCGGGGTGCTGATCGCGCTGCCGCAGGTGGGGCCCACCGCCGTGGCATTGGCCTGCTTTGCGATGGCGCTGGCCGGGCGCTGGGCAGCGCAGGGCGTGCCGCATTCACCGGCCACCGACCCGGGGCTGCAGATCAACTGGAACCCGTTCACCGAGACCTGGCGCAACCTGGTGCTGGCGCGGCAGGACGTGGTGGTGTTCCGCTCGCTGCTGGGCATCAGCTGGATGTGGTTCTTCGGCGCGGTGTTCCTCGCGAACTTTCCGGCCTTCGCCAAGGGCGTGCTGCATGGCGACGAGCATGTGGCGTCGCTGCTGCTGGTGGTGTTCTCGGTGGGCGTGGGCGTGGGTGCGCTGCTGTGCGAGGTGGCGTCGCGCCGGCATGTGGAAATTGGCCTGGTGCCCGCCGGCGCCATCGGCATGAGCATGTTCGCCATCGACCTTTACTTTGCCGCGCGCGGCCTGCCGGCGGTGCCGCTGCAGGGCTTCGGCGCCTTCCTGGCGCAGCCGGCGCACTGGCGGGTGATGGTCGACCTGTTCATGCTGTCGCTGAGCGTGGGCGTGTTCAGCGTGCCGATGTATGCGCTGATCCAGCTGCGCAGCCAGCCCAGCCACCGGGCGCGCATCATCGCGGCCAACAACATCCTCAACGCGCTGTTCATGATCGTCAGCTCGCTGGGCGCGGGGGTGCTGCTGGGCGCGGGCTTCAGCGTGCCCGAGGTGTTCCTGGCCACCGCGCTGCTGAACATGCTGGCGGGCGCCTATGTGTTCCTGCTGGTGCCCGATTACCTGCTGCGCTTTGTCGCCTTCGTGCTGTCGCGGCTGGTCTACCGTGTCGACGTGCAGGGCGACCAGCACCTGCCCGCCCGTGGCGCGGCGGTGGTGGTGGTGGTGTGCAACCACGTCAGCCACGTGGATGCGCTGCTGCTGATGGCGGCCAGCCCGCGACCCATGCGTTTCGTCATGGACCAGCGCAGCTTCCAGGTGCCGGTGCTGGGCTGGCTGTTGCGCCTGGCCCAGGCCATCCCGATCGCGCCGCAACACGACGACCCGGGCACCCATGCCGCCGCCTTGGCCGCCGCCGACCGGGCGCTGGCCGACGGCGAGCTGCTGTGCATCTTCCCGGAAGGCGGCATCACCCACGGCGGGCCGCCGCAGCCCTTCCAGGGCGGGGTGATGGCAATCCTGCAACAGCGCGCGGTGCCGGTGGTGCCGGTGGCGCTGCACAACCCGTGGGGCTCGCTCTTCTCACATGTGGACGGCGCCAGCGCGGTGGTGCGGCCGGCGCGGCGCGGCCTGCTGCGCCGGGTGGGCCTGGTGGC
>JARXAJ010000075.1 GCA_029865965.1 Aquabacterium sp.
AGGACCACGGCGTGACCATCGGAGTCGTGACCGGCGTGCTCGGCATTCGCTGGTACGACTGCGTCGTCACCGGCATGGAGGCCCACGCGGGGCCGACGCCGATGGCGCTCCGCAAGGACGCGCTCCAGGTCGCCACCCGCATCATGCAAGAGGTCGTCGCGATCGCGCACCGGCATCCGCCCCACGGCCGAGGCACCGTGGGCATGGTGCAGGTCCACCCCAACAGCCGGAACGTCATCCCGGGGCGCGTGAAGTTCTCGATCGACCTCCGCAACGCGACGGACGCGCTCGCCGACGCGATGGACGCCGACATTCGCGCGTTCATCGACAAGACCCGGCAGGAGACGAACCTGCCGATCACCCTCGAGCTCGTGTCGAGCTACCCCGCGCAGCCCTTCCACGACGAGTGTGTCGCGGCCGTCGCCCGGGCCGCAGCGACCCTCGGCCACTCGAACATGCCCGTGGTGTCGGGCGCCGGGCACGACGCCGTCTACATGGCGCGGCTCGCCCCCGCCGGGATGATCTTCATCCCCTGCAAGGACGGCATCAGCCACAACGAGATCGAAGACGCCCAGCCCGCGCACATCGAGGCCGGCTGCAACGTGCTGCTGCACGCCATGCTGGAGCTCGCCGGCGTGGTGGGCGACTGAAACTGGCCCGTCAACGCGGCCCGTCAGCGCGGCCCGTCAGCGCGGCCCGACAGCGCGGCCTGTCAGCGCGGGCTCGCCGGCACAGCCGGCAGCACCATCACGTCCATGCGCCCACCCGGGCAGCCCGGCGTGGCACTGGCAGCACCCGACGGGCAGGCCAGTGCACGCGCCGCATCGGCCCGCGCCGCCTTGGCGCCCATCAGCTGCTGGTGCGGCCGCAGCATCAGCGCCGCAATGACCGACACCGTGGCCACCGCCAGCACGGCCAGCAACAACTGGCGCCGCCGTGTGGTGGGGCGGAAGGCGTCCGGATGACGCCCGCCCGGCGCGTCGGGCGCTGGCGTGGCGGGCGGCAGGCGGCGCGCCATGGACAGGGTCAGGCCGGCGGCACCTTGGTGCCGGCGTCCACCAGCAGCACCTCGCCGGTGGTCTTGCGGGCATCCACGCCCAGGTACCAGGCGGTGCTGGCCACGTCCTCGGGCAGGATGATGTCGGCCAGGGCGGTGCGGTCCTTGTAGGCGGCCACCCCGGCGGCGTACTTCTCGGCACCCATGCCGTTCTGCAGCCAGGATGTTTCGACAAAGCCGGGGGCGATGGCATTGACCCGCACCTCGGGGCCCAGGGCCCGGGCCAGCGACAGCGTCAGCGTGTTCAGCGCGCCCTTGCTGGCGGCATAGGCCAGGCACGAGCCCAGGCCGGTGGCGGCGGCGATCGACGAGATGTTGACCACGCCCGCGCCCGGGTGCTTCTTCAGCAGCGGCGTCAGGGCCCGCACCATCTGGAAGGCACCGACCACGTTGACGCTGTAGATGCGCTGGAAGTCCTCCATGTCCAGCCCGTCGAAGTTGCGCACATGCACGAACTTGGTGGTGCCGGCATTGTTGACCAGCACGTCGCAGCGGCCCCACTTGGCGTCGACGGCGGTGGCCAGGGCGCGGCAGTCGGCATCGTCGGCCACGTTGGCCTTGACCACCAGCACATCCACACCCAGCGCGCGGCACTCGGCGGCCACGGCCTCGGCCGGCCCGGCCTCACGCGAGTAGTTGACCACCACGTTCCAGCCGCGGCTGGCGAAGAGCCTGGCCGTGGCCGCGCCGATGCCCGATGACGAGCCCGTGACCACACAAACTTGCCGTTCCATGTCTGTCTCCTGCTGTTGTTGGTGCTGTGGAAGAAAGGGGGTTGGGCTCACCACCAGGGGTAAAAGTCGCCCAGGCCGTCGGACGCCCGGCCGGTGTACTGGGGCGCGCGCTTCTCGTTGAACGAGGCCACGCCCTCCTTGCCGTCGTTGCGGCTGGTGTGCAGCATGGCCAGGGATTCCACCGCATGGGCATCACGCGGATGCGGCATGGCGGCATTGCGCAGCAGCATCTGGCGCATCAGCGCGATCGACACCGGGCTGCGGCCGTCGATGTACTTGTGCGCCAGCGCATGCGCCTCGGCCAGCAATTGATCGGCCGGCACCACGGCCTTGACCAGCCGGCCGGCCAGTGCCTGCTCGGCCGTCAGGATGTCGGCCGCCAACACCCAGTCCAGTGCCTGCTGCTGGCCGACGATGCGGGGCAGAAACCAGGTGCTGCAGGCCTCGGGCACCACGCCGATCTTGCCGAAGACGAAGCCGATGCGGGCCTTGTCGCTGGCCAGGCGCACGTCCATGGGCAGTGTCATCGTGGCACCGATGCCCACGGCCGCGCCGTTGATCGCGGCGATCACCGGCTTCTTGCAGTCGTAGACCGCCAGCGACACCCGGCCGCCGGTGTCGCGCACGCCCTGCACGATGGCGGGGTCGTCCCACAGGGTGTTGAGTTGGTCCAGGCTGGGGTTCAGGGCCTCGTCCAGGCCGAACGCATTGCCATCGACCGACAAATCCATGCCGGCGCAAAAGGCCCGGCCGGCGCCGGTGACCACCACCGCACCCACCGCATCGTCGGCACTGGCGCGGGTGTAGGCGTCGATCAACTCGTCGGCCATGGTGGTGGTGAAGGCATTGAGCTGCGCCGGGCGGTTCAGCGTCAGCGTCAACACGCGGTCATCGATCTGCCAGGACAGGGTGCTGTAGCCCATGGGAATGCTCATCGTGGATCAAGCGCAGAGCATAGGCCGGGGCTGTTGCCGGCCAGCGTCACGCCGGCGACCGGTGGTCAGCCGACCTGCCCGCGCACCAGCCGCAGCACCGCGTCGGCAAACACCGCCGGCACCTCTTGCGGCATGTTGTGGCCCACGCCGGGCACCACGGCATGCACACGCGGGCCGGTGAAGCGGTGGGCATGCTGCGCGGCGGCGGCCGGCGGGCGCACGCCGTCGTCGGCGCCGTCGAACGTGAGCGTGGGCACGGTGATGGCCGGCTGCAGCGCCAGGCGGGCCTCGATGCCGGCCAGCGCCGGATCGCCCGGCACCAGGCCAAAACGGTGGCGGTAGCTCTGGATCACCACGTCGACGAAGTCGGGGTTGTCGAAGGCAGCGGCGCTGCGGTCGAAGGTGGCGTCATCGAACATCCAGGTGGGCGACCAGGTACGCCACAGCAGGCGGCAGATGCCACGCCGGTCTTGCGCCAGGCCGGCGTGGCCACGGTCGCTGTGGAAGTAGTACTGGTACCAGAGAGAACGCTCGTTGTCGGGCGTGTCGGGCTCCATCGCCCGGGCGATGTTCTGGATGTTGTAGCTGTTGAAGCTGAGCAGGCCGCTGCAGCGCCCGGGCCACAGCGCAGCCACCACGCAGGCGCCGCGGCCGCCCCAGTCGTAACCGGCCAGCACTGCACGCGGGATGGCCAGCGCATCCATCAGCGCCAGCAGGTCGGCGCCAAGCGCGGCCTGCTCACCCGAGCGCGGCGTGTCGGCCGACAGGAAGCGGGTGGGGCCGAAACCACGCAGGCAGGGCACGACCACCCGGCAACCCTGTGCCACCAGCAGCGGCAGCACCTCGGCATAGGCATGGATGTCATACGGGAAGCCGTGCATCAGGAACACCGGCGGGCCATCGCGCGGGCCGGCGTCCAGGTAGGCGATGTCCAGCACACCGGCCCGGATGTGTTGCAGCGGGGGCAAGGCCTGCATTGCAGTCAACCGGCAGTTGGGGCCAGCACCTGCAACAGCCAAGCGTTCAGGTCGGCGATCTCTTCGGCGCAGACGCTGTGCTCCATCGGGTAGTCGTGCCACTGCACCGGCTGGCCCAGGGCCAGCAGGGCGTCGCGCGTGGCCGTGCCTCGGGCCAGCACCACCATCGGGTCAAAGCGGCCGTGGGCCAGGAAGACCGGCGTGTCGCGGTTGGAGGCGCTGCGCTCGGCCGCCGTGGTGGCCGCCAGCGGCAGGTAGCCCGACAGCCCGGCCAGCCCGGCCAGGCGCCGGGGCGCCCGCAAGCCGGTCAACAGGGTCATGGCACAGCCCTGGGAGAAGCCCATCAGCACGGTGCGCGCCGGCGCGATGCCACGCGCCTCCTCGCGGTCGAGCAGGGCCTGCACCTGCGTGACGGACGCACGCAGGCCGGCCTCGTCTTCTTGCCGGGAGAGATCGGCGCCCCGGATGTCGTACCAGGCCCGCATTGCCATGCCACCGTTGAGCGTGACCGGCCGCACCGGCGCATGCGGAAAGACAAAGCGCACCGGGCCCACGGCCGACAGGTCGAGCTCCTGCGCGATGGGCACGAAGTCGTTGCCGTCGGCACCCAGGCCATGCAGCACCACGATGCTGGCGACCGGCTGGTCGCCGGTCTGGAGTTCAAGGGTTTCAAGTGTCATGTGCGCAAGGATAGCTGCGCGGCCGCCGGCCCGGGTCAGCCCAGCGCGGCGATCACCTCGGGCGGCGCCTGCACCAGCTCGATCAGCACACCTTCACCGCCCAGCGGGAACTGCTCATTGCCCTTGGGATGGATGAAGGTGATGTCGTACCCGGCCGCGCCCTTGCGGATGCCACCGGGCGCAAAGCGCACGCCGTTGGCCGTCATCCAGTCCACCGCCTTGGGCAGGTCGTCCACCCACAGGCCCACATGGTTCAGCGGCGTGGTGTGCACCGCCGGCTTTTTGTCGGGGTCGAGCGGCTGCATCAGGTCGACTTCCACGGCGCTGGGGCCTTGTCCCAGCTGGCAGATGTCTTCATCGACGTTCTCGCGCTCTGACACGAAAGTGCTCTTGACGGTCAGGCCCAGCATGTCCACCCACAGGCTCTTGAGCCTGGCCTTGTCGGGCCCGCCGATGGCGATCTGCTGAATGCCGAGGATCTTGAAAGGTTTGGTTTGCACGTCACTGCTCCGGCTGTGGCGGGGGGGGGGCTGCATTCAGCCAGCGGCCGCCGCAGAACCGGCTTGGCCGGGCCGCTGGCGGCGCCCCCTTGGGGGGGAAGCGCCGCAGGCGCTTCGGGGGTGGGTCAATTGATCAGGCGAAGGCAATGATGGGCTGGTCGACCGACAGGCTCTCACCCTTGGTGGCCAGCACGTCCTTGACCACGCCGTCCTGGCTGGCGGTGAGGATGTTCTCCATCTTCATCGCCTCGATCACCGCCAACCGCTCACCAGCCTGCACCGCCTGGCCGGGTTGGACCGCCACGTCCACCAGCAGGCCCGGCATCGGCGACAGCAGGAACTTGCTCATGTCGGCCGGGGCCTTGAACGGCATCAACCGCAGCAGTTCGGCCGCGCGGGCGTTCATCACCTGGGCGTCGATGGCCAGGCCGTTGTGCGCCACCCGCATCCACAGACCCTGGCGCTCGACCTGGGCGGTGAAGGCATGGCCGTTGCAGCTGCCCGCCGCGCGGATGCCGCCGAAGGACCAGTCGGTGCTGATGGCATAGGCCGGGCGACCTGGCACTGTCACCGTCAGCGAGGCCGGCCCGCCGGCCTGCCCGCGCGTGTGGGGGGTCAGTTGCACGACCACCGGCACCTGCCGGTGCACGCCCGCCACGCCCTTGACCACCACCACGAACTGCTGGCCGATCTGCACGCCATGCCCGGGCATCTGGCCCGAGATGCCGGCCGCACGCTCGCGGTACAGGCGGTAGGTGGCGGCGGCCAGCGCCACCAGGAAATCGGGGTCGTCGTGCGGCACGTCCTCGGCGCGGAAGCCCTTGGGGTAATGCTCGGCGATGAAGCCGGTGTTGAAGTCACCCGCCACGAACTTGGGGTGGGCCAGCAGCGCGCTCTGGAACGGGATGTTGCTCGACACGCCACGGATCACGAAGCCGTTGAGCGCGTCGCGCATCTTGGCGATGGCATCGAGCCGGTCGGCACCGTGCACGATCAGCTTGGCGATCATCGAGTCATAGAACATCGGGATCTCGCCGCCCTCTTCCACCCCGGTGTCGACGCGCACTCCACCGCCCTCCGGCACCGGCTGGCTGGCCTCCATCGTGGTGGCCGGGGGCTGGTAGCGCACCAGCCGGCCGGTGCTGGGCAGGAAGTTGCGGAACGGGTCTTCGGCATTGATGCGGCACTCGATGGACCAGCCGCGGCGCGGGATCTGCGCCTGGGTGAACGGCAGCTTCTCACCGGCGGCCACGCGGATCATCTGCTCGACCAGATCGATGCCGGTGATGCTTTCGGTGACCGGGTGCTCCACCTGCAGCCGGGTGTTCATTTCCAGGAAATAGAAGCTCTGGTCCTTGCCGACAACGAATTCGACCGTGCCGGCGCTCTGGTACTGCACCGCCTTGGCCAGGGCCACAGCCTGCGCGCCCATGGCCGCGCGCGTGGCCTCGCTGATGAAGGGTGACGGCGCCTCTTCGATCACCTTCTGGTGGCGGCGCTGGATCGAGCACTCACGCTCATGCAGATACACCACGTTGCCATGGGCGTCGCCGAGGATCTGGATCTCGATGTGGCGCGGGCTCTCGACGAACCTCTCGATGAACACGCGGTCGTCGCCGAAGCTGTTGCGGGCTTCGTTGGTGCAGGCGCCGAAGCCCTCGAAGGCCTCTTTGTCGTTCCAGGCCACCCGCAGGCCCTTGCCGCCACCGCCGGCGCTGGCCTTGATCATCACCGGGTAGCCGATGTCGCGGGCGATCTCCACCGCCCGCTCGGGCGAGGCAATCGCCGCGTTCCAGCCCGGGATGGTGTTGACCTGGGCTTCTGCCGCCAGCTTCTTGCTGGCGATCTTGTCGCCCATGGCGGCGATGCTGTGGTGCTTGGGGCCGATGAAGGTGATGCCTTCTTCTTCCACCTTGCGGGCGAAGTCTTCGTTTTCCGACAGGAAGCCGTAGCCCGGGTGCACGGCTTGGGCGCCAGTGGCCTTGCAGGCGGCGATGATCTTGTCGGCCACCAGATAGCTCTCGCGGCTGGCGGCCGGGCCGATGAACACCGCCTCGTCGGCCAGGTCCACATGGCGGGCGTCGCGGTCGGCCTCGGAATACACCGCCACGGTGGCAATGCCCATCTTCTTGGCGGCCTTGATGACGCGGCAGGCGATCTCGCCGCGGTTGGCAATGAGGATCTTCTTGAACATCAGTGGTCTCCGTGAAACAGTCTGTCGAGTTGTGTTGCGCTGTTCATTCGGCAGTGCCGCGGTTGCGCAGCCGCACATCGGCCACGTGGTCGATCAGGTCATGGATGGCAGCCATGTTTCAGGGCACCAGTGTCATGCCGGCGGCCTTGGCTGCGCCCTGGTCGAAGGTCACCGTCGTCGTGCAGCCCGCAGCGGCAGCCGTGCGCTCGATCAGGGCATCGGCGAAGTCGGCACTGCCGGATGAAAACCGGGCCAGTGCCTGCATCACCAGGTCGGCACGGTCGATCACCAGTTCCTTGCTGCGCAGCAGGGTCTCCAGCACCGCAGCCAGCTGGGCGCGTGGCAGCTTGTAGCCGGCACCAAGCACCCAGGCCAGTTCAACCACGGTCACCAAGGGAACGAAGCCAGGCTCGTCGACGCTCAACGACTCGATCAGACGGCTGGCGCGCGGCGACTGGCGCGCATCGTCCTGCAGCAGGTAGCGCACCAGCACGTTGGTGTCCAGCCGGGTCACTTCGAGCGCCCCGACCGCAGGCCGGCTTTGGCGCCTTGCTCGGCAATCACGCGGTTCATGTCCTCGATCGAGAGCGTTTGCGTGGGCTTGCCGAGCATGCCCTTCAACTCGCGCACCGAGCGCGTGGCGGCCACCAGTTCGAAGCGGCCTGGCTGGATTTCGACAAACTCGACCCGGTCGCCGGTTTGCACGCCCAGCGTACGGCGCACGTCGGCGGGGATGGTGATCTGGCCCTTGCTGGTCAGCGTGGCGGTGGTCATGGCGGCAATGCTCCGAAGTTTCCTTACCTCTGTGTAAGGCGTCAACCTGCACCAGTCACAGCGGGATGTTGCCGTGCTTGCGCCACGGGTTCTCGAGCTTCTTGTCCTTGAGCATCGCCAGCGATCGGCAGATGCGCTTGCGCGTCTCGTGCGGCTGGATCACGTCGTCGATGAAACCGCGGCTGCCGGCAACAAACGGGTTGGCGAAGCGTTCCTTGTATTCCGCCTCGCGGGCGGCCAGCTTGACCGGGTCGTTCTTGTCCTCGCGGAAGATGATCTCCACCGCGCCCTTGGCGCCCATCACCGCGATCTCGGCATTCGGCCAGGCGAAGTTGACGTCGCCGCGCAGGTGCTTGCTGCTCATCACGTCGTAGGCGCCACCATAGGCCTTGCGGGTGATCACCGTCACCTTGGGCACGGTGCACTCGGCATAGGCGTACAGCAGCTTGGCGCCGTGCTTGATGATGCCGCCGTACTCTTGCGCGGTGCCGGGCATGAAGCCGGGCACGTCGACGAACGTCACCACCGGGATGTTGAAGGCGTCGCAGAAGCGCACAAAGCGCGCGGCCTTGATGCTGCTCTTGATGTCCAGGCAGCCGGCCAGCACCTGCGGATTGTTGGCCACGATGCCGATGGTCTGGCCTTCCATGCGGCCCAGGCCGATGACGATGTTCTTGGCATGCTCGGGCTGCAGTTCGAAGAAGTCGCCGTCGTCCACCACCTTCAGGATCAGTTCCTTGATGTCGTAGGGCTTGTTGGGGTTGTCGGGCACCAGCGTATCGAGCGAATGGTCCAGCCGGTCGGCACGGTCGGCGCTGGGGCGCACTGGCGGCTTCTCGCGGTTGTTCAGCGGCAGGTAGTTGTAGAACCGCCGCAGCATCAGGATGGCCTCGACATCGTTCTCGAAGGCCAGGTCGGCCACGCCGCTGCGGCTGGTGTGGGTGCCCGCGCCGCCCAGTTCCTCGGCGGTCACTTCCTCATGCGTCACCGTCTTCACCACCTCGGGGCCGGTGACGAACATGTAGCTTGAGTCCTTGACCATGAAGATGAAGTCGGTCATGGCCGGGCTGTACACCGCACCGCCAGCGCAGGGGCCCATGATCATGCTGATCTGCGGGATCACGCCGCTGGCCATCACATTGCGCTGGAACACATCGGCATAACCGCCCAGCGACGCGACACCTTCCTGGATGCGGGCGCCGCCTGAATCGTTGAGGCCGATCACCGGCGCGCCCACCTTCATCGCCTGGTCCATCACCTTGCAGATCTTCTCGGCATGGGCCTCGCTGAGCGCGCCACCGAAGACGGTGAAGTCCTGGCTGAAGACGAACACCAGGCGACCGTTGATCATGCCGTAGCCGGTGACGACGCCGTCGCCGCGGATCTTGTTCTGGTCCATGCCGAAGTCGGCGCAGCGGTGTTCGACGAACATGTCCCACTCTTCGAACGTGCCTTCGTCGAGCAGCAGCTCCAGCCGCTCACGTGCGGTGAGCTTGCCCTTGCCATGCTGCGCGGCAATGCGCTTGGTGCCGCCGCCCAGGCGGGCCTCGGCGCGCATGGCCTCGAGCTTCTGTTGGATGTCGTGCATGGG